>NZ_KB895709.1:0-84671 GCF_000374965.1 Bacillus sp. 95MFCvi2.1 | reverse complement strand
AGACACATTACCATATGTAGGATTTTGGACAGTAATTGTATTGTCTTTTCTCATGCCAGGTAAGTCTATACTAATATTCAAAGGTTTTCTCTTAGCTACTAACAAACTAGGTTGATTATCCGCAAAAGCTTTATTTGCAAGTTGTACTGCTCCTGGATAAGTACGATTAGCCACAGAATCAATAATCGAAATATCGACTGGTGAAGTTGTAAGTGATTTTTTCTCACGTTCAACTACTACAAATTTACCATTTGAATTTGTACTTTCTTTCGGAACAAAACTCTCTACTTTATCACCATTTACTGCTAAAACCTCTTGATTATTATACTTAAGATTTGCTATGCCAGTATCAATGTCAATAGCTTTTTTTGTTGCATCAGCTGAATTACCTGTTTTTGTTTCCGCGAAGGAAATAGAAGAATAATTAATAGTGCATAAGCCAATTGATAAACATGCTAGTAATTTTATTCCTTTAATACTTTTTTTAATTTTCAAAAAACTCAACTCCTTTTTTAGAATAATTTTGTTGCATCAGCTAAATTACTTGTTTATGTTTCAGCGAAGGAAATAAACGAATAATTAATAGTACATAAACCAACTAATAAACACACTAGTAATTTTATTCCTTCAACATGGTTTAGAACTCTTAAAATACTCACCTCCTTTTTTAAAAAATTATATCATAAAATCTTAATTTTTGTATATTGATAAAATTTTTTCCCTTACTCAAACTAGATAGTTTTTCAGCGGCTTTTCACATGTCCAACATCGTCGCAAGGTCTTTATATCGTGTCAAAACACCGTTATTTCAAAAATAACACCGATATATCGGGAGAAACGATTGATATATTTTCATCCAATTAAAAAAGCGCCCTGTAAACAGGGCGCTTCTACTTTTAAATTAACCGATACTACCTTCCATCTCAAACTTGATTAGACGGTTCATTTCAACTGCGTATTCCATTGGAAGTTCGCGAGTGAATGGCTCAATGAAGCCCATTACGATCATTTCTGTAGCTTCTTGCTCAGAGATACCGCGGCTCATTAGGTAGAATAATTGTTCTTCTGATACTTTTGACACTTTCGCTTCGTGCTCAAGTGAAACGTGATCGTTTTTGATCTCGTTGTAAGGAATTGTATCAGATGTTGATTGGTTATCCATGATTAACGTATCACATTCGATGTTAGAGCGAGAGTTTGTCGCTTTTGGTCCGAAGTGTACGATACCACGGTACGTTACTTTACCACCATGTTTCGCAATCGATTTAGAAACGATTGTTGAAGATGTGTTTGGTGCTAAGTGAATCATTTTCGCACCAGCATCTTGGTGTTGGCCTTTACCAGCAATCGCGATAGATAATGTTAAACCACGAGCGCCTTCGCCTTTTAAGATAACTGCTGGGTATTTCATCGTTAATTTAGATCCGATGTTACCATCAATCCATTCCATCGTTGCGTTTGCTTCACAAACAGCACGTTTTGTAACTAGGTTGTATACGTTGTTTGCCCAGTTTTGGATTGTAGTGTAACGGCAATATGCATCTTTCTTAATGATGATTTCTACTACCGCACTGTGCAGTGAATTTGTTGTGTAAACAGGAGCTGTACAACCTTCTACGTAGTGTACATGTGCGCCTTCGTCTACAATAATAAGCGTACGCTCGAATTGTCCCATATTTTCAGAGTTAATACGGAAATACGCTTGAAGCGGTGTATCAACTTTGATACCTTTTGGAACGTAGATGAACGATCCACCAGACCAAACTGCAGAGTTTAATGCTGCGAATTTGTTGTCAGTTGGTGGGATTACTTTTCCGAAATGCTCACGGAAAATATCTTCGTTCTCTTTTAATGCGCTATCTGTATCTTTGAAGACGATTCCTAGAGCTTCTAGGTCCTCTTTCATGTTGTGGTATACAACTTCAGATTCGTACTGTGCAGATACACCAGCTAAATATTTTTGCTCAGCTTCTGGAATACCTAATTTATCAAATGTCGCTTTAATTTCATCAGGTACTTCATCCCAAGACTTCTCAGATTTCTCAGATGGTTTTACGTAGTACGTAATTTCATCGAAATCTAAGTCGTTTAAGTCGCCGCCCCATTGTGGCATTGGCATTTCGTAGAATTTATCCAGTGATTTTAAACGGAAGTCTAACATCCACTGTGGTTCTTCTTTCATACGTGAAATCTCTTCAACGATTTCTTTTGTTAAGCCGCGTCCTGCACGGAAAATCGAAACGTCTTTATCCTTGAAACCATATTTATAATCGCCGATATCTGGCAGTTTCTTCGCCATGTTGGTATGTCCCTCCTTAGATAACCTCGTGTTTAGGAACCTGTAACATTACTTATCTTCGTTTAAGCCTTTTTCTAACGCTTTCCAAGCTAATGTTGCACATTTAATACGTGCTGGAAACTTGCATACGCCTTGTAATGCTTCAATATCTCCTAAATCTACGCTGTCATCATACTCTTTTCCTAGCATCATATCAGAGAAAATTTTAGAAAGCTGAAGTGCTTCTTCAATTTTCTTTCCTTTTACTGCTTGCGTCATCATCGAAGCCGAAGACATAGAAATCGAACAACCTTCTCCTTCAAACTTCGCCTCTTTAACAATTCCCTCTTCTACTTTCATCGTAAGTTGAATACGATCGCCGCAAGTTGGATTGTTCAAATTAACTGTAACACTATCATCTAACACGCCATGGTTACGAGGATTTTTATAATGATCCATAATAACTTGACGATATAACGTATCTAAATTATTAAAAGACATTTGTGAAATACTCCTTTGTTTTCGTTAGCGCTTCAACAAATGTATCAATTTCTTCTTTTGTATTATATAAATAGAAGCTTGCACGTGCTGTAGAAGAAGCTTTTAGCCACTTCATAAGCGGTTGTGCACAGTGATGTCCTGCGCGAACCGCAATGCCTTCTACATCTAATACTGTTGCTACATCATGCGGATGTACTTCATCAATATTAAATGTAACAAGACCAGCGCGATGCTTTGGTCCATAAATTGTAACGCCATCTACTTCTGATAGTCTTTCTAAAGCGTACTGCGCTAATTCATGTTCATGCTTTTCAATATTATCAAGACCGATTTCTTCTAGGAAATCAATTGCCGCTCCAAGTCCGATCGCATTACCGATAATCGGTGTACCTGCTTCAAACTTCCACGGAAGCTCTTTCCACGTAGAATCTTGTAAGTCTACGAAATCAATCATTTCGCCGCCAAATTCAATTGGCTCCATATTGTCTAGCAATTCTTTCTTACCATATAATACGCCGACACCTGTAGGCCCGCACATTTTATGAGCGGATAATGCGTAGAAATCACAGTTTAAATCTTGTACATCCACTTTCATATGAGGTGTACTTTGTGCACCGTCAACGACCATGATTGCACCATTTTGATGAGCGATTTCTGCAATTTCTTTTACAGGGTTAATCGTTCCAAGTACGTTAGACACATACATAATAGAAACGATTTTTGTATTCGGTGTAATTGTTTGACGTGCATCTTCTAATGAGATTGTTCCGTCTGGCTGAAGCGGAAGATATTTTAAAGTTGCGCCTGTTTTCTTCGCAACTTGTTGCCACGGAATAATATTACTATGATGCTCCATGTAAGAGATGACGATTTCATCGCCCTCTTTTACATTTTCACGGCCATAGCTTGCTGCTACTGTATTTAATGCAGTTGTTGTTCCGCGCGTGAAAATAACTTCTTCCATTGATTTCGCGTTAATAAACTTGCGAACCTTCTCACGTGCACCTTCATACGCATCGGTAGCTTTCGTACCGAGCGTATGAACACCGCGATGCACGTTAGAATTGTATTCTTTATAGTAACGTTCTAACGTTTCAATGACTTGAATTGGCTTTTGAGAAGTTGCTGCACTATCGAAATAAACAAGTTGTTTGCCGTTCACTTTTTGATCAAGAATTGGAAACTGTTTGCGTATTTCATGAATATCCATTAGCGAACTTTCCTTTCAATTACCTCAACAAGCTGTGCTTTTACTCCTTCAATTGGAAGCTCATTCACTACAGGTGCTAAGAATCCATGGATGACTAAACGTTCTGCTTCTTTCTTCGGAATACCACGACTCATTAAGTAGTATAGTTGTACTGGATCTACACGGCCTACAGAAGCTGCGTGACCTGCCATTACATCGTCTTCGTCAATTAGAAGAATTGGGTTTGCATCGCCGCGAGCTTTCTCATTTAACATAAGAACGCGAGAAGATTGTTGTGCATTTGATTTAGATGCACCGTGTTCAATTTTACCAATTCCGTTAAAGATAGATGTTGCGCTATCTGTTTGTACACCGTGTTTTAAAATGAATCCTTCAGAGTGTTTACCGAAGTGAACAACTTTAGTTGTAAAGTTTTGTGTTTGGTTACCACGGCCAATTGTTACTGTTTTTGTATCAGCAAATGATCCGTCGCCCATTAAGTTCGTTACATTCTCTGAAATTGTATTTCCGTCATTCATAAGACCTAATGCCCACTCAATACGGCCGTCACGTCCTACAACGCCGCGGCGGTTTACGTAAGTTGTTACATCTTTCGCTAATAGATCAACTGCACCAAATTTCACTTGTGCACCTTGTTCTACGATTACTTCTGCCACGATGTTTGCAATACCTGTAACAGTTTCATTTGCTACGTAGTTTTCTACATATGTTGCAGAACTGTTCGCGTCAGCTACAAATAATACATGGTTATATACATTTGCTTCTTCGCCGTCTACTAAGAATACAGCTTGAAGTGGTGTTTCAAGAACAACGTTTTTCGGAACATATACAAATGCACCGCCGTTGATTAATGCTGCATGAAGTGCTGTTAAACGATGCTCATCCACTTTCACGCCGTCTTTCATTAAGTACTTTTGTACTAATTCAGCATGCTCAGTTGCAGCTGTTACGATATCTGTGAAAATAACACCTTTTTCTTTTGCTTCATCAGCTAAAGAAACAAATGCAGTTGTACCTGTACGTTGTACTAGTACGCTGTTATTTTCATCAATTAAATTTTTCACTGCTTCTGGAAGTTCAGTTAAAGAACTTACAGGCTCTTGCTTAGCAGTGTGGCCTTTTCCGATAAAGTCCCATTTATCGATTTTTGTTTTATCAGGCGTTGGCATTGGAAGTTCAGTTGCTTGTGCAAGAGCTTGTAAGCGGAACTCAGTCAACCAAGCAGCTTCGTTTACTTCGCTTGCGCGCTGACGGATTGTTTCTTGATCGAAAGGTAATGTACCGATTGTCATATTTATGCTCCTCTCTTACGCTTCTTGCTCTGCTGTTTCGTCTTCAATACCTAATTCTTTTTTGATCCAGTCGTAACCTTCAGCTTCTAGACGTTGTGCAAGCTCAGGGCCACCAGATTTAACGATGCGACCGTTCATCATAACGTGAACGAAGTCTGGAGTAATGTAGTTTAATAAACGTTGGTAATGCGTAATCATTAGGCAGCCGAACTCTTCGCCGCGCATTTCGTTAATACCTTTAGATACAACTTTTAATGCATCAATATCAAGACCAGAGTCGATTTCGTCTAAGATTGCGATTTTTGGCTCAATCATCATTAATTGAAGAATTTCGTTACGTTTTTTCTCACCGCCAGAGAAACCTTCGTTTAAGTAACGTTGTGCCATTTCTGGATCCATTTCTAGGAATTCCATGTTTTTATCTAATGTACGGATAAATTTCATAAGAGAAATTTCATCGCCTTCCTCGCGTCGTGCATTAATTGCAGAACGTAAGAAGTCAGCGTTTGTTACTCCGCTAATTTCACTTGGATATTGCATTGCTAGGAATAGACCTGCTTGTGCGCGCTCATCTACTTCCATTTCTAATACATCTTCACCGTCGATGATGATGCTTCCTTCTGTTACTTCATATTTTGGGTGACCCATAATTGCAGAAGATAAAGTTGATTTACCTGTTCCATTAGGTCCCATAATTGCGTGGATTTCTCCACCTTTTACTTCAAGGTTTACACCTTTTAAAATTTCTTTACCATCGATTGATACATGTAAGTCTTTAACCGTTAATGTAGAACCAGCCATCTCAATACCTCCATTAATCCTCTATATACATTTTAAAAATTCCTAAAACATTCACATTCTCATTTTATTCTCATTCTCATTTTATATCAAATAAAATGTTATCGCAAACGCTGAGAAAATGTAACAATTTTTTCACAATTGTATATAAGTACTTCCCTCACATCCTCTTATGATACACTTTTCTTCTTATATATAAAGAAAAAAGGGCTAGAAATTTCCTAGCCCTTTCCTACGCCTATTCACTTACTGGAAGTACAGCGCCCTTATATTCTTTCTTAATAAAATCTTGAATTTCTTTTGAGTGTAACACTTCTACAAGCTCTTTAATTTCTTTTCTATTTTCGTCACCTTTACGAACCGCAATAATATTTGCATAAGGAGACTCTGATCCTTCAAGAGCAATTGCATCTTTTGTTGGGTTTAATTTTGCATCAATTGCATAGTTTGAGTTAATGAATAATGCGTCACCTTCGTTGTTCTCATATAATTTTGGTGTAAGACCTGGCTCCACATCTGTTTTAAACTTCAAGTTTTTCGGATTTTCCACAATATCTTTTTCTGTCGCTTTGACGATATCTACGCCATCTTTCAGTTTAATAACGCCGCCTTTTTGCAGAAGTCCTAACATACGTCCACGCTCTGATACGTTATTACTCATAATCACTGTTCCGCCGTTTGGAAGATCTTTTAAGTTTTTATATTTCTTTGAGTAAATCCCCATCGGCTCTAAATGAATTTTCCCTGCGTTTACAAATTTGTATCCTTTTTCTTGAATCTCTTTATCTAAATACGGAATATGTTGGAAATAGTTTGCATCAAGATCTTTATCAGCTAGTGCTTTATTTGGCAATACGTAATCTTGGAATGGCTTAATATCTAATTTAATCCCTTTTTTCTCTAAGATTGGTTTCGCTTTTTCTAGAATAACTGCATGCGGTACGTTAGAAGCACCAACTACAAGTTTCTTTTCGTCTTTTCCGCCGCTACAAGCAGCTAATGCAAACACAAGTACAGCAAGAAGTGCTGAAAGTAATACCTTTTTCATGTTATGACACCCTTTCTTTTTTTCAATATTCAAAATTAAAAATCTATAGGAAGTCTTCGTCTTACACGAAGACTTCTCTTTATCTTTTATCAAGACGCTTCGTGAGCAAGTCACCAAGCATTTGAATGATAAATACAATCACAAGTACAAGAATTGTTGCCATAAGCGTTACATCACTATTATTGCGCTGAAACCCTTCTAAATAAGCAAGTGTACCAAGTCCACCTGCTCCGACCACTCCAGCCATTGCTGTGTAACCGACAAGCGCAATAGCTGTTACCGTAATCCCGGAAACAAGCGCTGGCAAAGATTCTGGTATAAGTACTTTTAAAATAATTGTACTTGTCTTTGCTCCCATCGCCTTTGATGCTTCAATGACACCTTTATCAATTTCACGAAGTGCGATTTCGACCATTCTCGCATAGAACGGTGCTGCCCCAACAATTAATGCTGGTAATGCGGCACTTGCACCGAGAATCGTGTTTAGAAGAAGCTTCGTAAATGGAATAAGTAAAATGATTAAAATAATAAACGGGATCGAACGAAAAATATTTACAAACGCACCAATTACAATATTAACTGGCTTGTTTTCCCAGAGATTATCTTTTCCTGTCAGAAACAGTAGCAATCCCAAAATAAGACCTAAGACAAACGTTGCAAACGCGGCAACTGCCGTCATGTATAACGTTTCTCCCGTAGCCTCTAGCATTTTGTCCCAATCGACATTTTGAAACAAATTATCCATGTGCAATCACCTCCAGCTCGACTTGCTCTTGTTGAATCGTCGCAATTGCTTTTGCAACCACATCTTCAGCACCATTTAAGTGGACAATTAAACTTCCATACGCCCCGTTTGCCGTTTGTGCAATGTTCCCTTGCAGAATGCTTACTTCCACGCCATCTTGCTTCATAAGTTCCTGCAAGACAGGTCTTTCTACTACTTCACCAATAAATTGCAACTTTACAACCTTGCCTTCCGGATACTTCTCTGCTAAATGTTCAATTGCTTCATCCGCATCTTCAGAATCTGTTATTTGCTTAACAAAACGCTTTGTAATCTCCTGCTGTGGATTACGGAATACATCTAGTACAGGACCAGTCTCCACAATTTTTCCTTTTTCCATTACCGCAACACGATTACAAATTTTTTGAATCACATGCATTTCATGTGTAATCAGTACAATTGTTAATCCAAGACGTTTATTAATATCTAATAGTAAATCTAAAATTTGATCTGTGGTTTCTGGATCAAGTGCTGATGTCGCTTCATCACACAAGAGCACCTTTGGATTATTCGCTAATGCTCTTGCAATCCCAACGCGTTGCTTTTGCCCGCCGCTCAATTGAGATGGATACGCATCACCTCTACCTTCTAATCCAACAAGATGAATCAACTCATCCACACGCTTTCTTCGCTGCACTTTATCTACACCTGCAATTTCAAGTGGAAAAGCGATATTTTCACGTACAGTTCGTGACCACAGTAAGTTAAAATGCTGAAAAATCATTCCAATTTCTTGTCTTGCCTTTCGAAGTTCACTCCCTGTAATTGTGGAAATAACTCGATTAGCTATCGTAATCTGTCCGGAAGTTGGCTTCTCTAATTGATTAAACAATCGAATTAAAGAACTTTTCCCAGCACCACTATATCCGATAACACCAAATATCTCACCTTTCTCTATTTTTAAATTGGCGTTATCCACAGCAGTGACATCACCGCTTTTTGACTTATATATCTTCTTTACATTCTCTAATAGAATCATGGTGTATCACCCCTTTTTGATTTAAAAAGCGCAAGCGGCTTGCTCAGAACAAGAGGGCGTTGGAACCCCTGACATAGAGGCGCTTTTCACCTCGCAGGAAGGGGTGAAACGACCGAATGTTCTAGCCGCTGGAGCTAGATTTCTTAAAACGCATAAGCGGCTCTTTTTATTATTCGAACATCCTCCTCATTCAAACAACAAAAAAACCTTTCTGCCTCTAGAATGAGCAGAAAGGTTTATATGCGTATATCAACATTATCCCTTTCTCTCATCTCTCAAAGCATTTGCTTTGCAGGAATTGGCACCATTTCAACATAAAAGTTGACGGTTGCCGGGTTTCATAGGGCTCAGTCCCTCCACCTCTCTTGATAAGAGAAATCAGATTCAATTTTCGTCTGATTTGAAATTTATGAAATTGTCTATATTTTATGAATTGAATTGTATCAATATACACCCACTATGTCAACAGGAATTTTCACAAAAAACGAAACTTCGGAATATTAAGCACCTACCGGCATTGGTTTACATATATGAAACACTGATTCAAATAATAGCATCGTGCGATACGTTCCAGAATAGTGTACACGCCCATTATTAATTAAAGTTTGTAACCGAATATTCCCAGTAACTAATCGCTGTAGGTCTTCCTCCCCAAAACAAACAATTTGTTCTGTTCCCTCGGTTCCTTTCAAAATTTGTATATACTCTCTTGAGATTTGAAGTGAATAACACTCAGCTCCCAAACGGATATTAATTATTTTTTCTCCTTGCCGTAGAAGTGGCTCTAAATGATATTGGCTATTGGCATACGTTACAAATGATTGAAGCAACGAATATAATCCCATTCTAATCACATCCTTCATATCACTTTCTACTAAATACCATTCCATCTTCTTAAAGGGCAATCCTGTTACTTTCTCTCGACAAATAACGTATCACTTCTATCTTTCAGGCGTATTTCCCAAGAAATATGTCGAGGCGGCAAAAACATTGCCGCCTACTGTAATTCCGTATATAAATATTCAACTGAATGAAATGCATATATTTTCTTCATAAGTGTTCCCCGCTCAAATACGAGTAAACAAGGTACACTTTCTACCTCATATTCTCGCGCTAAGTGCGGAGCGTAATTTAAATCTAGCATTCCTATTTCCAAATTAGATATAGTAGCTTCTACAACTGTTAACATCTTCTTTGCTAATTGGCATGTTCCACACATCGGTGTATATACATATAACACTGTTTTTTCTTGGTCTGCTATTAAAGCTGTAGCTTCAGCACCTGTCCAGTCAATCACTTCTATCATTCCTTACCGTAAATATTCTGTATAAACGTCAATGTCAGCTCCCCATAATACGTTCGCTAAATGATTAGAAGGAGCAGTTGCCACTTCACGATACGAACGATCAATGTAAATATGCTCAGCTTGCGGAAATTCTTTACGAAATTGTTTTCTGAGCTTTTCACCTGCAGCATCAGCATCCACTAGCACATATACTTCTTTATCAAAAAACTGATCAATGAGTTCATCCATTTTCGACAAACCAATTGTACCATTTGTACAAACAATTTCCACTGGTTCGCGAATAATAGATTCAATCTTTCTTCTATCTGATTTTCCTTCGACAATAATGACTTTCTCTACATAGACCATATGTCATCACCCGATCACCATATACTATAAAACAACCTTACTTTAGTATATAGTATATTCGTTCTTTTCATGTTGTTTCCTGTTTATTTTTGTGAAACTGTTTAGCCCTGTTGGCTAAGGCGCTTTCGCACAGAAGGCGTTTTTTGTCTTCTTGTGCGGAAGGTTCTTAGACATGAAGGACTAGGAGGCGTAGCTGGATAAAGAAAAGTGGAAGCGGCTCGCTCAGAACAGAAGGACGTTGGAATTCCTGACGTAAAGGCGCTTTTTTGCCTCGTAGGAAGAAGAGAAGCCACCGAGCATCCTTGCCGCTGGAGCTGGATTAAAAGAAAAGCGCAGGCGGCTCGCTCAGAATGTGAGGGGGATGAAGTTTCTAGCACAGAAGGTGTCCTTTTACGCAATGAAAAATAAAAAGGACAGCACATAGGCTGTCCTTTTTATCTCGACTAAAATTAGTCTTGGTTTGTCATTTCTGCGTATTGTTCTGCAGATAATAACTTCTCTACTTCACTTGCATCAGAAAGTTCAATCTTAACCATCCATGCACCTTCGTACGGAGATTCGTTAACAAGTTCTGGTTGGTCGCTTAATTCTTCGTTTACTGCCACAACTTTACCACTTACAGGTGCGTATAATTCAGAAACTGTTTTAACAGATTCTACGCTTCCGAATGGCTCGTCAGCTTCAATTGTTGCACCTACTTCAGGAAGTTCAACGAATACGATATCGCCTAACTCACTTTGTGCAAAATGAGTAATACCGATAACAACTTCGTTGCCTTCAGTTTTTACCCATTCGTGTTCTTCAGAGTAACGTAAATGATTTGGAATGCTCATGACTGTACCTCCAGTGAATGTATTAATTATGTAAAAATACCTTATTGGTACTTTTTCCACACACTTTCAAACTGCTCTTCGTTAAAACCAAGTGTTACATTCGTGCCATCTGTTACGATTGGACGTTTAATCAACATGCCATCAGATGCTAATAGCTCAAACATTTCGTCCTCACTTGCATCTTTTAACTTATCTTTTAAGCCAAGTTCACGGTAACGCATTCCACTTGTATTAAAGAATTTTTTTAATGGCAATTCACTTTTCGCATGTAAATTACGCAAATCTTCTTTTGATGGTGGATTTTCAACAATATGAATCATTTCATATGCTACATCGTTTGCCTCAAACCATTTTTTTGCTTTTTGACATGTGCCACACTTTGGATATGAATAAAATGTTACTGCCATAAATTCACCTACTTTTTACTAACCTTTACCTTTATCATATAGAAAACGTTTTATTATTTCAAACGATTCTTCTCCAAACTTTAACTTATTTCGCGACAATTTTCTTTTATCCTGCAAATTTTCCTTATTTTCCGCCATTTAAAGAAAAATAATATATAAAAAAACAAATATAAAAATTTCCCCTCTTCATTCATTATGTATCATTTAGACCGAACATACATCTTAAACAAACGTTTATTTAAATAACTAAAAAATAAAAAGCCCCTAGTCCGGAGCTTCTCAATGCCTGCTCAAATAATCTGCAATCGTTTGAAATACGTATATATACATATTATGAATACTTTGCTCCGAAATCGTATCATTGTATAAACCAGTGCCCCAATACTGTCCTTCACTACTTCCTAGATTTACAAATCCTTGTGTATACATCATTGCTTTATCTGTTGGTGCATTGTTATAATCCAAATCTTTTTCTATAAAAATCAAATATGGCTTATCCTTTAAACCGATAAAAAACACTGGCTTTTTTAACCCTAAAAATAGCTCTGTATATTTTTCTTCTGATGCTTCTTGAAAATATTCTTTCATAACGAGAAATCCGTCGACTTTCTCTGATTTCTCTTTTATCTGATCTAAATTCACCTTCACAAACTTTATGTTTCTAAATGTATCCTTTGGCGCCTCACCGATAACTCCAATTACAAGCGCTCTCCCGCTATACTCTAAAGCAGATGGCACATCCTTATTCTTTGCACATCCAGCTCCCACGAGACATAACAATATAAGAACCAACAAAATAAGCAAACGTTTCATATCTCATCCTCCCATTAAAAGTCAAGTGACAAAAATGTAAGGTTAATGCAAAAAATGTAAGTAAAATCAATAGCCCATTTTGATTTTCTATATTATAATCAACTGGATTTACTTACATTACTAAACACTAGGAGATAGTCATGAAAAAATATAAACTTTCATCTTTTCTTCCATTAAGTTATATACTTCTACTCGTACTCGTAAGTCCCCTTTACGATGTACTGAATAAATCTGGTGTTCATGCTGTTGATGTTACAACAGTAGTTGATGATTGGATTCCATTTGTGAAGGCATTTATTATTCCGTATTTAATTTGGTTCCCATACTTATACGGCGCACTCATTTATTATTGCTTTAAAGATCGAAAACAATATTATGTAACATTAAGCAGCGTTATCCTAGGAAAGCTTACGTGCTTTTCGATTTACTACTTTTGGCAAACAACCGTACCACGTCCAACAGTAGTAGGGACAGATGTATTTTCTGACTTAGTTCGCTATATTTATAGCATTGATCAACCTGTAAACTGTTTTCCTAGCATCCACGTTCTCACAACATTTGTAATTATGTTAGCTGCTTATAAGCGAAGAGAGCAGCATAGATGGGAATATTTGATCCTTACTTTCTTTGGTACACTCATTGTTTTATCGACGCTATTTACAAAGCAGCATGCTTTCTTAGATGCTATTTCCGGTATGGCAGTTGCGAGTACACTATACTTCGGTGTGCAGCTTTTACTAGTAAACCGAAAAGACACGATTACAATTCCTGCGAGACAAACCTATAAAATGTAAACAAAAAAGCAGACTGTGGCTTCTTCAGTCTGCTTTTATCTATATAAAGGAGATTTTCAATTGTAACTTAAGATTGCGGCACAGTCATATCGCCAGAATGAATACGGCCGGCTTTTTTTAACGCGCTGTAAAGTATATAAGAAACAGCTACTGGGATTACGATATAAGTGATGACCATTGCTGGTACAACACCGAATCCTTGGCTGGAAATTAAGTTAATTGGTGCAATAAGAGAGCTTAATCCAAGACCTGCAATTTCTTTACCTGCTTCCAAGTGGAAAATCAGTGCAGAAACAGGACCCACAATGGCGCTAGCAGCGACAGTTGGGACGAGAATCATTGGATTTTTAGTAATGTTTGGCAACTGTACTTTCGGAGTACAAAGTGCTTGTGCTAAAATACCACCTAAATTGTTTTCTTTTGCGGAGATAACAGCGAATCCGATAAATTGAGCGACACATCCTGCAAGTGCTGCGCCGCCTGCAACACCGTCTAGGCTAAGTGCAATTGCTAGAGCTGCTGATGAAGCTGGAGAGATAAGTAATAGCCCCCAAACAACCGCAAGCACGATCGAAGCAATAAATGGACTACCAGCTGAGCTGTCTTTAATAAATGCGCCAACTGTATTTAATACAGGACTAATATTTTGAGATAACCAAATACCAACTATACCAGACCCTAATATTGCTGCAAATGGAACGAGCATCATATCTAAAGCAGTTTTTCCGCTTAATCTTTTACCGATATAAACCGCTAGAGTTGCTGTTAATAACGCACCAATTGGTTCACCAGTTTTAATAATTAAGCCGGCTTCAGTCATCGAAATCGACCCTGCTCCAATCGCTCCGGCAACCATCGCTGAGAAAATGACAAGTCCGTTTGCCCCAAGCATGAAAGCAATCCCTGCTCCAATTGCTGGTGCCATCAGTGATTTCGCAACAACTCCAATTGTAATTAACATCGGAATATCAACAATTCTTCCTATATTTTCGATAAGTAAACCAATTCCAAGGGATACGAAAATACCTTGTGCAATTCCGGCAGAACCTTTAAATACACGAGACATTATATATTCCTTCATCTATTTCACCTTCTCCTAGTTTAGTAACCAGTTGTTTTCATATAGTCACGTAAAACATCATTTGATTGTGCAAATCGGTTTTCTTCAGCTTCTGTTAAGTTTAGTTCTACAACTTCTTTTACACCATCTCTTGTAATAATTGCTGGTACACCTGTACAAATATTATATTCGCCATATTCACCATCTAAAATTGCTGAAACAGCAATCACGCGGTGATCATCATTAAAGATAGAACTTGCAATATAAGCGAGTGAGTTACCAATTCCATAATAAGTAGTACCCTTACGTTTATAAATTTCCCAACCAGCTTTAGCAGTTTTCTCAACAATTTCATCTAAATCGATTTCACCGAAACGTTCTTTTTGCTCTTCTAAAATTTGCAAAATTGGTTTTCCACCAACTGTTACGTGAGACCAAGCAACCATTTGTGAATCACCATGCTCACCTAATGAGTAACCATGAATGCTACGAGGGTCTACTTCAAGCATTTCAGATAAAATTGTTCTTAAGCGTGAAGAGTCTAATGATGTACCTGTACCAAGCACACGATTTCTTGGTAAACCAGATAATTTCCAAACTTGATAAGTAATAATATCAACTGGATTCGATGCAATTAAGAAGATACCGTCAAATCCGCTTTCCATTACACCTGCTACAACACTTTCCATAACTTTCGCGCTTGCTCCTAAAGTATCCAAACGACTTTGTCCTGGTTTTGGAGCTGGACCCGCTGTAATAATAACAATGTCCATATCTTTGCAGTCCTCATAATCGCCTGCATACACTTTTGTTCTTGTATTTGTAAAGTTAATGCAGTGTGATAAATCCATCGCTTCTCCAACTGCACGTTCATGATTTATATCAATTAATACCAACTCTTCACAGATACCTTGATTCACAATTGAATACGCACAGCTTGATCCAACTAATCCAGTACCAATAATTGCGATTTTTCTTGTGTTTCTATTCATAAGAACCTCTCCTATGTAATTATGTAATGTTTTTGTTTGTTCTTTACACTTTTTATTATAGTGATTCTCACTGTAATAACCATGGATACTTTGTGAAACATTGAGCAATCTTTTGTACTTTTTGTGACATACCTTACAAACTTTTCGTCATATTTGTTACAACTAAAAAAATATTTTATACTTGTTTATTGATATATATATAAATAAACAAGCGAGTGAATTATCATCTGATATTCACTCGCTTGTTTTATTCATTACTGTGCGCTTAATTGACTTTTCAGCTGCTGAACAACCGTTGGATTTGCAGGAGCAGCTGGCTTATAATGTCCTTTTTGTAATGCATATTTATATACACTACGTTGTCTCATTTCATCCTGATTTCGAATGTGAATCAGCGTTTGATGTAACTGTTCGTTATTTGACTCTGCTATGTAATTCGCATAACTAGTCAAACTAGCATTTAATTCCGATAAATAATCGTTAACCATATCTTTTTCATTCATAATCGATACCCTCCTAGCCTAAAAAGGACATTAATTGTTGTTTTGTATTTCTTGCAGCTTGTGCATCTTGTTGTAGCATTTGTTTCAATTGAGGATCTGTACACTGCTGCGCATACTGATCTAGTTTATTTGCAACTGTCGCATGTCCTCCAATAAGATGACGTAAATTTTCAAGCTCAAGCTCTGTTAAGTTTGGCATAATAAAAACCTTCCTTTCTTTAGTCATTCAACATTTAGTATTTATTCCTTTTCGGATTGTATGCATGTAAAGTGAGGGTATAAGATGATGATTCACTAAAAAATAAAAGGTTCATTCTTAGTAAAGAATCCTCTAAATTATTGAGGGACCTTTTCAATTCCCCCCCCCCATCACTTCATCTCCCCATTTCTTTACACCTTTCTCGCTAAATTTCGCTCAGCTTCTTCAATCGCTCGTTGCATACGTAACATCGGATCCTCAATCATCTTTCCGTGCCCTGTCGCCAATACAGACGGTTTATATCGTAGCAGTTTCTGAGCGCTCTTTAATGCTGTTTTTGCATGCCACGTTCCAAACACAGGAAACGGAAAGAGCCACTTAATCTGGCCAGCCACCGCAATCCCTCCCCTTGTTTGAAATGCGTCTCCAGCAATCAATGCATCATTTCTTGTATCCAAAAAGGCCATCGAACCCGGTGTATGTCCTGGTGCCATAATTGCTAAAAGAGAACCAACTTGATTTCCCTCCTGCAGAAGCACATCTGGGATCGTCTGTATTTTTTTAGATACTCCAACTTTTATTGGAACGTTCGCTTCCCCTTGCTGCAATGACATGTCTCCTTCAAGCAAGCGGGAATCTCTTTTTGAAATATGAACAGGAACATCAGGAAGTACCTGCTTCAGCGCATCAATTGCACCTACATGATCATCATGTACATGTGTTATAACAATGTTCGTAATTGGTTTTCCGATTGTTCGAGCTGATTCTAAAATCTTCTTTGCACTAAACGACATTGCTGCATCAATTAAAGTTAATCCTTTTTCTTCTTCAACGAAATAGCAATTGATTGGAAATAGATTTGGAAAAAATGCTAATTGATAAATTGTACTTTTATGTATCATTCGCATCTCATTCATCCTTTCTAATCAAACATAACAAAAAGAGCTGTTTACAAATTAATATGTAAAACAGCTCTTTCTCATCTAATATCTTTTTCTCAAAACTAAAATAGATAATGAATAGGAGCATAATACTCCTGCCAATAAACATGCATTCGCTAATTTATACTGTTCACTCGTTAATGAATATAGGTTACCGATTAGAAAAATAATTAAATACGAAAGTAAGAATACAAATAACGAGATTTTTGCAGCATTTCCTGTAATTTGATCCCCTCTCTCATCATTTCCCTCTTTCTTTTCAAAACGTGTTGAATATAACACCCCAATTAACCCTGCGATTGATGCGACCATTCCTATTGCTATTATCATTCCATTTCCCCCTCTATCGTATATTGAAAGACTTCATGAAACTCCTTACCAAGAACATGAGCAATTTCAAAAGCTAAAATAAGAGATGGATTGTATCGATTTGCTTCAATAGAAGCTATTGTTTGCCTACTAACGCCCACGCGATTTGCTAATTCCGTTTGTGACCATCGCTTCTCTGCTCGAAGTACAATCAGGTTATTTACTAAACTTCCTCTTTGATTCATAGCCACCTCCACTTTTTACATTATTTTCTATATTTTTATTGTAATTTATTTTTAACATGTTGTAAATTATTTTTAACATTTTTATAATACAAAAATTCGTCAGTTAAAGTAATAGCAACTTAGTACAATAGAAATAAAGTAAAACCGAACTAAAATATCTGTAAAGTAGGTGCTATATGAGCTGGAATACAATCAAAACAAAAGAAAATATTGAAAACCTCCTTCATTTATCTGGAGGCTTTCACGATAGTTGTTTGAAAGAATTATATTTGTGGACAGATAGCTGTGTAGATGAGAATTTATCTATGAGGGTATTATCTGGTACAAACGTAAGAATACTTTTTCAAAGACAGTATGAGAACCCCTCCGCAATAGAGTTACTCTTTGAAGGTGTTACACAATTTCATTTAACTCCGCCTCCTGAAAATCATGATTCAACCATTTTCGGTGCATCTCTTCTATTACAAAACAATTTATTTTATTGGGCAGATGATATTGGCTGGAAGCCTAACGAGGTTACACAATATGAAGTAAGTTGGATTGCTGCGAAAAGTGTAAAGTGGAGAGATGTTAGTTCGTGGATGGGAGATAAAATGCGATACGGAGTAATTAGTGAAGATTAGTTTAACAAAACTAAAAAAAACAGTAGCCACAAACGTGACTACTGTTTTTAATTACTCATTAAACTGTATAACGCTCATCCTCTAACACTTTCGCAGCAATTTCACGTTTCTTCGGAATTACGTTAAGCGGTGTGTGACGTGTGAATTTGCGAAGCGCTGATAACATCATGCGCAGCATATCACCATTTTCAACTGCAATAATTGTTTCTTTCGCATCTGCTTCAATTTGGTTGAACGCTTCTTGGCAGAATACTTCAGTGTACAATACTTTTTGTTTATTCTTTTCAAGACCAGTTGCTTTGATTGCTTTTTCTGTACGAAGAACAGCTGATTCCATTGCGTATAAGTTGCTTACGATATCTGCAATGTTAACAAGAACTTCTTGCTCTTTATCTAATGCTTTACCGTATTTTTGAACAGCTAATCCAGCTACCATTAAGCCGATTTTCTTCGCGTTATTTACTAAATATTTTTGAAGTGCTAATGGCTCATCGCCTACTTCTTCAGGCATCATCATCATTAACTCTTCTTGTAATTTTTGCGCTTTTTGAAGAAGTGGTAATTCACCTTTCATCGCTTTACGTAAGAACGTACCTGGTACGATTAAGCGGTTGATTTCGTTCGTGCCTTCGAAAATACGGTTAATACGAGAATCGCGGTACATTCTTTCAATCTCATACTCTGCCATAAATCCGTAACCACCATGAATTTGCACGCCTTCATCTACTACATAGTCTAATACTTCAGAACCGAATACTTTATTCAACGAGCACTCAATTGCATATTCAGCAATAGAAGCTGCTACAGCCTTACCATCTTTTACTTGCTCTTCTGTTAATGTGCTCATATGGCTTTCAAATAAACCAACTGTACGATATACAGAGCTTTCTGCTGCATAAATTTTCGCTGCCATATTTGCAAGTTTTTCTTGAATTAATGGGAAGCGAGCGATTGGTTGTTTGAACTGTTGACGCTGATTTGCATATTGTGCTGAAATTTCTAACGCACGTTTTGAAGAACCAACTGTACCAACACCTAATTTGTAGCGGCCAATATTTAAAATGTTGAAAGCGATAATATGACCTTTACCAATTTCACCAAGTACATTTTCTTTTGGTACTAATGCATCTTCTAAAATTAATGTACGAGTAGAAGAACATTTGATACCCATTTTCTTTTCTTCAGGGCTTGTAGATACGCCTGGATATTCTTTCTCTACGATAAACGCTGTGAAGTGCTCACCATCAACTTTTGCGTATACAACGAATACATCAGCGAAAGCAGAGTTTGTAATCCATTGTTTTTCACCATTTAACACGTAATGCGTCCCTTCTGCATTTAAGCGTGCTGTTGTTTTCGCACCTAATGCATCAGATCCGGATCCTGGCTCAGTTAATGCGTATGCAGCTAATTTTTCACCTGTTGCAAGTGGCGGTAAATATTGTTTCTTTTGCTCTTCATTACCGAATAAAACGATTGGTAAAGATCCGATACCAACGTGGGCACCGTGTGTAATTGCAAAGCCGCCAGCGCGAGAAAATTTTTCTGCAATTAATGCTGAGCTGATTTTATCAAGACCGATTCCGCCATATTCTTCTGGTACGTCAGCGCCTAATAATCCAAGCTCGCCAGCCTCTTTTAATAAACGAACAGAGCGATCAAACTCATGTTGCTCTAAATATTCAAGCTCTGGTAGAACTTCATTTACGATAAAGTCCTCTGTCGTTTTCGCTATCATTTTATGCTCATCGCTATAATCTTCCGGTGTAAATACTTGATCAATCGTAATCTCATCAACTAAAAAGCTACCGCCTTTAACTGCATTTCCCACTGTTTTTTCCATGAAAATTTCCTCCTTCATATTTTCATAAGCCACTTCTCTCACTTTGAGAGAAGCTGGCTCTTCCTTTATTTTTTATACCCTTTAGTCGTTTCCACTCTTCGCCAGGGCCTCCAACGTCCTCTTGTTCTGAGCGAGCCGCCTGCACTTTTTTATAGTAGTTCAAACACCCCAGCAGCTCCCATACCGCCACCAATACACATTGTTACAATACCGAATTGCTCATTGCGGCGTTTCATTTCATGAATAAGAGATAATGTTAATTTTGCTCCTGTACAGCCAAGCGGATGACCAAGTGCGATTGCACCGCCGTTGACATTGACTTTTTCTTCATCTAGACCAAGCTCACGAATAACTTGGATCGATTGAGAAGCAAATGCTTCATTTAGTTCAAATAAGCCGATATCAGATAGCTCTAATCCTGCTAATTTTAACGCTTTCGGAATCGCTGCGATTGGTCCAATTCCCATTACTTCTGGTGGTACACCAGCTACTGCAAAGGAACGGAATTTCGCAAGTGGCTTCATGCCATCGCTCACTGCTTTTTCACGATCCATCAGAAGTACTGACGCTGCTCCATCACTCATTTGCGAAGAATTACCAGCAGTGACAGAACCGCGAACGTTAAATGCTGGACGCAATTTTCCTAAGATATCTAATGTTGTGTCCGCTCTTACGCCTTCATCTTGTGAGAAGATAATTTTTTCTTCTTGAATTTTGTTATTCGCTGCAATAGTGCGTAGCATTACATCCACAGCTACTGTTTCGTCAGCAAACTTCCCATCAGCTAACGCTTTCGCTGCACGCTGATGACTTCTTACTGCGAATGCATCTTGCTCTTCACGGGAAATTCCATATTTTACAGCAACTTGCTCCGCTGTGTGTCCCATGCCCATATAATATTCTGGAGCCGCTTCTACAAGTCGGCTATTTGGGCGAACAACATGCCCCATCATTGGAACTAAGCTCATAGACTCTGCTCCGCCAGATAATACTGCTTCTGAATGTCCTAACATAATGCGCTCTGCACCGTAAGCAATACTTTGCAGTCCTGAAGAACAGTAACGGTTAATTGTAATAGCTGGAACATCATAAGAAAGCCCTGCTAATCCGCCGATATTACGAGCCATATTTAAGCCTTGCTCTGCTTCTGGCATCGCACAACCGAAAATTAAATCATCAATTGGCCCTTCATAATTATTCGCACGTTTTAACGTTTCTTTTACTACTAATGCCCCTAAATCATCAGGTCGAACTGTTTTTAATGAACCTCTCTTTGCCTTACCAATTGGTGTTCTTGCTCCCGCAACAATGACAGCTTCTCTCATGAACGATATCTCCCCTCGTTATTAGTTACGTAATGGCTTTCCTTTTACAAGCATGTGCTGCATTCTTGCTTGTGATTTCATCTCACTTACTAAACTGATAAATGCTTCACGTTCCACATCTAATAAATACTGCTCATCAACTTCTGTTCCGTATGGTACTTTTCCGCCGGCAATGACATATGCGAGCTTTTTCGCAATGTGTAAATCATACTCGGAAATATAACCAGATAAATGCATTGCTTCAGCTCCAAGTAAAAGCGTTGCATATCCTGTCTCACCAACAACCGGTATCTTTTTACGAATCGGTGCTTTGTAACCCGCTTCATATAAAGCCAGTGCTTTTTGTTTTGCATCATATAGTAAGTGATCACCATTCACACTAATACCATCTTTATCGCCTAAGAAGTTGCGAGAAACAGCCTCTTGCGCTGATGTAGATACTTTTGCCATCGCAACTGATTCGAACACTTTATTCGCAACCTTTTGCAGGTCAAACTCCACACCGTTTGCCATTTTGTTTAAATGTTTAATATATAGTTCTTTGTTACCGCCACCGCCAGGGATTAAACCAACGCCGACTTCTACTAATCCCATGTACGTTTCGCTAGAAGCTTGAATGCTAGCTGCTGGTAAGCAAACTTCTGTACCGCCACCAAGCGTCATACCATATGGCGCTGCAACGACTGGCTTAGAGCTGTACTTAATTTTCATCATTGCGTCTTGGAAGTTTTTCACAACCCACTCAATTTCAAAGTAGTTGTCATCTTGTGCTTCCATTAAGATCATCGCAAGGTTTGCACCAACGCAGAAGTTCTTCGATTGGTTTCCGATAACAAGTCCTTTATAATTCTTTTCTACTTCGTCAACAGCGTAATTAATCATTTGCGTAATATCCATACCAATCGCATTGCTCTTCGAATGGAATTCTAAGCAAAGGATGCCATCACCTAAATCAATTAAGCTCGCTCCGCTGTTTTTCTTTAACACGCCATTTTTCTCTTTTAATTGCTTAAGAGAAATTGCTTTTTTATTACGTCGGATAAGCCTATATTCACCGTTATCGTAGTAATAGCTTTCACCATTATCATGTTTATAGAAAGAACCAAAGCCTTTCTCTAACATGTCTTTTACCCACACAGGAACAACTTGGCCGTTCTCTTCCATCTTTTGAATGGATTTTTCTACGCCAATTGCATCCCAAACTTCAAATGGACCTTGCTCCCAGCCAAATCCCCATTTCATCGCTTGATCAATTGCGACAATATCATCTGCGATTTCTTTATGAAGCTTCGCAGAATATAAAAGAGTTGGCGTGATAATATTCCATAATAGCTCTCCTGCACGATCCTTCGCATATACAAGCGCTTTCAATTTGTTCGCTAATCCTTTTTCTTGTTTACTTAACTCTACGGATGCGGCTTTTAATTTCTTACGCGCTTCATATTCCATCGTCTCAGGATTTAACTCTAAAATTTCTTTTCCTTGTTTTAAGAAGAAACCTTGACCTGTTTTACTTCCAAGCCATTTTTTATCTAGCATATCATGCATGAAAGCTGGTACTTTAAATACATCTCTTTCTTCTTCCTGCACGTTTTCATATACATTGTTCGCAACATGAACAAATGTATCTAACCCAACAACATCTAACGTACGGAACGTTGCACTCTTTGGACGACCGATTAATGGGCCTGTTACAGAATCAACTTCCCCAACGCTATAGCCGCGCTTGATCATTTCTTGCAACGTTACAAGTAAACCGTACGTACCGATGCGGTTCCCAATAAAGTTTGGTGTATCTTTCGCAATAACAACGCCTTTTCCAAGAACGTCTTCGCCAAATAATTTCATGAAGTTTAACACTTGTGGATCTGTTTCTTTTGTCGGTATAATCTCTAGAAGTTTTAAATATCGTGGTGGGTTAAAGAAATGCGTTCCTAGGAAATGTTTTTGAAAGTCATCTGAACGCCCTTCTGCCATTTTCTCAACGGAAATACCTGATGTATTTGAGCTCACAATAGAGCCAGCTTTACGAACAGCATCTACTTTTTCAAATAGTTTCTTTTTAACATCTAAGTTTTCAACAACAACTTCGATAATCCAATCTACATCAGCAAGGCGCTCAATGTCATCCTCTAAGTTTCCTGCCTCAATCAATGCCAGATTACCTTTCACTGTAAGAGGAGCTGGCTTTTGCTTTACTAATTTTTGCAGTGCCCCGTTACTAAAACGATTTCTCACACTTTTATGTTCTAATGTAAGCCCCTTCGCTTCCTCTTCTTTCGTAAGCGCCTGTGGTACAATATCAAGCAATAATGTTGGTATACCGATATTGGCTAAATGTGCAGCAATCCCTGAGCCCATTACGCCAGAACCGAGAACAGCAGCCTTTTTAATTTGGAACATCCATTTCTCCCCCTATTCTTGAATGAATGCTCATTCAATTTTTCGACATGCGTCGCAATCAATGAGTGAGCCTCTACTAATAAATATATGATACTGTTTAAATTTTCGCAATATATTTATTGATAAAATTTTCTGAAATAAATACTTTTCTTTTGTTTGGGTACTCTATAATTGTGTATTTTCTTGATAAAATACGCTTTTCCCTTTTTAGAATTTGACAAAAATGGAGGAATATATATGTCTAGACTTAAGAAAGACCCTTCAAAAGCAGGTGTTAGTGCAGCGAGTGTAACAGGAAATGCAGGTCCAGTTGATCGCGGCATCGAAAAAGGACGCCAAGGTAATAACCAGCAATACAAAAAGCACAACATGGGCGAAAAATAACGCTATATGTGCTTGTTCAAAAAGGAGGATAAAGAGAGCCGAGCAGTTCGGGGCGCGGAAGCCGGGAGGATACGAAGTGTAGGTGGAACTACATGAGTACCGGACTGGCGACGTAACGAAGAAATGCGACAGCTATCTTTACCGGACTTTTTGAACTTCCTCTATATTTTTGGGCAGAAAACGTGGCATAATGAGTATTGGGCTGCTTTTCTGCCCAATTTATTTGTACATAAGGAAAGACAAAAGAGGGACTGCATAATGAAACGAACAATAATCATGATTGTGATGATTGCTACACTATTTACAAGTATGATTTTCTTTTCTTACACAAAAAGGCAAAAAGACGTAAGAAGTAATCAGCCTGATATCACAGGAAAATATGGTGTTACAATCGATGCAAATACGGGGGAAGTTTTGTACGGAAAACGGGAAGAAGAACGTTCTTATCCAGCAAGTGTAGCCAAAATGATGACAACCATTCTGTTACTAGAGAATGTAAAAGAAGATGAGGAAATTACTATCACAGAAAATGCGATAAAAACGGAAAGTCAGAGTGCGAAAATTAAGCTTCGTGCTGGTGAAAAATTAAAAAGAGACGAGGCATTAAAACTGATGCTTATCATCAGTGCCGATCCAATTGCTGAGTCTATCGCAGAACATATTGCAGGATCAAAAGAGAAGTTTGTAAAAATGATGAATGCAAGAGCGAAAGAACTCGGAACAAAACATGCGACTTTCAAAAATGCGAGCGGGGCTGACGCACTCGGCAATAAGGTTTCCCCGTATGACATCGCAATCATTACAAAAGAAGCATTAAAATATCCGATTGTGCTAGAATATATGAACACAACGCGTACAACGTTGCATACTTCACAGCGCGCTCCCAAAATTGCAAACTATGGTCGTGAAGAACTTTACAATGATCCATATGCAATTGGAAGTAAAAGTGGTTTATCCGCTTTAGGACAATATACTGTCGTAACAGTCGATGAAAAAGATGGAAAGCGTGTTATTAACGTTGTACTTTCTTCTACTCGCACTCAGTTATATCCAGACACAAAAAAAATGGCACATTACGCATTTAAACAATTAAAATAACCAAGGAGTATTTAGCTCCTTGGTTATTTTTTTACCATTCCTTTTAAAACGAACGCAACGTTTGCTGGACGTTCAGCTAAGCGGCGCATGAAATAACCATACCAGTCATTTCCATATGGTACATAAACACGCATTTTGTAGCCTTCTTTAACAAGTTCAAGTTGACGTTCCGTACGAATACCATATAACATTTGGAATTCAAATTGATCACGTGAAATATTATATTCTTCGGCAAGTTTCTTCGTATATTCAATAATTGCCTCATCGTGTGAAGCAATAGCAGTATAATTTCCATTTAATAAGTGCATTTTAATAATTTTTTTATAATTTTCATCTACATCTTTTTTGTCCGGGAACGCCACTTCTTCTGGTTCTTTATAAGCCCCTTTTACAAGACGTAAATTAGGACTATATGCATTTAAATCTTCGATGTCTTTTTCTGTACGATATAGATAAGCTTGAATAACAGTACCGATATTATCGTATTCAGATTTTAATTGCTTAAAGATCTCAATTGTTTTTCCGCAGCGTGTATAGTCTTCCATATCAATCGTAACAAACACACCGTTTTCTTTTGCAGCCTCTAAAATGCGGCGCATATTATTCATTACGATTTCATCTGAGATGTCTAACCCCATAGAAGTCATTTTTAAAGAAAGCTGTGAATCAAGTTTTTCACGTCCAATTGCACGGATTGCTTCAATCGATTGGCTTGCCATTTCATTTGCTTCTGCTTCATTATCAACGAACTCACCTAAATAATCGATTGTCACACAAAGCCCTTGTTGATTTAATTGTTTAATAGCTGCAGCAGCTAAATCAATTGTCTCCCCTGCGACAAAGCGCCCTGCACCAAAGCGTAAACCGTACTTCTTAGCCAGTTTTGTTAGCGCTTTATTTTTTGACAAGAAAAGAAACGAATTTCGCATTAATTGTTCCATGTAATTCACCCCTATGACTGTACTTTGTCTGTTTTTTACCCCTCTTCAAAATTATATCACTCTTTAAAATTATTTGATACAAATAATTATTTAGATAATTTATAAAATACTATAAAAATATTCAAAAGCCCATATTCTCGCTTTTAAATATCCATAAAAATTTTTCGACATTTAAAATAAAACTAGAAAAGCAGGTGAACAACTAGTCTAAAATAAAAATTCGACAATACTCGTCATACCTCTTACTTCTCTTTATAAGTTATACAAAGATATTAATACAACTAAAAATGAATACAAATATAAAATCCTGAGGTACTTAGTTCTCTCCCATAGAAAATCAAGTGCAAAAGGTAGGAGGGGATTTCTATTGAAATAAGTATAGAAAGTGTAAAAACATAGAATCCCGGTTTCATTGAAAGGTACTATCCCTGCATAGTATATAAAATTTTACCCAGATGGAAAACACGTATTGGAGTGTGAAAAATGCCAAAAAGAATGAATGTACAACAAATTCGAATTGAACCTTGGAACAATGCTAATCTTACTTTACTTCGTCTTATGAATGTACCTGAGATGCTAGAATACTTAGGAGGGCCTGAGACTGAAGAACAACTCCTTGCTCGTCACGAGCGGTACCTTAAGATTAGTGAGTTAGGAACTGGACGTATGTTTAGCATCGTCCTTCTTCCGCAACTCGAAATTATTGGTAGTGTAGGATATTGGGACAGCTACTGGAAAGAAGAGAACGTATACGAAATTGGCTGGAGCGTCCTACCACCATTTCAAGGAAGAGGAATAGCAACAAAGGCCGTCGAAAAAGCTATCGCTCATGCTAAAACGGAACAAAGGTACAGATTCATTCATGCTTTTCCCGCCATCAATAATCCTGCTTCAAACGCTATTTTCCAAAAGCTCAACTTCTTATTTATTAGTGAGTGTGACTTCGAGTATCCGCCAGGGAGTGTCATACGATGCAATAATTGGTGTTTAGAGATAACTACGAAACCATCAAACAATTCCTCTATATGAATTAAAAGCTTGGGGCCTATTGATCCCCAAGCTTTTTTGTAAAAAATCACAAAATGGTTTCTCATTCTTATTTCTGATTACGATGTTCCTCATTTAACCTTTTAATATCAGAGATTAACTTTACCATCTCTTCTTTTGCCTCTGGATATGTCTCATTCCAATGCTTGACTAAAGCTGGCATTGTTTTAGCAATGTAAGAGTACAGTGCCCACTTTTGCACTTGTTCTTTTCTCTCTTCACTGCCTTCCCCTAGTAACAATTCTGTATACTTTTCAAGTAAGCCATCAAACTGCTCATTAAATTTGTCACTCATTTCCCTTTCCTCCTTCCCTAGGTACTACAATCAATAATAAAAAAGTGTACCATGGATACACTTTTCTTACCTAATTTACCCATACAAAAAAGCAGCAAAAATCGCTGCTTTCTCCTATAATTTCGAACGAACAGAATTTAATTTTTTCTCCATTGTGCTTTCTTTATCTCGGCGATCATCAATACGAATTGTTGTCGCTACACGCTTTGCACCTTTTGTATATGGCACTTCATGCATTTGTTGAATTACTTCAAGTAATACAGGGAGATCTCCTTCAATTACTGTATTCATCGGTGTTAATTGGTACTTCACGCGATCCGCGTTTTTCTCTAACACTTTTTGTACTTCTGCTACATATTCACTTACGCTTGGATTACCTGTTCCAACTGGAATAATCGATACATCAACAATTGCCATGGTAGTTCCCTCCTATGTTTGTTTCATTTCTATTGTACAAAACTCTCCCCTACTTTACTAACCATAACTATACTTTTAATTTATTTTTCATAATATACTTATCCTCTGTAATCCTTTTCCACTGGTTGTGCATATATTGGTGTTATCCTTTTAAGAACCACCATAATCAACTTATCCTTTTGAAAGGAAGTGGACAATTGAAAAAGTTACTTCTCACTTTATTAGCCATTCCCCTCTTATTTGGAACAACAGCTTGTGACTTATGGCAGAAGGATCCAAAACCAGTAGAAAAGCCTGATCCAAAGCCGAAACCCGATCCAGCACCGACTCCAACTCCGACTCCACCACCTAATCCAACTCCAACTCCACCACCTAATCCAACTCCAACTCCAATTCCGCCTCCTAATCCAACTCCGCCTCCAGCTTCAGTAGATACGGCTCAAGTCATGCAAAAACTGGTAAATTCAATTAACTCAGTTGGAAATTCAAATGGCATTAACGTAAGCAGCATTAAACTCTTTACTGAAACAGCACAAATCGCAACATATAACGGAATCTTTAATACTAAATTTGGATTAGGCGTTTCCATTTATAAAGCAACTGGCGGTATCGCTGCTGTTGCTATCGCTGGATCCGGTACATCTAAAGAACAAATTGACGCCTTTTATTCCACAATAAAGACTGTCATTCGTTCTATTGACTCAGCTCTAAGTGAGCAAGACATGAACACTATTCTAGAACAACTCGGTTCGAAAGATTATTTTCAAACAAAGCAATTCTCAACTCGAGCAATTAACGGTACATTAACTGTTACTGAAAACAATGGCGCACTTATGTTCAAGGCGGTTCACAATTAAACATACAACAAAGAATAGAGTCTATGTATGATGACTCTATTTTTTCTTTTTCCTGATTAAAAAGTGAAGTACTTGTGTAAATGCTTATACTTCTTTATTCTTAGTATAGAATCTAACTTGTTCGGAGGGCATTATGTTACAAAAATTCGGTTTCTCACAATACGAAAGCCAGGCATATGAAGTCGTAGTTTCAAGCGATGAACCACTAGATGCAACAACGATTGTAAAACATTCGGGTGTTCCAAAAGCAAAAATATATGAAGTATTAGCGCGCCTCATCGATAAAGGAATGGTTATGGATTCCGTCTCAGAAAAGAAAAAGCTATATACCGCCCTGCCACTGGATCTTGCCATTCAAAAATTAACGACAGAATTTCAATCGAATATTAAAGAACTTCAAACAAATATTTCAAAACGATCCTTTACAGATGACCGCGTTTGGAGCTTAAAAATGCAGTCTTCTATTCAAGTACAAAGTAAGCAGTTAGTAGAAGAAGCGAAACAATCTATCCGTATTTCCGCTTGGAATGATACCTTTTTAGAATATCTTCCCTTACTTGAGAAACAAGCAAAGCAAGGCATTGATATTGAAGCACTTGTAGTTGGAGATGTGAAAACAGAACTGTCAAATGTTCATTTTCTCATTCCAACTGAAGAACCTAACGCATTAGAACGTTACTTACTTCTTATTGTTGATGATCGTGAAATTTTATTTGCTGGGGTAGAGCAAGAATCGTGGCAAGCGATGAAAACAATGTCTCCGCCATTCGTAAAATTCTTTACGGAGTTCTTCTATCATGATGTTGCACTTGCAAAAATCACACAGAAACATCACGATCTCTTTATGAATGATGAGGAAATACGCAGCATTTTAATAAAGTTACGATATTAAAAATAGCAAAGGAGCTCTCTTTGCTATTTTTCATTTTGCTTTTTTATTTCAGTTAATAACTCAATAATCTTCTCATTTTGCTGAACCTGTTTCTCAGAATTATGGTAGAGGAAGCGAATCCATCGTAGTACAAAAGCAATCAGAAAAACTGGTAACACCATCGCAAAAAAGCCAATCGCCGATTCCAAATCCATATACCATCACTCCTCACCCTGTACCCTACTATATCATAATGGTAAACCCTTCAATTCACTTCAAACAAAAAAGAACCTATCAAACGATAGATTCCTTCTTTGCCACATGAGTAGATTGCCCTCTCGTAATCGAGAAGACCGCGCAAAGCAGTGCTAAAATCACAAAGCCTCCGCCTACCCATGCATTATATATAACCGACGATTGTTCAATAACAGCTCCGCCTACCGTTGAACCAAGTGCAATTCCTAAATGAAGCGCTGAGTTGTTTAAGCTTTGCTGAATACCAGCTGATTCCGGTGCAATTTCAATTAAATAATTTTGCTGCGCTGGTGAAATTGCCCAGCTTAACATACTCCAAAGCCCCATCATGATAATAAATAGCGGAAATGAAAATGTCATCATCGGTAAGATAAAGATGGCACATGCAAAGATGATAATAATGGAGATAATACTTTTCTTCGAACCCCACTTATCTGCAAGCCAACCACCAAATCCGCCGCCGATTACTGCTGCAATGCCGAAAATAAAGTAAAATACGCTAATCCAGTTTGCTTCCACATGCATCACGTCTTTTAAAAAGGGTGTTAAATATGCGTACAGTGTTAAATGTCCTGTTAAAAATAAGAATGATGTTAACTGCGCACTAACGATCTTTTTATCTTTCAAAGTAGCAATTTGTTCTCTTATCGACAATACAGCTACTGGTGGAACTTTTGTTAAGAATAAAGAAATACTCGCAATTGCTATAACCGTTAATACTGAAATTAAAACAAATGGAGCACGCCATCCGTATGCATTCCCAAGGACAAGACCGAGTGGTACACCAAGTACAAGCGACCCGCTAATCCCCATAAAAATAATTCCGATTGCACGCGCACGAAAATGCGGTGCCACCACACTAGAAGCTAACGTTACTGACAATGCGATAATCAACGACCCACTTGCTGCACAAATGACCCTTGAGAACATGAGCATCCCGTAATTCAAACTAAATGCTGAAATGATATTACCAATTAAAAAAATAGATAATGCCCTGATATATAATGTTTTACGCTCAATTTTCCCTGTCATCGCTAATAAAATTGGCCCTGAAAGAGCAAATACAACAGAGAATATTGTAATTAATTGCCCAGCTACACTAATAGATACGCCTAAATCATTTGCTACTAAATCCAGCGTACCCCCAATAATTAATTCAACCGTCCCGACTACGAATGCCGCAATAGCTAAAATATATACACGAAAATTCAAGTTTTTCCCCACACTTTCTCTCGTTCACTTTTGGTTACTACAATCATAGTAACCAAAATAACATTTGCAATCAAGTGTAAATTCTCCTGCACACACCCGGAAATTTTTTACAAACAAAAGAGCAGACATATCATATGCCCGCTCTTTTCACTATCCCTATTCTTTAAGACTGCGTTTCTTTTTTCTTATTTAAATACCAATAAACCGGAAGACCTGTAAATACCATTCCAATCGATAAGAAACAGCTTTTCCAATCATTAATAATCGCACTTCCAATTACGAATAGTGATCCTAAAATCGCCACGATTGGTACGATCGGGAATAGCGGTACACTGTATGCACGTTCTTTCCCTTCATTACGTTTTCGTAAAATAAAGACGCCGATAAATGTCATCACATAGAAAATATAAATAATAAATACGGAAATCTCGGAAAGCTTATTTGGATCACTCATAATCATTAAAATAATCCCTAATATAATTTCAAAAGTAATCGCATTTGCTGGTGTTTTAAATTTTTCATGTGCCTTTGCAATAAACTTAGAAAATGGAAGTTGTCCACGTTCCGCCATTGACATTGGAATACGCGGGAATGTTAAAATCTTTCCGTTTAAGCATCCAAAAATAGAAATGATAATACCGATACTAATGATTTTCCCGCCATATTCTCCAAGCAACATACTTGCTGCTGTCGCTGTCGCATTTTCACCAAGATCCACGATTTTCGCAGCTGGTAATACTTTCAGTAGAGCTAAGTTAATTAATACGTAAGCAACTGTTACAATTAAAATCCCCACTGTCATTGCCTTTGGTAATAACTTTGTTGGATTCTTCATTTCACCGCCAATAGAAGCAAGTAAAATCCAGCCATCGTAAGCAAATAACGTTGCTAAAATTGCCATTCCAATACTTTGGTTTTCTGATAATGGTACAACTACATTAAAGATATCGCTATTCCCTTTCCAAAAACCTAACACAACAATTAATACAATTGGAATCATCTTTCCTAATGTCGTAATTGTTTGGACAATCCCCCCATACTTCGTTCCCATACTATTAACAACACCAAGGAACACAACTGTTCCAATTGCAATTGGTAAATTCCATACTTTATCTAAATAGAAAAAGTTAATCATTAAAGAGCTAAAATATAAACCTAATGTTCCAATAATAGCTGGGCCGTATACAATTGTTTGCATCCAGCCGGATAAATACCCCCAAAAGCTCCCATAAATCTCCTCTAAATACGTGTACAATCCACCATTTTTCGGAATTTGCGCTCCAATTTCAGCTACAGTTAAACCGCTAGCTAGCGTTAACAAGCCACCTACTACCCAAGCGAGAATTGCCATATTCGAACTCCCTGAGTAATCTAATACGCTTCCTGGCTTCATAAATACACCAGACCCAATAATAGTCCCCACAACGATAGATAGTGCTACAGTTAAACCAATTTTGTTTTTCTCATCATGATGCATGCTGCGTATCCTCCTTCCAATTCTAGTGTGATGCAAAAATAAAATAAAAAAACACTCCTCCCTAAAAAAGGGACGAGTGTTGTATTCGTGGTTCCACCCTTGTTTCATCAGTAAAATAACATACTTCACCAATTCCTCAAGTCTAGATAACGGTGTTTGCCGGCAAGCAATTACTGATTGTTCGTTCACTGCTGCAGTTCAGAGGTGGTAATCTATTTTTCCGTATTAGGAAGCTCACAGCCAAAGACTTCCCTCTCTGAGAATCGTAAAAAATCGATCGTGTCCTCATCATCACTTCTTGATGTCGAATTTTGTAGTTAATGTTCATTATATTGAATTTTTCAAAAAAATCAAGAGTGTTTATATATATATCATATGAACAATTTTTTTCTTAAAATTTTCTACAAGCTTCATAAACGCTCATTTCATAATTATTTTAACACTTTTTTAATCCTAATATAATAATCCCCATCTATCTTCCTCGTATGGTGCCCTACTGCCCAATGCCGAATACATTCTTTCTGGTATAGAAATCATTTGCATAATGAAAAAGGCCAAACTTCTCCAGTGGGAGAAGTTTAGCCTCAAATAAATCCTATACACAGTCTCTTTCATTTCACCATCCGAAAGACCGTTCTATTAAAAGTCTTCGTATCTTCTGTATTTTAATCAATTATTCGCTTGCTCCCATTAATCCTTGATTGGAAATTTAACGTTAAGCTCCGCTAATTGCTCTTTTGCCTTTTTCATGATAGCTTTCGCTTTTTCCTTTGTCGCATCATCAAGGTTTGCAAACATTTCTTCTCGTTTCCCTTTTTCAGGAAGCTTCACACCTAGTTCTGCCAATTTCTCTTTTGCTTGTTCATGAGTTAATGTTCCTGCTTTTTTCTGCTCTATAATCGCTTTCGCTTTTTCTTTCGTCGCCTCATCAAGGTTAGCGAACATTTCTCCTCGTTTCCCTTTTTCAGGAAGTTTCACACCTAGTTCTGCTAATTGCTCTTTTGCTTGTTCATGAGTTAATGTTCCTGCTTTTTCTTTCTTCATGATCGCTTTCGCTTTTTCTTTCGCCTGATCATCCAGGTTAGCAAACATCTCTTCTCGTTTCCCTTTTTCAGGAAGCTTCACACCTAGCTCAGCCAATTTCTCTTTTACTTGTTCATGTGTTAATGTACCAGACTTTTTCTGCTCCATGATTGCTTTTACCTTTTCTTTTGCCTGATCATCCAGGTTAGCAAACATTTCTCCTCGTTTCCCTTTTTCAGGAAGTTTCACACCTAGTTCTGCTAATTGCTTTTTCGCTTCCTGCATGATCGTTTGCACTTTTTGTTTCGTTGCTTCATCCAAGTTTTGATACGAAGTCCCTTTCTTAGTTTGTTCTGTGGCTTGTGTAGAATTGTCTGTGCTAGCTGCAGCAAAAGCAGGGATACCTGCCCCTCCCATAATTCCTAGTGATAAAGCTCCTGCAGCTACTACATACCCAATTGTTTTCTTCTTCATATGAAAATTCCTCCTTCATTTCATATCAAATAACTTTCTAAAACTTGTACACCTTCGTATACAATTCACATAGTAAATTGGTTTTCTTAATTTTTCCTTAACCATTAGATAAACTTCAACAAATCAATAAAAGCCGCTCAATTGAGCGGCTTTCTTCTATGCATTTTGTAATTGTCCTTCTTCACGATCCATTACTTTTCTAAGCACAATTGTTTGTAGCATTGTAAATATGTTACCTGTAATCCAGTACAATACAAGTCCTGATGGCGCCGCAAATCCCATAAATAAAATCATTGCTGGCATCATGAACTGTTGCACTTTCAGCATTTGAACTTGCTCTCCAGGTGTCACATTTGACTGCATAACCTTCATTTGAATAAATGTTGCTAGCGCTGCAAGAATCGGTAAAATATGATACGGATCTGCATGTCCTAAGTTTACCCATAAAAATGAAGATGTACGAATCTCTTCAGTCCTGCTAATCGCATAATACAATGCTGAAAAAATCGGCATTTGTATTAGAAGTGGCAAGCAACCAGCCAAAGGATTCCAACCGCCTGTTTTCATTAGTTCTGACATTTCTTTTTGATATTGTTTTTGCTTTTCAATATCTTTGCTTACATTACCATGCTTTTCTTTCAACTTCTGAATCTGTGGCTGCATTTTTTTCATTTTCATTTGACTACGATATTGCGAAACAGCTAATGGAATCATTGCTGAACGAATCACAAGCGTAATGATAATAATTGCAATACCGAAGCTTCCGCCAGGTACATGATGAGCAACAAATTGAAGCATAAGCGAGATTGGATAAACAAAATAGTGATCCCAAACCCCCGTACTATGTGCATCAATTGGTGCCGTACTGCTACAACCAGATAAAACAAAAACAAGTAATAATGATAAACTAACGAGCACAGCTCGGTATGATTTTAACATGTTCATTCCTCCAATGTTTCGTAATTAGTTAGCGAAACATTGGTAAATATGGACCTACCTCATCACTCTCTCCGCTCGATTCTTGTCTGCGAACCGACCGAACCATTCCATATTTATAGAAGATGGAAAAAAGCGGAGTATTTCCTATATGTTCTTCACATATATCAACGAATGCGAAAGCTCTTTGTCTACCGCTTGATGTTTGTTGGCGTACAAAGCGAGAAACATTAGCGAGAAAATAGACTTCTAATAAACAGAATGCTGTCGTTACAAAAGTTATATATAGAATTGCATCTTGCAATAAAAATTCCATCGCTTCACATCCTTAATAAGCTCATTTTAGCACATTCTCCAAACGTTCTCTATTTCCTTTTATTTTCAAATAAATGTTTTGCATATTTTCTCACAAAAATGATTCAGAAAACCATTGTATTCGTTTTCTTGAGTATATTCACACATATAACTGAATAGGTTTGATTTTTTAGAAATTTATAAAATTTTCGTATTATAATAAAACGGTTGCCAGTTTTTGAAAAAAGCATTATTCTCTTCTTGTAATCAAAAATGAATATGGAGATGAAACATACTATGGGTCAATTAGGAGACGCCGATTACGTTCCCGACACCGCCTTTTTATCCTTCCCAGCAGCTAGAACATTTCATTTAGAATTTGTAATACAGTTGATTGTTATTTTTATAGCTTCCATTTTGTATGCTATTTCAATGAATATGTTTTTTATCCCGCATAATATGATTAGCGGTGGTTTCGCTGGAGTTGGGATGATTATCGGTTATTTAATGCATTATAATATCGGTGCACTTATCTTTTTACTAAATATCCCTCTTCTCATTTTAAGTCACTTTTACTTAGGAAAGAAGACAACCTTTTTAACAGCGTATTTCGTGGCTGTATCATCACTTGCCATGAACATTATCCCAGTACATCAAGTATCAGATGATATTTTACTTTCTTCTGTATTTGGTGGGGTCATCTGTGGTGCAGCCTCAGGGATTATATTCCGATTTGCTTCTTCAACAGGTGGTTTTGATGTTGTTGGATTGATTGTAGCGAAATATAAAGACATTTCGATTGGTGCTATTATTTTTGGCTTCAACTTAATCTTACTTGTTGTCGCTGGCTTTATTTTCGGATGGGATATTACACTGTACACATTAATTAGTCGTTTTGTTGTCAGCAAAGTAATTGATGCTGTACATACAAAACACATTAAATTAACGATAATGACAATTACAGAAAAAGGCGAGGAAATTAAAAGCGCACTACTGCATCACGGCATACGTGGTGTAACGATGGTAGACGCTGTCGGCGGCTATACCAACCATAAGAAAAAAATGATTTACACTGTCGTAACCCGTTACGAATTAGGAGAAATAAAGCGTATCATTCGTCATGTAGACAATCATGCGTTTATGAATATTACAGAAACCGTTGAAATCGTTGGACGTTTCAAACGTATATAAGAAGGCGCAAGGAATTCGAATTCCTTGCGCTTTTATTTTTACACTCATTTTAAAATCAGATAATTCTATTATTATTATTAAGCTAAATATGTTATAATACAATAAGACTCACAAAAAAGAATGTATAGACTTGGGAGTTTCTCTTACTTGTATAAGCAAAAAGAAACGAGAAGTCGGGTATATCTCAAGTGCAAGTTTACGTAATAACGAATCATTTTCGCATCATACAAGAAACGGTTCAAAGTGACCAATTATCTTAATTATTCTTCATTACTCTAAAAAAGATACGTGCAACTAAAATTTACTTCTATTACTATACCTACCTTTTTGACTTCCAAATCATCTTATTACATAAGGAGATGAACATATGAATCAACATATACGGTACATGGTAGCTGTCCTGTTTGCTCTTATCGGCGGCATGATTTGCTTCTGGACAAACATTCAGCTTGGAGAACATATCATTTTTAATGGAATCGAATCACTTGTAAGCGCTTCAATATTAGGCGGATACATTTTCTTCCTCTTTAATCCAGAAGAAAATGCTCAAAAAACAATGTTATTAACAATGATCGGAATCGTTGGAGGATGTATTTCCTTCTCAATGACGAATTACACATTACCATTACAATTAAGCTCAGCTTTCTTCCACGGTCTTTGGACTTGGTTTATCGCATTTTGCTTAGCAGATGTGTTTAACCTATTACAAGATCCTGAAGAAGAAAATGGTCGAGGGATCGAGAGCAACTCTTAATACAAAAGAGGCTGGAAGATGAATCTTCCAGCCTCTTTTTGCAATATATCGACCGTTCCACAAAATACGACACGCCTTGATCCTCACCATTCACTATATCAAGCTATATAAAATTATATATAGGAAAGAGGATATCTTACTCAGTGTAAGATATCCCCTAGATTACGAGTTTCTTTTGCAAAAGCTGGAACCATTCTCGTTCTAATTGTAAATAACCGACTCCACTCTTTTCAGCATTCTTTAACTCACTTTCTGCCTTCTTCATATATGTATGAAAGGATTCCGCATCCTTCTCTAAATATTTTAAGATTGCATGTGTACGGTAATACCCATGCGGGTCCAATTTTGTTATAGCCTTCGCGTGCTGCTTCATATCTTGTAAAGAAACATCGTCCATATCATATAGCACTTTATATAACAAATACCAGCTATGAAAACCACCAACAAAATATTTATTTTCTTTTGTAACAGGTATTTGTAAAACCTGTTCTAGGCAAACGATCCCTGTTTCCATTCCTTCTCTATCACATCGCGAATAAAACGTGAGCATAAGATCACTCAGTACTTCTCTTACCTCTTCATCGCCCTTTATTTTTTCTTCACTTATTTCTACTAACTTTTCGTCCCAATCTTTTGGCCGCTTGAAGCTCCACAACTCGCTAGATACTTGAATACTATGTAAATGCTGCTGCGCCGTTTCATCACCTTTAATTAAGATTAAAAATTGTTTGCCATCACTAAGCATAATTCCCTTCATTGGAATCACTGTAGCTAAAAAGATTGCTAAATGTAATACAGAAAAATATAAAAGAAATTGGTAGTAGCTCACCATGTATACATAACCAGCTAACAAACCGCACACCAAACTTGTTATCGGTCCACCTAGCGTCATCCATGCCCATTTCTTTGAAAGATTTGGTGTATGTATAGACGGAGGTAACAACATAGCTACGCCTCCAAAATACAACCACAATTTATTTTCTCTTATCCGTATTTTCTCTCCCTCTTTTTGGATAGTAATAGGGCCTGCTACCATAAATTTAAACTTCAAACCATTTAGCAGACCAAAAATAACATGCCCAAGTTCATGAATTGCAAAAACAAGTACTCCAATAAGCAGTACTCCCCATATTTCCATAAACCCTTGCATTTTTTCTGGTCTGATCCATCCATATATAACTGAACAAACAAAAGCAATAACTATAGAAAAAGCTGGCCTTTTCAAAATATCCACCTTGTTTCTCCCCTCAGTAATCTTTAACATTAATAAATCATTTTCTTATGCATTTCATACATGTATTTCCCAATATGCAATACCCATACAAATGAAATCATACCAATAAAGAAGAAACCTTCTCCCGTCCAAAGCGTATAAATAATCGCAGCCAACCATACGCATACAAGAACAATATTTGTAGATTGATAAGCTCGATACCCTGCTTCATGAACGATGTGAGTTTGTCCTTCATCTGCATTTTTTGCCCACATCTCAAGTGATTGTGAATATGTTACGCTCTGTTCTGGATACAGTGCGTTGTATCGATTTTTCATAATAACGCCTAATAAGATAACGACAATGATCCCTACTGAAGATGCAATTACATTTCCAACTTCAAATAATGACATTGTATTTGTTATATAAGAGCGATAGCAAGATATGTATGCATAAACTCCCCAAGACGGTATAATGATTTCACTTGCACGTAAATAAATTAATTGTGCTCCTAACCGTCTACCTTGAATGCTTTCCTCTTCATCACGTAATTTATTTAAGAAACGTGTCGTTTTCCAAATTCGATACATAATCCCTACGGCAAATAAAATAAGCGCAATGATTACTAAATAACTAGGCGCAGGTACTATTCTTCGTCCTGGTACAAAAGCATCCGCTAATATAAAACCAACACCAAAACCACCCATCATAGCCATTAAAATCTTCAAAATCGTAAACAAATTCCCTTTCTTTTTACTTCTCATCGTCCTTTTCCTCCTCTACTAATGTAAATATCTCCTCCACCGGTACTCCAAAAACATGCGCAATCTTCAGCGACAAAACAATTGAAGGCGCATAATCTCCGCGCTCAATTAAGCTAATCGTCTGCCGCGATGAATCAATTACTTTCCCTAAATCACCCTGTGACATTCGATGCTTTGCTCGAAATTCTCTCACTCGATTTTGAAGCTTCATATTCGACCTCTTTTTCGTTTATTTAACTAAAATTGTAAATAATATCCTCATAGTTGTCAATTATCATTGTCATTTTGACATTAATGTATGTCAAAACGACTCTATAAAACAAACTGTTACATGAAACTTAAAAGGAAAATAAAAAAGGCAGTGCCTATCAGCACTACCTCTTCCAATTTCCGACATAGAATGGATTCCATATTAATTTGCACTTTGTACAAATACGCGTTTTAATTGTTTGCGGAAACGAACTCCTAACGTAATTGCTACAATAACAATCACTCCAAAGATAATTTTCCCAATGTGTTGTCCAAGTACTCCAAATATATCATGTAAGTTTCCACCTAACCAATAGCCACCGATTAAGAAGAAAGATACCCAGAATAGAGCACCAGAGTAAATCGTTATAGCAAAGCGACGGAATGGTAAATTAATAATGCCTGCAAAGTATCCAGTAAAATGGCGTACACCTGGAATAAAGAATCCGATAAAAATAAGGAAGTATCCATATTTATCAAACCACATTCTCGTTAAATCAATTTTTCTTTGCGTTAAAAACACATACTTCCCATACTTCTGTACGAACGGCATACCAAGTTTATTACCTAAAAAGTACTGAATTGTCATCCCAACACTCGTTCCAATACATGATAAGATAATTAAAAGTGGTAATTGTAAATCCCCTTGATGCGCCAAAAAACCCGCGTATGCTAGTGTTGGCTCTCCCGGAAACGGAAGCGCAATATACTCTAACAGCAACCCTACAAGTACTACATAGTAACCGTATTGCTGAAATAATTCATGAATCCATTCCATGTCGATCTCTCCTTTTCTCTCTTATCTACAGCATCTATCACGTTCAAACTGTTACTATTATTGTATAAAAAAATTGTCGAAATAACTATCACAATAGCTTACATTTAGATTACATTTTTGTAAGGGAAATACTAAAATACCCCATATTCATGCAAATTCTCCTAATATCTATTATATATTTTCAAATTTTTTCATTTCTCCTTTATTATATACAAAAAAATTGCGTTTTTCTCTCATTTTCGCATAGTTAACTTTTAGAAATTCACTTATCCTTATTTTAGAAGATACGCGCAACTCTTCTCACATGTGATTTCTAAAAAAACACACAAAACTTGCGAAAAGAATTACATCTACTTTATATTGAAAATGTAAAAGAGATTGCTATAAACTAGAGTCATAGTCATTATCAAATGTTTTATATCCAAACTCACACACGATTGTGAGTGGCGGAATTTTGTAGAGTTTTCACTCTGTTTCGTTCGCCCGCTGTCCTGAATTGGACAGCGGGCGTTTTTTATTTGTCGAAGGAGGATTTTTTATGGAGAAATTTAAGTTTTCATTATTAGTTTTATTTGGCGCCTGCAGCTACGGCGTACTTTCTACAATTTTCAAACTTGGCTTTATGAACGGGTTTTCTGCACATGAGTTACTAGGTGGACAATATGTATTTGGTTGGGTGGGACTTTTATTGCTCGTTCTTTTCTTCTCGCGTCATAAAGTCTCGAAAAAACAAGCATTGACCTTATTAGCTGTCGGAACAACAATGAGCATGACCGGGATTTTCTACGCGATTTCTGTAGAAGAATTACCTGCTTCCATCGCTGTTGTTCTACTCTTTCAATTTACCTGGATTGGAGTAGTCATTGAAGCAGTCGCTAACAAGACATTACCAAGCCGCGAAAAGGTAATATCTATTATTATTTTATTTGCCGGAACATTATTTGCAGGCGGTGTGTTTGAAGGGCTTGGTCAAAACTTCTCTACAAAGGGTATTATCTTTGGACTATTAGCCGCTGTCTCTTTTTCCTTTTATGTCTTTGCAAGTGGCCGCGTTGCTACAAATGTACCACCCTATACAAAAAGCTTCCTTATGACAACAAGTGCTACACTTATTGTGTGTTTATTCTTTCCACCAACCTTTTTAATGGATGGTGCCTTGCAAGCTGGATTATGGAAGTACGCTTTCTTCCTTGGATTCTTCGGTGTTGTTGTACCGGTAATTTGCTTCTCCATCGGTGTACCAAAGGTCGGTATAGGATTGGGAACCATTTTAGGTGCTGCAGAACTACCAACAGCAATCATTGCTTCTATCACTCTTGTTCATGAAGTCGTATCACCGATGCAATGGCTCGGCATTGTTTGCATATTGCTTGGTATTTTTACACCACAAATTTTGACTGCACGGAAGGAGAAGAAAAAGAGCATAGAGCATAGCGCCTAAAAAAAGAGCACATCATGTGCTCTTTTTACTTTCATGCTCCATATAACCTTTCTACCTCTTTTTCAATTTGTTTTATATCAATTCTTTCAAATAAAGGCTGTACATGACTTATCCGCTCTGGCAATATATTTTCACATTTCCAGCCCGGATTCGTAATCGCTAGCATATTCCGCACCCTTTCACTTGAAAACGGTAAAAACGGTTCCAGTAACTGCGCAAAATTCACAATAAAATATACACAGGTGTAAATCGTCTCTTCACAAGCAACAGGCTCTTCCTCCCTTTGCTTCCAAGGCGCCTGCTCATCAAAATATTTATTCGCAAAGCGTACCGTTTCAAAGATTGTTTCTACTGCTACTTTAAAATGAGCCTGCTCAATTGCATTTCCTACACTACGATATAATTCCTCTATTCTTTCTTTTAGCTCTAGATTTATATGCCCTTTTGGTACCGCACCGTCATAATATTTCTCAATAAACTTTAATGTACGATTTACAAAGTTCCCATATGCGCCTAGTAACTCACTGTTATGGCTATAAATAAATTCGCGCCAAGAAAAATCGGTATCGCGATTTTCTGGTGCATTAATCGTTAAGAAATAACGAATCGAATCTGGATCATACCGCTCTAATATATCCGGTACCCATACTGCCCAGTTTTTGCTTGTCGATAACTTTCGTTTCTCAACAGTTAAATATTCATTGGAAACGATATGACGCGGAATTGCCTTTTCTCCTATCCCAAGTAATACAGCTGGCCAAATAATAGAATGGAACGGGATATTATCCTTCCCATGAACATAGTATGTCCTCGCGCTGCTACTCCACAACTCCCCATCATCTTGCCTTGTTTCTTCAGCCCATCGTTTACTCGCTGAATAATAACCAGCAACAGCTTCAATCCACACATAAATTTTCTTATCCTCATATCCCTTAACTGGAATTGGCACTCCAATTGGTAAATCACGTGATACAGCCCGGTCCTGTAATCCTTCTTCTAAGTAACGCTCTGTTAATTGAATTGCATTATCACGCCATGCTCCTTCTCGTTTTGCAACTGCTACGGCATCTTTAATCTGCGGCTGAAATTTATGCAAGGCAAAATAGAAATGCTCCGTTTCCTTAACTGCTGGCGTATTTCCACACAGCTTACATTTCTTTTCTAATAAATCGAGTGGATCTAAAATAGCTGAGCATGCATCACATTGATCCCCACGTGCTGGTTCATGGCAATGTGGACAAACCCCCTCCACATAGCGATCCGGTAAAAATTGTGTACACGTTTCACAATATGCTTGCTCAACTGTCTTTTTATAAATAAATCCTTCTTCTAACAAACGTAAGAAAATCTTCTGTACCGTTTCATGATGATGCTGTGCATCTGTACGTGTATAACAATCATACGTAAAACCAAGCTCCTTAAAACATCGCTCAAATTCCTCATGATAATAGTCTGCAATTTCTTTTGCAGTAATCCCTTCTTGTTTTGCCCGAATAGCAATCGGAGTTCCATTACAATCGCTTCCTGATACGTAAAGAACATTTTCACCTTTCGTTCTATAATAGCGAGCCAAAATATCCCCAGGTAATAAACCCGCAACATGCCCAAGATGTAAAGAGCCATTCGCATATGGCCAAGCTCCTCCAATAAAAGTACTCATCATCTATTCCTCCTTTTAAATATAAAAAGCCCCACCCCTATCTTCTAAAAAGATAAGGGCGGGGCTGTATAAACAGTCGCGGTACCACCTTATTTCGTCAGCTATTCACACAACTGACCTCGTCAAGTACGGAGCAATATTACGCTCTTATACTGTGGTTTTGATAACGAGAACCAACTCTCGTCGCCCCCTACTATTATCATCTGATAAGTTCAGGACGCAGCTCAAAGGCCATTGTTCAAATGAACATTCTTGCTTCTTCTCAGCTCCCGAAGCTCTCTGGAAAGAATGGTTTCATTCTACTTTTCCTTTTCAATGCTTTTCATATATAACACGTATTTTACGATCAAAATACAGAAAAATCAAACTTTTCACAAAGGAAAACAGGAAATAAATAATCCCTTCCGAATATATACATGTTTAAAGAAAGGAGCGATCTCATTGAATCAAAAACAATTAAGCACAATTAATAAGCAAAGTTGGAACGCTGCTGCCTATGAGGCGTGGACCAATCGGCACGGTACACCCAAGGAATATGCAAAGAAATTATTACAAGATCCAGCCCATGAAGTATCCTATTACTTACCTTACATAGAGAATATACAGGAAAAACGCATCATAAATTTAATTGGTTCGAAAGGAAATAAAGCTGTGGCATTCGCATTATTAGGTGCTGACGTAACAGTTGTAGATATTTCTGAAAGCAATGCCAAATATGCAAATGAGCTAGCGGATGCTGCAGGAACCTCTATTACATATATTGTTTCTGATGTACTAGACATTTCTCCTTCCAAAACATTCGATGTTGTTTTATTGGAGCTAGGTGTACTCCACTATTTTTTAGATCTTAAGCCACTCTTTAAATTAATCGCTGGGCTGCTAAAAGACGGTGGCACTTTCATACTTCGGGATTATCATCCTCTCTATACAAAGTTAGTAGCGATAGATCATGAAATGTTCCAGGCAAACGGGAATTATTTTTATGAAGAGATTATTGAAGATAACGTTGCTTATAGCAGTCTACTGGATAAAACGCAGCGAGACCTACTACCAAAAACGAAGATTCGTCGCTGGACGTTAGGAGAAATTATTACAGAGATTGCTAAAGCAAACTTACGAATTGAAGAACTTATTGAGGAACGTGGTCCACACCAGCGCTGGGTCTTCCCTTCCTCTCTCCAGAAGGTATTGAAAATAGAGTCCCTGGACTTTACACATTAATTGCTACAACATAACACAAAAAAGGATCCCTTCACGGATAGGATCCTTTTTGCATGCTTAACGCATATAAGTTGAGGTTGGAGATTACCATAATTCTGTAGAATAGGACACAAGGTATTTCAACATTTTGTCTCTGACTTACGCAGTCAAAAGGGGTATGACCAACATAACGAAGAGCAATGTTCAGTTGATACTGATAATCGTTATCAACTAATCAGAAGTATACATGATGTATCCTAAAAAGACAATAGGAATCTCACATTTTTTTATTAGCTAGCTTCTTAAAGCTTTCGGTACATATACACAATATGGCTCGCTCTCTAAATAATCACCGGTTATCGCATATGCTCTTGAGCGAGAACCACCACACACATAACGGTATTCACACTTCCCACATTTTCCTTTATAGCTATCTGGATTACGTAATGCTTGAAAAATTGGAGAATCACGATAAATATCTCGTAAACGCTTTTCTCTCACATTCCCAGCTTGAATCGGTAGTAGCCCGCTTGGATATACATCACCAATATGCGAAATGAAAACAAAGCCGTTACCGTCATTGACTCCTTTTGGCGCTCGTCCTAAACCATCAATTTTTCCAGTTAACCCATTTTGCAGCGCATCTTCATAACACATTCTTTGCTTGCTTTTACCTTCCTTATTCTTTTGCTGCATCACAACGCGGCGATAATGCTGAGCAGCTGTCGTCTTTATATCAAATGAAGCCCTTTTTCCTATTTCATATAATTTACGAAATACAAGTTCATGTTCTACTGGTGAAATCATATCCTCTACACTTCCCCTTCCAGTTGGAACAAGGAAAAACACGCTCCATAGTACACCACCTAACTTTTCAACAAGCGCCGCCATCTCCTCTACTTCATGAACATTGTACTTAGAAATAGTTGTATTGATTTGGACAGGAATCTGTAACTCATTTAAGTATTGAATCGCATCCATCGTAAGCTGAAAAGACCCCGCCACGCCGCGAAAACGATCATGTGTCTCAGCTGTAGCACCATCGATACTAAAGGCCCAGCGTGCAAGTCCAACCCCTTTTGCTTTTTGTATTGCCTCTTTCGTCACATTTGGAGTCGCACTAGGCGTCATCGAAACGCGTAGTCCTTTTTGCACTGCATAATTTGCTAGCTCATAAATATCTTCTCTCATAAGCGGGTCCCCGCCTGAAAAAACTAGCATCGGCTGATTCATTTCATATATTTCATCAATTAATCTCTTCCCCTCAAGAAAAGTTAATTCTCTCGGATCTCTCCTATACTGCGCTTCAGCCCGGCAATGCAGACATTTTAATTCACAAGCTCGTGTAACTTCCCATATCACGATAAAAGGATTTTCATCATAGTTCATTTTCAATCTTGCTCCTTCCTACATACTTATAATCAGTATAGGAAAGATTCTAAAAAAACACTGTGAGCTATTTCACTGCATCTTTATCTTATTTCCTTTATAATGAGAATGGATATCATTAATATTAGGGGTGTTGTGCATGTCGCAAGAATTCGAAGAGAAATTATATGCCAATTTAGAGGCTGTTATCGATCCTGAATTAGGCGTTGATATTATCAATCTTGGATTAGTATATGACGTAACAGCAGATGAAAATAATAATGCTGTTGTAACAATGACGATGACTTCGATCGGTTGTCCAATGGCTGGGCAGATCGTATCAGATGTCAAAAAAGTATTATCGACAAATGTACCGGAAGTAAATGAAATAGAGGTCAATGTGGTTTGGAATCCACCTTGGTCAAAAGAGCGTATGTCACGTATGGCAAAAATCGCTCTCGGTATTCGCGATTAAATAACAAAGAAAGACCTGACATTATCGATGTCAGGTCTTTTTTCATCTTATTTCACACCAACTGCGTCATAAGCTTTCGTTACAGCTTGTACTTCTTTAGAGTTTTGACCATATAAGTCTGTCGCAGATTGAAGTGCAGCTTGGCGCATCATTTTAAAGTTAGAGTTTGCAGTTAAATATTTTGTAAGAGCGCGGTAGTAAATTTTTTCTGTTGCTTCACGGCCTACGCCATTTACTTTCACACCATAATGCGTGCCACCTTCAGATACTAAATATGCGGCTTTGTTATTAATACTACTGTTAATATGCACGCCGCCATTATCAGCTTTTCCAGTGTAGCGTTTGCTGTAATGATCTGGGTAACCTTCACCAGGTTTTAATGGGTTCGGAATAGATGCTGGATCTTTCAGAGAACGAAGCGCATCCCCTTCAACACCAGGTGTATAAATATCAGCACCTAAATCCCAGCTTTTCTTCTCAACCATTACACCCATAATATCAGATAATGATTCATTTAATGCTCCTGGCTCATCTTTGTAAACAAGATTCGCCGTATGCTCTGTTACAGCATGTGTTAGCTCATGTCCAATAACGTCTAAACCTGCAGATAATGGAATGAATGTTTTTCCATCCCCATCTCCATACATCATTTGTACACCGTTCCAAGCTGCGTTATTCCACCCTTCACCTACGTGAACAGTAGAAATCAGCCTCGCACCTTTATTATCGAAAGAATTACGGTTAAATGTCTTTTTATAATAATCGTATACTTTTCCTGCATTTACATGTGCGTCAACAGCCGCTTTATCTTCAAAGAATTTTGATTTACTTTCTACTTCTTCACCTGTATATCCAAGCCATTGTGAGAAGAGATTAAACCAGTTCTCATCCATGTTTTGTGCATCAAACGTATGAACACCATTTCCACGTTTTCCATCAAACAAGTTAAATGCTCCTGTTTTTTCATCTTGAGCAATTTCAAATGATTGCTTGTTTCCTAGAACGCCATAGCCAAAACCAGTAATATGGTCGATTGCATTATATTTCTCAATCACATTTCCATTTGTTGCATCAACAAAGTAATGCCAGTATCCTGGTGCTGGTTTTGAAATAGACGCTTTAACAAGGTATGCAAGATAGTATTGTCCATCTTTTTCATACACATATAAATCTTTTTTCACACCATCATATTTATCTACTTTGCCAATTTCTTTCTCAATATCAGCCTTTGCAACTTCTACCGCCTTCTCATCAGTAATGCTAGCTGCAGCTGGAATATTTTTATCTTCTAAATTCGGGATAACTTGCCCGAAGAACGCCTTTACGTTATTGTCTTTATCAAGCGTAACTGTTTGATCTGATCCATATACAGGAACATTATTATGTTTCTCAACTAACTTCACATGTGTTGTACCCGAGTCAGCGTCCTTTTCTTCCCCTACAATATTAAAATGTTTGTCAATATTTCCTGCTAATTTAAACATATCTTTCTTGCTCTCTAAATACTGAAATACTGTTTCCTTTTTATCTAATCCTTGCGGTGCTTTCCATTCCTCACCTATGTAAGCCGGTGTTTTAAATTCTTGGTGATACTGAATTTGTTGCTCTGCCGCTTGTGTTTTTGTTGCTCCGAATGCCCCAAAACCCCCAACGATAACGGATAAAGCTAATGCTGATGAAACGACTTGCTTTTTCAATCTAACACTCCCCATTCCCCAAAAATTTTTGACACTCTTATTACATTTCGAGAAAAGGAAAATATCTCCTACCAAAAAATATTGAGAAACTTTTTTACAATTCCATCCAAAAATCCCTATTTTAAATTCGCAAAACATTCCCATTATATTACACTTAAAAATACCTACATATAAAAAATAAAGATAAAATTGCATATCCTTCTTAACTAGAATCATACTTTATCTTTGAAAGGTGGTGATATAATGTTACCGCAAATTATTATGTATTCCTTCTGTCCGATAACATTAGTAGCGACTTTCCTCCTTTTTATAAAACTACAGCAAAAAGCAATCGTATATTTTCTACCTATTATCGTTTCAGCAATATTAGGCGTTCTCTGCTATGCTCAGTTTTTATTCACTAACGGGTTAAATGAATTTGTTCTCGCCATTTTCTTTATAGTTACAGCATTAACAAATCTATTTTTCATTCTAATCTTAAAAGTATTCAAGATGTTTCGTATGAGGAATTAAGAAAAGCACAAAAAGAAATAGCGCATTATTTTCACTGCGCTATTTCTTTTTATTCATAGTGTCTCTTATTTCTTTTTCATCTCAATCGCTAAATAATGCGATTGTTCTGTTGCTTGAATACGAATATCTTCTTCAACTACTTCTGCTGCATCGCGCATTACAAGTGTCTCACCATTTACAACACCACTTCCTTCAATTTGCACAAGATAAACTTGACGATCTTCGCTAACAGGGAAAGTGATTTCTTTTCCTGCTTCTAAAGATAGTGAATATAAATTTGCGTCTTGATGAATTTCAATTGGTGCACCACCATCAATTGGAGATACCATATGGAACCAATTGTTTTCACGTTTATTCCAATCAAACTTGAACTCGCCGTAGTTTGGTGTGTGCCCTGCGCGGTCTGGTAAAATCCAAATTTGTAATAGGCGTAATGTCTCATTCCCTAAATTATGTTCACTATGAAAAACACCTGTACCAGCGCTCATATATTGTACATGTCCACGCTCAATTGTACCGCGGTTCCCCATGCTATCTTGATGTGTTAATGCACCATCTACAACGTAAGAAATAATCTCCATATCACGGTGCGGATGCATATCAAATCCTGTTTGCGCTGCTACTAAATCATCATTAATAACGCGAAGCGCCCCAAATCTCATATTATCTGGATTATAATAATCTGCGAATGAAAAATGAAAATGTGTATTTAACCAACCGTGATTTGCTCTTCCCATATTTTTATGCTCAACTTTTTTAAACATATCCTTCACCTCATATTATCTCGAATTCGAGATATTTATTTAAAATTTTTTATTGTAACTTTCGAAGTAATTCTAGTAGTTGTTTTTGTTCATTACGATTTAACTTATCAAATTGTTCTGCTTGAAACGTCTCTTGCGGTGGAACAACATCTTCATACAAAACTCTGCCCTTTTCAGTTAACGAAAGGTATTTCGTAGTACCTTCCTGTTCTCGCTTAATCCAATCAAGCTGCTCCATTTTATTTAAAAGCTGCGTGATGTTCCCTTTTGTAACAAATAGCTTTCGCCCGAGTTCTTGCTGTGTTAATCGATCGTGCCCACCAATTTGGGCTAGAACATCAAACTGGGCAGCAGATAAACTCCATTCTTTCAAATGTTGATTTGTCTCACGAATGCTTCTGTTATAAAAGCGTGATAAACGAAACCATAACAATAATCCTAATCTTTCTTCTGCTTTCATTCCATCACCTCGCTTACTTGATGTCTTTAGTTTAGAACTAAACTTTAAAAATGTCAATTACTTTATTTTAGTAAGCGATAAACAAAAGCATAGTGAATTTCTCTCACTATGCCTTAGTTTAAGTTTCTTCTTATATATTCCTTCATTTTACGTTCTGCAAATGCTCGGGCATCCTTTTCAATCCCACGTGCTTCATACGCTTCTTTTCCAATGTATAATACATTTTTCTCATGTTGCATTGAATGCCTGAATTCATGTAGTAATGTTTTGAGCACTTGCTCATACTGTTCCCACATACAAACAAAAATCATTTGTCTTTCTTTATGATAAAAACCGCTTAAAGGAAATAAAAATTCTTCTTCCTCTTCTCCTAAGTTTGCAAGCACATTATTTGTATCACACGTATCGCAAAAAATAACTGGAATTTCGCGTTTCTCAATAAGTGAAAATATATCATTTTTCACCCGCTGAATATCCCACGGAAACTCTGAGTCCAGCACATACCAATTTCCAGCTTGCTGATATACGTTTTGAAACTGGAGTTCCATTGCCCTCCATTCTCCTTTCTATATTCCCTTTTTCTATATGTATGCCACCATATAGGAAAAATAAACACATATTGCAATACAACATTACATCTATATAAATCCATTTTGATTTTTCAACATATAAGTCGCTGCTTTGAAGAACAAAAGGTGACCCCTACTTGTTTTCTCTCTTTGTTTTTACTTGGTATGGGGCAGGAAAAGGATCTGACCGCTTCTATGCATGGTTAGATGCTCTCTCCCACCTAAAAAGAAGGGTTTTATCTCGTTTTTCAATTTGTATTTATATAGTTCAAAAATAATCTTTGTAAATGGTTGATTTATATCAATTACTAGATTATAATAATTATAAATTAATAAAAGATATAATAACTCAAAAGGAGATTGATCATATGAACACACAAGTAATCGAAGTATTAAACAAACAGGTAGCAGACTGGAACGTATTATTTACAAAACTACACAATTTCCATTGGTATGTAAAAGGACCTCAATTCTTTACACTACATGAGAAATTCGAACAATTTTACACAGAAGCAGCTGGACACATCGATGAAATTGCAGAACGCATTTTAGCAATTGGTGGCAAACCAGTAGCGACAATGAAAGAATACTTAGAACGATCTTCTGTTCAAGAAGCGGCTTACGGAGAGACTGCAGAAGGGATGGTCGAAGCAATTATGAAAGACTACCAAATGATGCTAGGCGAACTGAAAAAAGGTATGGAAATCGCGCAGGGTGCTGACGACGAAACGACATCTGACTTACTACTTGGCATCTACACAGAACTAGAAAAACACGCTTGGATGCTACGTGCGTTCTTGAATCAATAATCATATTAAAAGCGCAAGCAGCTCGCTTAGAACAGGAGGGCGTTGGAACTCCTGATTCAGAGGCGCTTTTTGCCTCAGATAAAGGAGTGAAACGACCGACTGTTCTAGCCGCTGGAGCTGGATACTATTAAAAGCGCAAACGGCTCGGTCAATAAATCCCCTCAATTCACTTGAGGGGATTTATTATTATATCGATATATCTCAACCGTTTTTATGTTAAAATATAGAAAATAGCCTTCTAATAGTTACGTCTAGACAATACTTTTCCAAATTCATCATTTAGGTACTATCACTATCAAATGACGGGAGTGGTTCAGTTGAAAGACTATTTGATTCGAGTATTTTTCGCTTCATTAGCTGTTGGAATTACTTTCATGATAGCCAATATTTTGGGCATAAACGTAGATGTATGAAGCTATCCTTTCCTTATCTGTATCGCGATACTTGGTGGTTGGGGTGGCTGGCATTTATATAAGAAGTCTATGAAAGGCAAATCTAAAGGCATTCCGAAATGAACGGAATGCCTCTTTTTATTCATCTTATTATGATAACTGCTTCCACTTATTCCCCATAACAGGTCTCTTATAGTTTTTCATGTGGAGCAATAATTCTTCTGCATTATCCGCCGAAACAATTAACTCTTTATTCGATGGATTCATAAATCCTTCTTCTGCCGTACGATCGATCATTTGCAAAATTGGACTATAAAAATCTTTAATATTTAATAATCCAACTGGCTTGTCATGAATTCCAATTTGTGACCAACATACAACCTCAAATAACTCTTCAAATGTTCCGTAGCCACCTGGTAACGCAATAAATGCATCCGCAAGCTCTCCCATTTTTGCTTTGCGCTCATGCATTGTTTCTACTTCAATTAGTTCTGTTAATCCTTTATGAACAATCTCTCCGCGAAATAAACCACGAGGCATAACACCAGTGACACGTCCGCCTAAGCGCAACACTTCATTGGCTACTTCCCCCATTAAACCAACACATGAACCGCCGTATACTAGTTCACAATTATTTTGGACAAGCACTTCTCCAAGCTTAATTGCTTGCTCTTTAAATTCAGGTCTTTCTCCTAAATTAGAACCTGCAAACACACAAATCTTTCTCATACCTACACCCCAAAACTATATATTGTTATGATACAATGAACATTGTACAACATATTGAGGGGATGGAAAAGAATTGAATATTGCCGAATTTCAGAGATGGGTTGAGGAATTTTACGAAAAACGAAGCTGGTCACAATATAACTCTTTTATTCGCTTGAATTTCTTAACAGAAGAAGTAGGAGAAGTTTCACGAGTTGTACGCGCCATTGAAATTGGACGCGATCGCCCAGATGAACAAGTAAAACAAGTGGAAGAATTGAAAATTGAATTAAAAGAAGAACTTGGAGATGTACTTGCAAACCTCATTATCCTTTCTCAAAAATATGATTTAGACTTACAAGATATTATGGAGGCACATGTCGAGAAGCTTTCTAATCGTTTCGAAAACAAATGAGAATATTTATCAATTATGATATAATGGTTCCGACAACATACAAAGGAGAGAATTTATGTTATCTACTAAATTACACGATGCGCTTAACGACCAAATGAATTTTGAATTTTACTCTGCCCATGTTTACATGGCAATGGCTGCTTACTGCACAGCAGAAAGCTATGATGGATTTGCAAACTTTTTCCTTGTACAAGCAGAAGAAGAGCGTTTCCACGCAATGAAACTTTACAATTACATTAATGACCGCGGAGAGCGCGCCATTATTACTGGATTCGAAAACCCTAACAATGAATATGAATCTGTTTTAAGCGCATTTGAGATCGCACTTGAGCATGAGCGTGAAGTAACAAAGCGTATTTACAACTTATCCGATATCGCTTGGGATGAGCGTGAGCACGCGACAATTACATTCTTAAAATGGTTCGTTGACGAACAGGTTGAAGAAGAAGCTTCTTTCGACAGCATCATCCAAAAACTAAAACGTATTACAAGCGACTCTAACGCTCTATTTATGTTAGATGCGGAATTGGAAAAACGTACGTTTACTCCTCCTGCTGAGTAATATCCTTATCACCTTAATGAATTCGTTAAGGTGATTTTTTTCTCCTTTAAATCACTTTTCACCTTAACATCGGATTAAAATCAGCTTAAATCTTCGCTCATTCTACATAGGACTACTATTATAAATGGTATTATTTTCAATATAGAGTACAAACGGGAAGGAGAACATCTCTATGAAACAACGTGTAGAAGCAATCGATGCCGTTCGTGGTTTTGCTTTATTCGGTATTTTACTTGTTAACATGACATTAATTCAATTTGGAATGTTTAGCGGTGAACAGCCTACTTATGTATTCGGAAAAGTTGATGAAGGTGCCAATTGGTTTATTCAATTTTTTGGCACCCACAATTTCATTTCCCTATTTTCTTTTCTATTTGGGATTAGTATTACTTTGCTGCAAAACAGTATCATAAAAAAAGAAAAACGTTTCTTTCCGGTTTATATCCGCCGCCTTAGTATTTTACTCATCCTCGGATATCTCCATGGTACTTTTATTTGGGATGGGGATATTTTATTCGGTTATGGAATTATAGGAATCTTATTAATGATGTTTATAAATCGAAAGCCCAAAACATTGATCATTTGGGCATCCATCATACTAGTACTAACTATGCTGATGTCTTATCCCTTTGAACCAAGCACCAATATGTCCGATGACTTTGCACCTTATATCGCAAAAGAACAACAGGTTCATGAAACTGGTAGCTATATAGAACATGTAAGCTTCCGCCTTAATGAAGATCCTTTTAAGTATATTGGGATCACTGGCTTTTTCGGAACATTTTTCATAACACTTTTCGCACTGATTTTTATGACTCCACTATTCCTACTAGGAATGTATGTTGGAAAAAAAGGCTGGCTGTTTGAAATAGATAAACATTTACCTTCCCTCAAAAAAATCTGGTTCATCAGCGGTATTTTTTCTTTCACAGTAAAAATCTTAGAACTATTAACAAAACAACCTCTTCTCATTATGTTAAAAGACAGTGTTACACCGCTTAGCATGGCCATTTTTTACGGAAGCTCTATCATTTTATTATTTCATTACAAAAAAGCATCACGCTTATTAGAATATATGGCTCACATGGGAAAAATGTCAGTTAGTAACTATTTAGCGCAATCCATCATTGCTACCACCATTTTTTATGCGTATGGACTTGGTTTATATGGGAAAATCGGCTACTTCTTTGGCATTGTCTTAACAATTGTAATTTACGTCATCCAATTATATGCTAGCACCTGTTGGTTAAAAAGGTATCGCATAGGGCCAGTTGAATACGTATGGCGTCTTGGCACATATTTAAAAAGGCCTGCTTTTAAACGTAAGTTAAACAAAGTAAGTTAAACAAAAAAAGCAATGAGCTCACGCGCCCATTGCTTTCCTTATTTTTAAAGCATAACCCCAACGATAACCGCTGATAATATACTTACTAACGTTGCACCATACACAAGCTTTAATCCGAAAGAAGATACAACGTTCGCTTGTTTTCCATCGATACTCTTTGTTGCACCTGCGATAATCCCAATAGATGAGAAGTTTGCAAATGATACAAGGAAGATTGATAAAATACCTACTGTACGAGCTGATAAATCGCCAGCTACTTTTCCTAAATCAAGCATCGCAACAAATTCGTTTGTTACTAATTTGGTTGCCATAATTTGTCCTGCTTGTAGCATCTCTGATGTTGGGATACCCATAACAAATGCTAATGGTGAGAACACATATCCTAAAATGCTTTGGAACGTAATGCCGAAAATAGAATCAAATACACCATTAATTGCTGTAATTAATGCTACGAATCCAATTAACATTGCTGCTACTGTTACTGCAATAGAGAATCCAAGCATAATGTATTCGCCTAACATTTCGAAGAACGTTTGCTTCTTATCTTCTTGTAATTCTAAAATATCTTCTTCTTCACTAATGTCATACGGATTAATGATATGAACGATAATGAATCCACTGAATAAGTTTAATACAAGTGCTGTTACTACATATTTTGGATCAATCATTTTCATATAAGAACCGACAATTGACATCGATACCGTTGACATAGAAGATGCACAAAGTGTATATAAACGATTTTTTGGTAATTTACTTAATTGATCTTTTACTGTGATAAATACTTCACCTTGACCAACGATTGCCGCTGCTACTGCATTATATGATTCTAATTTCCCTAGACCATTTATTTTACTTAATACGAAACCGACTGCACGAATAATAATCGGTAAAATTTTAAGATGTTGCAGAATACCAATCAATACCGCTAAGAAAATAATTGGTAGTAATACTGTTAAGAAGAACGGTGCTTGTCCATCATTCGCTAAACCACCAAATACGAAGTTAACCCCAGCTTCTGCGTATTTTAAAATGGCGCCAAAGCCATCTGAAATTCCTTTTACTAATACAAATCCAATCTTTGTATTTAATAAGAAGTAAGCCAATGCTAATTGAATAACAAGCATAATTGCAATTGGTTTATACTTAATTTTCTTACGATCTGAACTTACAAGGAAACCTAGTACAAATACAACAAGTAAACCGACTAGAAACATCACTAGTTTCATATGTGAACCCTCCACTTTCCATGAGTTATTGGTCGTCCAACGAATGACGTCTGACCATCGATGTTAAAAAAATAGAACCCCTAAATACTATTTACTTTACAATGTATCCTAAAACCAGTAAGCGTTTACATAAATTATAATTTACAATTAGTGGTCTTCTTACCTACTTGATTTAAAGTATGAAACTGATACCACCCACAAACAAATTGTAAGCGTTATCCAGATGAAATGCAACATAATTTTTTCAATAAATGATATGTTAATTTCTCCCTTACAAATCTCGCTAGAATTTATGTCTATGAAATAAAAAAGCAATGAGCTTCTGCTCACTGCTTTTTATTTCTATAACATCACACCAACGATAATCGCTGATAAAATACTTACTAACGTTGCACCATATACAAGCTTTAATCCGAATGAAGAAACAACATTTGATTGATTTTCATCGATCCCTTTCGTTGCCCCTGCAATAATTCCAATAGATGAGAAGTTTGCAAATGATACAAGGAATACAGAAAGGATACCAACTGTACGAGCTGATAATTCTCCTCCTACTTTTCCAAGGTCAAGCATCGCAACAAATTCATTTGATACTAATTTTGTTGCCATAATTTGTCCCGCTGTTACCATTTCTGATTGCGGGATACCCATTACAAATGCAAGTGGTGAGAAAATGTATCCTAATATTGCTTGGAATGTAATGCCGAAAATAGAATCGAACAAGCTATTAATTGCTGTAATTAACGCTACGAAACCAAGTAACATCGCTGCTACTGTAATCGCAATTGTAAATCCAAGCATAATATATTCGCCAAGCATTTCGAAAAATGATTGCTTTTGTTTATTTTCTAACTTAAGTGTGTCCTCTTCTTCCGTAATATCATACGGGTTAATAATATGAATGATAATAAAACCACTAAATAAATTTAATACAAGTGCTGTTACTACATATTTCGGATCAATCATTTTCATATATGATCCAACAATCGACATAGATACTGTTGACATAGAAGAAGCACAAAGTGTATATAAACGATGCTTCGGTATTTTGCTTAATTGATCTTTTACCGTAATAAATACTTCAGCCTGCCCGACGATTGCTGCCGCTACTGCATTATATGATTCTAACTTTCCTAAACCATTTACTTTACTTAACAGGGTACCAATTGAACGAATAAATATCGGTAAAATTTTAAAGTGTTGCAGGATCCCAATTAATACGGCAAAGAACACGATTGGTAATAATGCTGTTAAGAAGAAGGAAATTTCCCCTTTATTAACAAGGCCACCAAATACGAAAACGATTCCAGATTCCGCATATGTAAGTAATGCTCCAAATCCATCAGAAATTCCTTTTACTAAAATATAACCAATCTGTGTATTTAATAGGAAGTACGATAATGCTAACTGAATAACAAGCATAACCACAATTGGTTTATACTTAATCTTCTTTCGATCCGCACTTATAAGAAACCCGAGTATAAATACAACGAGTAATCCTACAAGAAACATAACAAATTTCATATATAAAATCCTCCATTTAAACCTTATTCAACGCTCTAGAAAATTATTTAACGTTGAACGTCTGACCATATAAAAAATAAATAATCCGAACTTTCACCTAACATATAAAAATATATATGCTATACCTCAAAACCCGTCTTACCTCTTACCTGGAAAGACCTTATACATTCTAACATAAATTTCAACTCACATCTTTATATTTCTAAAAAAATATAATAAACATAAAAACTCTATTAATGTTCGGTTTTTCCTACAAACCATAAAAAAAGGCATCAGATTCTCTCTGATGCCCTTTCCTTATTATACAGCTTTTTCTTCTTTTTCTTTTGTTACCATAGAATCTTCCCAGCATTCTGTGTTTTCCAAACCTGGAATAGAGCTTGCATGGAAGACTGGATCTTTCCCTTGTTTCTTTTGCTTTACATAGTCTGTCAACGCAGCATATGCAAATCGGCCAAGAAGTGTAATCGCAATTAAGTTTGTGATTACCATTAGACCCATAAATAAGTCTGCCATATTCCATACGACTTGAAGCGTCGCAACAGAACCGAATAACACCATTCCAACTACTGCAGCACGGTAAATCATTAACCATGTTTTACTTTTCTTAATGAATTCGATATTTGTTTCACCATAATAATAGTTTCCTAGAAGTGAACTGAACGCAAATAGGAAAATAATAATCGCTAAGAAGCTACTTGCCCATGGACCAATTTGTGAGCTTAGCGCCTTTTGTGTTAATTCAATTCCTTCTAAATTCGTTGCCTTATATGCTTCAGAGCATAGTACGATAAACGCTGTTGATGTACATACTAAAAATGTATCTACTAAAACTCCAATTGTTTGAATAAATCCTTGTTTAGCTGGATGCGTTACATCTGCTGTCGCAGCCGCATTCGGCGCACTACCCATACCTGCTTCGTTCGCAAATAATCCACGCTGAATACCATACTTCATCGCAGCCCCGATACCGCCACCTACAGCTGAATCTAAACCGAATGCACCTTTAAAGATTTCTGTGAAAACATCTGGTAGTAAATAGAAGTTTTTAATAACAACGAAAACAGCTACTGCTATATAAATAATTGCCATTGGTGGAACAATCATTTCTGACATACGTGCAATACTTTTAACGCCGCCAAAAATAATAACTGCGACTAATGCAGCTAATGCGATCCCTACAACATAACGCTCTAAACCGAATGCATTTTTAAATGCTAGCGTAACTGTATTTGCCTGTACTGAGTTGAAAATTAAACCGTAACTAATTGTAATCAGAATAGAAAACCAAATTCCCATCCAACGTTTATTTAAACCTTTTTCCATATAATAAGCAGGACCACCACGGAAGCCGCTGCCATCTTTTACTTTATAAATCTGTGCAAGTGTACTTTCTACAAAGCTTGAAGATGCCCCGATAATTGCAATTACCCACATCCAAAAGACTGCGCCGGGTCCTCCCATAGAAATAGCTAGTGCCACACCAGCCAAGTTCCCGATCCCAATGCGGGCTGCTGAACTCATACAGAAAGCTTGGAAAGAAGATACGCTGCCCTTTTTACGTGTCTTTCCAGTTAATCCATCACTCATTAATCGTACCATTTCGCCTAGATGGGTAATTTGTACGAATTTCAATTTAATAGAAAAATAAAGCCCTAAGCCTATTAACATTGCGATAAGAATATATGACCAAAGAATCGTATTCGTTGATGAAACGAACTGTTCTAAAATATTCATACGATTAGTCCCTCCCTTTTCTTCTCATAAATTGAATTATATTTAAAAAATATTCAAAAATCAACATTTTTCGACAGATTATCGCTTCCAAATGTTAGGTTTTATAACACAATCGTGTTACTTGTTAAGAAATATGACTTCTTATTTTTAGAAACGCACATACTACTTGAAGAAATATTTTTCATAAACAAAGCGATTGACAAAAACTAACTCTGTAACTATACTAGTTACAACGAGTGGTATCAAACTTGCTTAACTACATCGATTCATTTTTGCACATACATTTTAGGCATTTATTCTATTAAACATTTGGAGGTATATATTATGAAAATCGGAATTATCGGAGCAAACGGAAAAGCTGGAAGTCGTATTATGAAAGAAGCACTTGATCGCGGTCATGAAGTTACTGCAATCGTAAGAAACGCCGCAAAAATCACAGAGAATAATGTAAAAGTTTTAGAAAAAGATGTTTTCGATCTTACTGCTAATGACATACAAGCATTTGACATAATCGTGAATGCGTTTGGCGCTCCTGCTGGAAGTGAACATCTTCACGTAGATGCAGGGAACGTATTAATTGAGGCAATGAAAGGTGCACCTAATACGAAGTTACTTGTTGTCGGAGGCGCTGGAAGTTTATTTGTAGATGAGGCAAAAACAACACGTGTATTTGATACACCAGGTTTCCCTAAAGAATATCTTGCAACAGCTCAAAACCAAGGAAAAAACCTAGAAATTTTACAACAAACAAACGATATCACTTGGACATTCATTAGTCCTTCTGCTCTATTCGCATTAGGAAAACGTACTGGTTCTTACAAAGCTGGTAAAGACCACCTTCTTGTTAACGAAAAAGGCGATAGCTATGTAAGTTACGAAGACTTCGCTGTAGCTGCACTTGATGAAATTGAAAATCCAAAACACGTGAACGAACGCTTTACAGTTGTATCAGAAGCTGAATAATAATAGAAAAAAGCGCTGGCAAACGCCAGCGCTTTTTTATCGTTTATAAGGTTTATTCGGTTTCTGCGGTGCTTCAGTTTTTTTCCAGCTTACCGCTAAATCTGGGCTTGTTTTTTCTTCACTGCGCTCTAATAAAACTACCGCATCTTGAATTTTCGGTGTTCCCTTATGCGCGATACCTTGTAATTTTGTTAAAGTTCCTGATACTTTAAAGCTAAATTCACCAGATGGCGTCTGTTTTGGAATTAAAATACGGAACTTTTCCCCCACATTAAACTGTGTTTTTGTTTCGCCTTTTTCATTCACAAATTTAACTCCTGCAGGCGCACCAGTTGCTTGCACTTGGTACGTTCCACTTTTCGCATTTGTTTGCACCGTATATAAACCTGTTTCGAAGAACTCATCTTTTAATACTGCTTCTTGCTTTTCTGACGGCGTAACACTCATCGTAATTTCTTGTACTTCTTCACTGCTCTTTGCTTTCGCAACAATATCTTTCATTACTTTTTCTACATTTTTATTACGAAAATCTAAATCATTAATATCCACTTGTCCCAGCGCATTCCATACAGCGAGCTGCGTCGCATAATGCGCCTCTCTCCAATCAGAGACACCTAATTCTTGTGGACTCTTCTGTGGATATCCATTTAATAACACGCGGTACACCCCAATATCCACCTTACCTATTTCAGGTAAATCTTGACCGCTTGGTGATTTCAAATCTACATTCAAGCAGAATGCAATTTTCCCATCTGCTGTTTTAATAAGCTCTGTTCGGATTGGTTTCTTTTTTGATTTACTGTAGCTCCAATCCATTTGATACTTTGTATGATCCATGACTTCTGCCGATGCTTTTTGGAGTGGGAATAATAAATTCGCAAATACAAATAAAACACTCAAAAAAGCAACCAATAACTTATACGATTGTTTAATATTCATGTTCACAACCCCTTATAAAATAACAAATTTACTACTGTATAGTATCTAGTTAAAAAGTCTTTTTATACATTACTTTTCCCTTCTTAAGACGCTATAAAAAAACACGCGCAGAGATCATTCTACGCGTGTTTCTATTATCATTTAGTTTTCTTGCAATAATAATTTCGAACGTACTAACGCTCCTCTTACCTTAATCCCAACCCATGCAGCTAATGCAGCTTTTATTACACCTACAATAAGGAATGGCACAAAACCACCCATGAAAGCCGCTTGCCATCCTAGCGATGCCACATACTTTAAGAATACAGTCCCAATTGTTAATGTCACAAACATTCCTAAAACATTTGCCATTAACGAATTCCAAAATGTAAGCTTTGTCTTCTCAGTTAACAAACCAATTAAAAAAGCAGTTGGAATGAAGGCTAATAGGAAGCCGCCTGTAGGACCAAATAAAACGGATAAACCGCCACTAAACCCAGCATAAACAGGAATTCCAGTTGCACCAATTAAAACATATAACAGTACAGATAAAGTGCCATAACGTGAACCTAAAATTGTAGCAGTAAGACCAATCGCTAATGTTTGTCCTGTTATCGGAACGAGCGGCAGGGGAATTGTAACTTGGGCCAAAATACCAATAATAGCAGCAAATAGTGCAGTAACAATTAACATGCGGAAATGATTTGTACGATGATTGTTCATATGTGCCTCCCTAGGAAAATTTCATATTATAAATTTAAGATATCCTATTTCATATACAGAGTAAATATTTGTTTGAATTTTTAGTTTTCTGCAATTAAAAAGAAGAGCACAAATTTTTTTGTGCCCCTCTCTTCTGTTCATTTTAGAAATCAAAGTTATCCGGATCTGGACCAACGCGATGATTCTGATTTAACGCATCAATTTGTTCCATATCTTCTTTTGTTAATTCAAAATTAAATATATCCGCATTTTGGGTAATACGGTGTTCTTTTGTTGATTTCGGAATCGTTACAACTTCATTTTGTAAATCCCAGCGCAAGATAATTTGCGCAGTCGTTTTACCGTATTTATCTGCGATTTCTTGTAATGTTTCGTTATCTAATAACCGCCCTTGCATAAGAGGTGACCAAGCCTCCATTTGAATACCTTGTTCACGACAGAAGTCCCGCAATTCTTTTTGCGTTAAACGTGGATGATATTCTACTTGGTTAATCATCGGTTTCACTTCTGCATCTTCCATTACATCTTTCAAATGATGAATTTGGAAGTTACTCACACCAATTGCACGTACGCGTCCTTCTTTATAAAGCTTTTCTAATGCTCTCCATGTATCTTTATATTTTCCTCCTACCGGCCAATGAACAAGATATAAATCTAAATACTCAAGCCCTAACTTTTGTAGACTTTCTTCATAAGCTGCTAACGTCTCTTCGTATCCTTGATCTTTGTTCCATACTTTTGAAGTGATGAATAAGTCTTCTCTTGAGACACCTGCTTCTTTAATACCTTCACGAATTCCTTCTCCTACCGCTTTTTCATTTGCATAAATCGCCGCTGTATCAATACTGCGATATCCTTGTTTAATCGCCATTTTTACTGCATTAACAAGTTCAGGTCCTTCCTCTACTTTAAATACACCTAAACCAAACCAAGGCATTTCCACACCGTTATGCAACGCTACACGATCTTGTAAATTCTTAATCATATTCTCTTTCTCTCCTATCATCTTTTCATTTGTATAATATGGTTCACTTATAAATATTAACTTTTTACCTGATCTCGTTTTTCTAATCCCATACTCCATGCCGTTAATATGACTGCACCAACTACCATAATCGCGCCGACCCACGCTGTATGAATTAACCCTAATGAATTCGTTACAATGCCACCAAGGTAAGCCCCAAGAGCAATCCCTGCATTAAAGGAGGCAATGTTAATTGCAGATGCAACATCTACAGCGCTCGGAACAAAGCGTTCAGCTAATATCACAACATATACTTGTAATCCCGGAACATTCATAAACGCGAATAATCCCATTAAAATAATCGTGATGAGCCCTGCTACCTTAAACGGCGCCGTAAATGTGAGTACGAATAGCACAATCGCTTGAATGAAAAACATATAGAATAATGCACGAATTGGATTATGGTTCGATAGTTTTCCACCAATCATATTTCCAATCGCAATTGCAATCCCATACACTAACAAAATGATTGTAACTGTACTTGCTTTAAACCCTGTCACCTCTTGTAATAATGGAGACAAGTACGTAAATGTTACAAATGTCCCGCCGTACCCTAATGCGGTAATTACGAAAACAAGTAATAGTCTTCCGTTTGTTATTAATTTAAATTGATCGCGAAATGATACAGACGTACCTTTTTTTAAACTAGATGGAATTAATAAACTGTTTGCGATAAGGGCAACAATTCCAATTGCTACGATAACCATGAACGAAGCTCTCCAGCCAAATTGTTGACCAATAAATGTTCCAATTGGTACACCTGTGATAGTTGCGACTGTTAAGCCTGTGAACATAAAAGCAATTGCACTAGCACGTTTATCTTCTGGTACAAGAGCTGCAGCGATTGTTGAACCTATCGACATAAATACCCCATGCGCAAATGCAGATACAACTCTCGCAACAAGCAGTACACCAAAGCCTGTTGCCACTCCTGCAATACCATTACCAATAATGAAAACAATCATAATCCACATTAATAACGTTTTCCGTGACATACTAGCTGTCAACGACGTTAATATAGGAGCGCCAAATGCTACTCCTAGTGCATATAAAGACACGGTTAAACCTGCTGTTGTAACTGAAACATGTAAATCGTTCGAAATAGATGGCAATAAACCGACGCTAATAAATTCAGTTGTACCAATTCCAAACGCACTAATCGCTAATGCTAATAAAGCAAACACACTTCTTCTATTTGTTTGAACATCTGAAGACGGTACTGTATATGAACTCAATCGAACTCCTCCTTAATATGAGAAATCCAATCATAATAGTATGATAAAAAGGCCCTTTTATCTTCTAATAAACACAGTTTTACTGCTCACAACTGCTATTATGAATGGTTTCATTCTTTTTCGAAAGAACGCACTTTAAAGTGCGATAGGTACCAAAAGGTAACATAGTTACTTTTTGGTACCGTACTACTCATTTACCTCTTACGTATGCTATTATGAAACATGTTCAACATGAAAAACAGTACGTACTTTAAAGTGCTATAGGCACTAAAAAGTAATTTATGATTATATAAAAGTTCATTAAAGGTGGTTGTAATATATGAAGACATATAATATTCCTGTAGAAGCAACCTTAGAAGTAATCGGGGGAAAATGGAAAGTCGTCATCCTTTGTCACTTAACAAAAGGAACAAAACGAACAAGTGAATTAAAGCGTTTAATGCCTGGCATTACGCAAAAGATGCTCACACAGCAATTACGTGAATTAGAAGAAGATGGGGTTATTCAAAGAAAGGTATATAATCAAGTACCACCAAAAGTTGAATACTCTCTTACCGACTACGGTCGGTCCTTAGAAGCGATTCTTGATTCCCTTTGCACTTGGGGGGAGTGCCATCTTGAAAAGAACGGGAATTCGTCCATGCTTATCCCGCAAACAGATCAATCTTAATCAGAAAAAAGGAAAAAATGAACATTCATTTGTTCGTTTTTTCCTTTTTTTCTCTATAATTAAGTATATTTTAGGTAACAGTAAAATAAAATATATGCTTTTTTCCCTTGCTAATACTAAGTTATGGACTCAAAGTCAAATAATTAGGGATCATTTTTATGTTAACCTGGGTGTATATAGTATATAATATAAGATATATATTATATACACTTTCCGATAAAGGAAGTTTCCATTATACGGACAAGCCATGTATCGGACAGTCCATAAATAATAGGTAAGAAATTATGGTTTTGAATTTATGATTGTCTACTACTTGCAATCATAAATTTAAAGGCATTTTATTGCGTTTTGTGAAGCTTTGTATAAAGTTTTGCAAATTTTTGCTAACGCTTACCTGTTACTTGGGAATGTTTTATTCCTAAAAAAATAAGAGTATTGCTATCGTAAAGGAGAATTGGAGATGCCAGAAACTATCACTCAAACAAAGCCTGAACAAGAATCTTTACAAATTTCTGCTAGCCAAGGACAACTTGATGTACTTGATCAATTGTTAAAACCTGAAGTACAAGAGTCATTAACTACACTAGTAGAACAGCTTCCAAAATTAACTGAGCTTGTTAACATTTTAACTAAGTCTTATGACTTCGCTCAAACTGTTGCTACTGACGAAGTATTAAAAAGCGACACTGTTGGCGCAATCCAAGAGATTGTAGAGCCTGTAAAAGATACAGTGAAAAGCATGGCAGCAACTGCTATCGAAGCAAAAGATCGTGCTGAAGAAAGCTCTGAAGTTATCGGTCTTTTCGGTCTGTTAAAATTACTAAAAGATCCACAAGCACAAAAAATGTTCCGTTTTATCAATGCTTATCTTCAAATTAGTGCAGAACGCAATAATAAATAATTTATCTTATAACAACAATTAGTAAAGACGGGAGATATCATACTATGTCAAAACAAATTGTCATCTTAGGCGCTGGTTATGGCGGACTTCTTGCCGCTTTAAATGTACGTAAATATTACAGCAAATCAGAAGCACAAGTTACAGTAATCAACCAATACCCAACACACCAAATCATTACAGAACTACACCGCCTAGCAGCAGGTAACGTTTCTGAACAAGCTATTGCAATGCCACTTACAAAACTTTTCAAAGGCAAAGACATCGATCTTAAAATTGCAACAGTTGAGTCATTCTCAGTAGACAAAAAAGAAATAAAACTAGCTGGTGGCACTACTTTATCTTACGATGCACTTGTAGTTGCTTTAGGAAGTAAAACTGCTTACTTCGGTATTCCAGGACTAGAAGAAAACAGCATGGTATTAAAATCTGCTGCTGATGCAAACAAAATCTACAAACATGTTGAAGATCGTATTCGTGAATACGCAAAAACAAAAAATGAAGCTGATGCTACAATCTTAATCGGTGGTGGCGGATTAACTGGCGTTGAGCTAGTTGGTGAGCTTGCTGACATTATGCCTAAACTTGCAAAAAGCCACGGCGTAAACCCTAAAGAAGTAAAATTACTTCTTGTTGAAGCAGGTCCAAAAATCCTTCCAGTATTACCAGACGATTTAATTGAACGTGCAACTACTAGCTTAGAAGCACGCGGCGTTACATTCTTAACAGGTCTTCCTGTAACAAACGTTGCTGGCAATGAAATTGACTTAAAAGACGGTCAAAAAATCGTTGCAAACACATTCGTTTGGACAGGTGGCGTACAAGGTAACCCATTAATCGGTGAATCAGGTCTTGAAGTAAACCGTGGCCGTGCAACTGTTGATGCATACCTACAATCTACTTCTCACAAAGATGTATTCGTTGCTGGAGACAGCGCTGTTGTCTTCGGTCCAGAAGGTCGTCCATACCCACCAACTGCACAAATCGCTTGGCAAATGGGTGAGTTAATTGGATACAACTTATACGCAGCACTAGAAGGCAAAGCATTCGAAGAGTTCGCACCAGTAAACTCTGGAACACTTGCAAGTCTAGGTCGTAAAGATGCTGTTGCTACAATCGGAGCAAGCTCAACTCCACTTAAAGGCTTACCAGCATCATTAATGAAAGAAGCAAGTAACGTTCGTTACTTATCACATATTAAAGGATTATTCAGCTTAGCTTACTAATCTGATTACTAGCCCGAATCATGATTCGGGCTTTTTTTATTTTTAAAAACCTTTCTTTTTAGATGGGAGAGAGCATCCAACCATGCATAGGAGCGGTCAGGGCCTTTTTCTGCCCCGTGCCATGTTTAAAACAAAAGATACAATGAGCGCAAGGCTCCTTTTTTCTTCGTGCAATGATTTATCTTTCAAAAAACAAAGAAATTTATATAGATTACTATGAGTAACTTTTTATAAATACAAATTGAAGAACCGACATAAAAACTTTCCTTTTTGATGGAAGAGAGCATCCGCCCACTCCTTCTATTCTTCGTAACAACGATTTATATACATTATTTTTATTCGACATGAAAGCAAGATAAACCTCCATAACAATCTTAATATACTGACTTTTTATGACGAAATTGTGTACATAAAAAGAGTAGAAATGAGGATATCTCCTCACTTCTACTCTATAACAAACTTTATTCTCCTAATTTCACCAAGCTGTAATTCTTTTTACCTTTACGGATAATAATAAATCTTCCATCGAATGAATTTTCTACTGTAACATGTGTATTCACATCAGTCACTTTTTCACCGTTCATAGAAATAGCTCCATTATTAATATCTTCTCTGGCTTGACGTCTAGAAGGTTCAATTCCTAAATCAACTAACCACTCAACGATATTTTTTGTTTCTTTTAAAGCATGGAAAGTCGGCATATCTTTAAATCCTTGTTCAATTTCATCCGCAGTTAATGATTTAATATCCCCACTAAATAATGCTTCTGTAATTTTTAGTGCTTGGGACAGTGCATGCTCACCATGAACAAATTTCGTCATTTCTTCTGCTAGCACTTTTTGCGCTTCACGCTTATGTGGCTCCGTTTGAACCTTCATTACTAATTCATCAATTCTATCCTTCGTTAAGAACGTAAAGTATTTCAAGTACTTAACTACATCACGGTCATCCGTATTCACCCAGAACTGGTAGAATTCAAATGGCGTTGTTTTTTCAGGATCTAACCAAACTGCTCCGCCTGCTGATTTACCAAATTTCGTACCGTCTGATTTTAATAATAATGGAATTGTTAATCCAAAAACTTTGGCTTCATGCCCTTCTAATTTACGAATTAAATCTAAACCACTTGTAATATTTCCCCACTGGTCACTACCACCAATTTGTAGTTGTACCCCTTCTTCTTTGTATAAGTGATGGAAATCCATTGCTTGTAATATTTGGTATGTGAATTCCGTAAATGAAATCCCTGTATCTAAACGGCTCGCTACTATATCTTTCGCTAACATACTATTTATACTAAAGTTTTTACCGTAGTCACGTAAAAACTCGATAATATTGATTTGATGCGTCCAGTCGTAGTTATTTACCATTTTCACTTCACTATTGCCGCCAAAATCAAATAGCTTTTGCATTTGTGCTGTTAATGCGTCAACATTATGCCGTACCTGTTCTAACGTCTGCAACTGCCGCTCTGTTTGGCGTCCACTTGGATCCCCAATCGTCCCTGTTGCTCCCCCAATTAAAATCACTGGATGATGCCCAGCTAATTGAAACCGTTTCATCATCATAAACGGAATCAAATGTCCAATATGCATACTGTCACCTGTTGGATCTACACCACAGTACAAGGAAATCTTTTTCTCTTCTACTAATTCACGTAATCCGTCTGCATCTGTTTGTTGATTAATGGCATCGCGCCATTCTAATTCATCAATAATGTTCATGTCTTTCCATCCCCTTTAATATTTAAAATTCCAATTTAAAAAACAAAAAAGCCCCTATGTCTACATTAGACATAGGGACGATTATTAACCGTGTTACCACCCAGATTGCACAAATAGGAACAATTTCACTATCCATACCACTCTTAGCAATAATATCGATTGCCACTCCGCTTAGCATTACCTAAGATACTCCAGAGTGTAATTCACAAGTTTGTTTGTGCTAGGTTCCATCAACCCCTAGCTTTCTCGATAACAGTGACAAACTGCTACTGGGCTCTTTCAACGTATTTAATATGTTAAATTATAGCCAATTATAGTGAATTGAAAACACATTGTCAATTATGCCCAAAAAATATTCACAATTTATTTCTTGTAGCATAAAAAAATAAATATATTACGCCATTTATTCCTTAAACCTTTTACTTTAAATCTTCTCCAATAATCCTTACTTCTCTTTCTAACGTAACACCAAATTTCTCTTTAACTGTCTTTTGAACGAAATGAATTAAATCGATATAATCTTGCGCCGTTCCATTATCAACGTTTACCATGAATCCAGCATGTTTTGTTGAAACTTCCACACCGCCAATTCGCGTTCCTTGTAGTTCAGAGTCTTGAATAAGCTTACCAGCAAAGTTATTAGGCGGACGCTTGAAAACACTACCGCATGAAGGATATTCTAATGGCTGTTTCGATTCTCTTTTATACGTTAAATCATCCATTTTTTCTTTAATCTCTTCATATACACCATTCTCAAGTTCAAATGTAGCTTCAAGTATGATGTAATGATTATTGGCAAATCTACTTTTACGATATCCAAAATCAAAGTCGTCTTTTGAAAGAGTAATTAGCTCTCCCTCTTTTGTCATGACAACCGCTTTTGTTAATACATATGCTACCTCACCACCGTATGCACCTGCATTCATATATAGAGCTCCCCCAACAGATCCCGGTATACCACAAGCAAATTCAAGCCCTGTTAAAGAATGTTCTAATGCTATTCTTGATATATCAATAATCGCTGCACCACTTTGTGCTACAATTGTCTGCTCGTTCACAGTAACATCCGTAATATGAGTCAAACTTAATGTAATTCCACGAATACCACCGTCTTTTATAATGACATTCGAGCCGTTTCCTAAAAACGTAATTGGAATGTTGTGTTTATTTGCATACTGTACAACTTGTTGAATTTCAGTATAGGTAGTAGGCTGTACAAACACATCTGCTTTTCCCCCTACTTTTATATGCGTATGATTCTTTAACATCTCATCTTGTTTTACATGTTCTTCCGGTAATACTGTACGTAAATATTTATATACTTCCTGCATATTCATTCTATGATTCCTCTATTTCTATTAATAATTAATGGCCTATCCTCTCGATAGTTCCAGCATTCTTAAAACTAGTTCTCTTATTCTCTTCCATTTCGCTTACAAATTCATTCACTACACTACATGTAATGCCATGCTGAAAATAAGTAGATAATCGGCCACCACATAGATTACCTAAATAGTTTAGTAAGATAGCTTCCGTCTCTATCTTATCAAAAAATCGAGAAGAAAACTTTACCTTCAAAAATTTTCCGGTATAATCAAGTTTAAGATAGAAAAATTTAAAATCTAATCTCTTCCTTTACAAAACTCTATTATATCGCATGTCAATGCGAAAAAATATGTTTAAAGATGGAACTTTTCAAACTGATAAAAATGTCTATATTTTGTCATATCAAAAATAGACATTACAAAACTGTAAGGCTCTTGTAATATAAAAGGATGCCTCCTTATATGTTAAGGGCATCCTTTTTTCGATTATTTTAATTGAATTTTGACTGGCGATAATGGTTTTTCAGGATGATATGGTGACATCTCCACTTCTAATACATAATTCTTTAAACTAAAATTCTTCACACCATATTCGCCATCTAGCTGAAACGTTGCCTGGAATTGTAACTTCTCCTTATTCAATACCTTCACATCACTGCCCTTTACAACATGACCAATTGGTGCAAATTCCTTATCTACATATGAAGAATCCATTAAATTCATAACTTCCCCACAATTTATCAATTCATCCATAGATTTATGTTTTGTATCGGCATTTTGAAGTGTATACTGTACGATTAATCGCTGTTTTTTATGTTGAATTTTATTCACGACAATCTTTAAATCACTACGAGTGCTTTGTATTTCAAATGGTGTCTTTTGATTTAAAGCCTGAATAGACGGCTTTTCAGATAATCTCACATTCGGATGTAGCGTAATAAATTCCGCTCCCTCTGGAATTTTCCCGAAAATAGATCGTTCATCAGATTCTATCTGATTTCCAACCTTTTCTCTTCCAAATTCAATACCCGACGTTTTAAAATCAATTTCATTCCCCTTATCATCAGTTACCTTTCCAATTCTTGCTAAATCATTTTCTCCGGCAAGTGGATACATTGCTTTATAGTCGATAGCAACGGATCCCTTTCCCACTGTAATCTTTTCAAAGTTAAATGTATGTTCTTTATCTTCACTACTTACGGATTGCTGCGGGTTAATCATTTTATTTTCTAGTTGCTTTACTGGAATATCAAATTTCCAAATCCCTTTTGTGTCTCCGATAGACGTAATGGTAATTGGTAATGTAGTATTTTGGGGAAGCTCTTTTTCTGGATAATTAATATGAATATTTCCGAACCAACCGTCTTTTGTTATTTTGCCATCAAATGAAGCTGCCCTCCCCCACTTTTGGCTTCCATCAACAAGTTTAAAGTTATAATAAAAACCACTACCAGGATTATTTTTTATCACTACTTGATCTGGATTATCTACTTTAAACGTAACGCCAATTCTACCACCATCATAATAAACACTATTCATTGTTACGCTAATCCCATTGCTCACCGCCCGCTGATTTAACTCTGTTACAAGCTTACTTGCCGACAGATTTTGACCAATTGTATCATGAAAATGCGAATAAATTTTCCCGATAATCGGAACTTCCGCCAAGACACGGCTCATTTGTGGAAACACAAATCCAGAGCCTAATACACCTATACAGATTGAAGCGGCAGTTAACAAAGCGATTCTTCTTTTCTTATATGTTCTTTTAACAGGTTTTTCCGCCTTCGCTCTAGCAATCCCTTTTTGTATAGTCAAATTTAATTCTTTTTTTGGAACATCAATTTTATTTACCTCGTCATTAAACCACTGCTTATCCAATTCTCTTCACTCCCCCCTAATAAATTTTTTAACGCTTTTCTTGCCCGGTGCAAATATGTCTTTACTGTTCCCTCTGGTATATTCATTTGCCAGGCAATTTTATTGATTGAAAGATCATGATAATAATATAAAATGATTACTGTTTGATAATTTTCATCCAATTTTTGAATTGCTTCTTGTAAGTCGATATTTTGTTCAATTTGATGTAATTTATTTGGCATCTCGCCATATGTATCCGCTTCTCTTCCGTCCTCTATCTTCTTCACTTTTTTCTTTTCACTTAATAGCTGATAGGCATTATGTATAAGAATACGTGTCAACCATGTCAAAAAATAGTTCGGTTTCTTTAATTGCTCTATGGATAAATACGCTTTATAAACCGTTTCTTGTACAATATCTAGTGCATCTTCTTTATTCTGTACATACAGATAAGCAGTCCGATACAATTGATCTTGATATAAACTAATAAGCTGTTCGAAAGCTGCTTCGTCACCTTTTCTTGCCTTTTTGACTAACTTTATTTCATCCATCGTATCCCCTCCTTTCATTTATTAGATAGATAGAAGGGCAGTTTGGTTTCAAAAATTTATTTTTGTTCCATACAAAAGAGCACATCCAATCGAATGTGCTCTTTTTACACTTAATTATTTATCGTTTTCTTCTTTTTCCCTATCAAACCATAATAATTCATCATCATCAACATCACCATTATAGTTGATCAGAATTTCTTCTCCTGCTTTTATATCCTTGTAAGCAAAGAATTTAAACGTGTGATTCTCAAAAACGATCTCATACGTCGCATTCGGCGTATAAGAATGATTAAATAACATACCGTAACCTAAAAGAATTGCCGTATGATTCACTCCATACTCAAATGCGTAATCAGCAAGTAATGTTTTCTCTATAAACTCATGCTGTTCATTCGGATAAGAGATAACGGGTGCTTCGTGTAGAAGTTCGCCCTTTTTTATATCACGCTTTGCGAATACTCCTCTATTAAATTCTCCATCGCTAAGTGCGGAAGTCTTGATTTCAATCATATTCTTCACCTATACATTTCTTTCTCTGAAGTATTTTGTCCCGCATTAACGGGCAGTAAGACCCCACTAATGGAAGTTTCACTTTATCTCCTTAAGCTTGGCAGATAATGAGAAGAAAAGCAATTGGTTTTATTTTTCCTTTTTATATAAATGGGAGCTAATATTCCATTAATCCCTAGATCATATATAATTAAATGATAAAAAGTGACTAAAGCCACTTTTTATTTCCATTCATTATCTCGATCTTCTACCTTCTCAGATAAACGCTTTTTTTGTATTATAGCGTGATCTATATACTCCTCTGAGAATTCCGTAGCATATCTCTTATGGTAAGATACTCCTCGTAACTGGTCATCTTCATGTAGAACCAATCTCTTCATATAGATATGAAAAAGTATTTCTACTACACCAATAAGAAGAGCCGACCAAAATGAAGCTGCTGTAATGCCACGAGGCACATTAACATTTGTAAGAAAATAAGTTAATACCCAAATTCCTAAAAAACTTAATCCAAAGTCAACAATTGTAGCAACCGTATTTCCATACTTAGGCAAAATAAACAAGTCTCCAATTAGATAGGCTACTCCTGTAATTACTAACGAAATAAACAAAACCCTAGGAATAGAAACACCTTGAAAAATACTTAATATCATGAGTAACACAGCACTAATTGCAGTATATTTGATTAATAAAGCAACAATATGTTTCATTCGTGCTCCTCCATTTTCCAGCTTTCATTTAGAAATAAAATTTTCATTTTTATACCTTATATTAGATTGTGTTCGTACTGTAAAAACATACAGGAAATTATAAACAAAAAAAATGTTGGCGGAAGGTCACTCACTATTCCACCAACATTTTTTCATTTATCTCATACTATGTCATGCAATAAAGTGAAACTTTAATCAGTGGGGGTTTTCTCCACCCTCCACTGATTATTAGCCCTCACCAATCGGGCTTTTGCGGACAGTTCATCTCCCACCTAACTTCTTTGCTTTCACTGAATTTTGAAGTGGGAGTGTTACTGTCCGTTAATGCGGGATAAAGAATCTCACTTCTAAGTCCCTTCCGTACCATAGTCCTCAATAGTTAACTTTACGCTATATTTGATTGGAACCTTACTAAATGTTTTATCCCAATCTTTTTCGACCTTTTTCCATACTTTTGGATACTCAATTTTTAATCTGTTACCGAAGCCAGCGACATCGACCTGATATTCCTTTTGAATCTTTTTTAATGTCCGCTTCACCAATCGATTCACTTCTTGTTCCGCAGATTTTTCTACACTTCTTAGAAATTTATTTTCAAAAGGTTCTCCTGAAGCGACCCAGTTTTCAGATAGCCGTCCCTCTGATTGGATGTTCACATCAAAAGAGATGTTATTTCCTTTAACGTGGGGTTGGATTTTACTTTTCATAGATTTCACTTCATACAGGATGGGCTTTCCTGTCTTTTCATCAAAACTTTTCACCAAACCGCTTTTCCCTTTCCCAGTTATCCATGTTAAGCCTTCTAACTCATTTTCATTCAAAAAACCGCGCAGCTTTTTTGTCTTTCCTTTGATTACGGCAGCCCCCGCAAATTTCACTTCTCCATTTATCGAAATCACATTTGGCAAAAGAAAACTAGCCCCTGAATGGATCTTTCCTGGTAATTTAGCAAGCGGCACGGGAGGTAAAATCCGTGATGATCTATATTGATTATCCCCAATTCCAATCAAAAGGAACGCTGGAATTTCTCCTGCTTCCCTCGATTTCAATGTCTCACTAGCTCGCCCCTTACTAATTAACACGAGGCAACTTGGTCTCATCTCATTATCACGGATGTAAATATCCAGTAACTGCTTCAAACTATACATTCGTGCAAGACTTTCACTAACAACAATCACTTTCGTGTGATGGAAGATTATAGGACGCTGCCTTCTTAATGCGACTTCACGAATCGATTGGTGAAGAGAATCTCCGGTTTCAGAAATATTCGTGTAGGCTTTTTGTTGTCCCCCTCCACCCTTTCCTTTACCTGATAATTCTGGTTTAACAAACTGATAGGTCGATGTTATAAGATTCCTTTTTCGATAACCTCCTCCATGTTCTTCTATCTCTTTCTCAACTTTCGTCTCCTTCCCTTTATCAAATGCCAGCCCTACCGCGAACCCCTGCTCTTCAATTTCACGACTGCTCCAACACCCTGTAAGAGCCAACAGCAAAAGAACTGATGATAAAGCCAAAAGAAGTCGTACATTATTCACACTTCGGTTCATTCTTTCTCTTCCTCCATCTTGAAATTACAAGGAGAAGCAGTGGTAGGATACCAAATAATATCATCGCCGCATTACCAATCACATCCCCCAATTTAAATAGATCATTAATGTTTTTCGGAATTTGAGAAACGATATAAATAACCGGGAGTAACCCATACAAAAAGGAATGAATATTTTTATTAAAGAGCTGTGCCAGTCCCAAAGCAGCAGCATAATAGCAAATTGTATAAGTTGCGAAGATTTGCATAATCCATATCACAAGTAATAAAGACTCAAATCGCTCAAATATCAAACCAGGGAGTTCAAAACTTCGCATAAGATCGATCGTAGGCCATGTTCTCATTAATACCCCATCGACAGAAAACGTTCCTATAACCATCACAACTGTAATGACATAAAAAATTAAGGGAATAGCAGTTCCGATTAGAACGACTTTTACAGCTTGGCGTGGTTGTTTCATAAATGCCAAAAGGAGCAACATGATTTCGCCACCTGAATATGCAAGCGTTGTTGTTTTTAAGCCTTTTAGTACTGGGATAATCCCTAACCCTAATACAGGACGAAGATTGTCTATCTCAAATATTCCAATGCTCATAAAGGAAGTAAGCAAGAAAATAAAGACTGTAATTGGAAATATAATTTCAAATAAACGTGCTATCGAGTTTATTCCGCCTAGGTTTAAATAGAGACTCACCCACATAAATGGCATGATAATAGCCCATCCAGGTGTTCCTTCCAGTAAAAAGAAACTTGTTATTCCTTCCAGCGTTTTGACTTCAAATGAAGAAAGCATAAAAAAGTAACCTACAATAAATAGACTAAGTATCGCTCCTACCCATTTCCCTACAATTTCTTGATTATATTGATAAAATGTTTTTCCAGGAAATTGTTGACTTAATTTGACCATGATTATCCCTGCAACCATCGCAATTAATCCGCCTAAAATAACAGTTATCCAAACATCTGGTGTGTTTACTTTCTCAGCAGCTGTTCTGGGCAAGGTGAGAATTCCTACTGCGAGTATATAATTGATAAGAATGACAGCCGCTTGCGAAGTCGGAATTCGATCTTTAGAGTTGGTAATCATCCCTCTTCACTTCCTTTTCGTATCGAATCTTTCATATTCATCATTTTTGGACGACGTTTCATCATCTGAAGTGGCATGCGAATCATGAAATCTTTCCAATCGCTTAAATGATAAACAACAGCTGGACTGGCATATGGTACGCCGAAACTCTTCAATCTCGCTATATGACTGCATAGAACGAGAAAAAACAGAATGACTCCGTATAGTCCAAATATGGCAGCGCAAAACATAGCTACAAAGCGAAGGATCCGTAGTGGAATTGCTGTACTATAATGAGGGAGCGCAAAGGAAGAAATAGCAGTGGCCGCTACTACAATTACCATAATTGGACTAATAATTCCCGCTTCTACGGCAGCCTGTCCAATGATTAATCCACCGACAATTCCCATCGCTGAACCAATCGGCTTAGGCAGGCGTAGCCCTGCTTCCCGCAAAATCTCGATGGCGATTTCCATAAATAATGCTTCTATAATTGCAGGAAACGGAACTCCTTCCCGTCCCCCAAGAATTGAAATAGCCAACTTGGTCGGAATTAATCCAGGATGAAATGAGATAAAGGAAATGTACAAAGCAGGTGCAAAAAGAGAAATAATAGCTGCTCCAAAACGCAATAAACGGATAAACGTGCCTGGAATCCAACGTTCATAATAATCTTCGGGCGATTGCATCAGCATGCTAAATGTAACTGGAACAATCAGGGCAAAAGGTGTTCCATCCAATAAAATCGCAACACGCCCTTCCATCAACGCTGCGATGACGCGATCAGGGCGCTCCGTACTCTGTGCTTGTGGAAACGGGCTGAGGTAATTATCTTCGATGAGCTGCTCCACATATCCTGATTCTGGCACATTATCAATATTGATTTTCTGAATTCTTTTCTTAACCTCTTCTACCAATTCCGAATCAGCAATCTCTTTCATATAGGCAATAACCAACTCTTTTTTTGCCCGCTCTCCTACATGAAATTTTGTTAATGACAATCCCTCGTTTTCGCCATGTAGCCGTAAAAGAGCGGTATTATCAGACAAAACTTCTGTGAAACCTACCCGTGGACCTCTAACTGATCCCTCTGATATCGGCTCTTCAACATTGCGTGTTTTTCCTTTTTTTGTACCAAGAATTAATACACCTGCTAATCCATCAACTAAAAGTGCCGTTGAACCTATCAACACTTTTGCCATCAACTCTTTTATAGAATAGACTTCTTCTACCTCACTAATAGAAAGGACGCGATTCTTAATAAACTCTTTTGAAATGGTACCTTCCACATAAGATGGTGCACTCTTATATTCTTCATAAAAATTAAACATCAATGACTTCAAAATATGCATATTAATGAGATCCTTATCCGACAGTCCTTCCACAAAAACAAGCGCCGCTCGAATATTTGTCCCCCCTATGTTAAACTCTCGAAAGTGGGCATCCGAGTTATAACTAACTTCTTTTTTTACAAGCTCTAGATCCAAGGTAAAATCGCCTGTAAAATAATCTGTTACGTTTTGAAAAGGCTTATCCTGATATGTATCGGTTTGTTGCCTCATCTTTGATTCCTTCTCTTTCATCCTCATCACTCTTTCTCTAATGTACGGATCCAACTAAAAACTCTTGAGGTCACATAAGGAACGAAAAATACTATAAAAGTTTGCACAAACACTTTCCAATCTGGAAGATAAGAAACAAGCATTTTCCACATTTTAATCACCCAATATCCGCAGTTGACACTGCGATTTCTCACCCTAATTGGAATTTCTTAAGCATTATTATGTCTGATGTACGGAAATTTAATCCATTCAAAGCTTTATCATTACTTTCTTGTTGATATTAGCCTTCTACTATCAAAAACTTATAATTGGATGTATGATTAGACAAAAAAGCCCATCTTTTTATAAAGATTGAGCCTTCTTTGTTTATTACTAACGATGAAGCATACCCTTTGGCAATCAAAAAAGAAGCATAACCCTAAGTTATACTTCCTTTTATACATCTAAAACGGTACATCAATTGAATTAATTAAGTTTCCCTTTTTTGAACATCGAAATGATAGCCACAAACAATATTGCAATAATATCACTAAAAACAAATAAATAACTTAATGGAATTAAGAAGAAAGGCTCCACCAAAGTACCGTCTGGTTCCACTCTTGAGCCAATCATACTATAGATAACTAAGCATAAAGTGAAACTTTAATCAGTGGAGGTTTTCTCCATCCCCCACTGATTATTAGCCCTCACCAATCGGGCTTTTACGTACAGTTCATCTCCCACCTAACTTCTTTGCTTTCGCTGAATTTTGAGATGGGAGTGTTACTGTCCGTTAATGCGGGATAAATATTTGTTTTTCATCATACATTAAAACTTATGATTTCATTTCTAAATATTGATGCTGGAAAATACACATTCTGATTGCATTATGGTAGTTACCATCAACAAAAAATTCATCTTGTAACTCGCCTTCAATCGTAAAACCGACTTTTTTGTAAATATGCGTAGCTTTTTCATTTTCTTTATCCACTACTAAATAAAGTTTGTGCATATTTAAAACTGAAAAGGCGTAATTCATCGCTAAACGGGTTGCGCACGCTGCATAACCATACCCTTGATACTTTGGATCAATGATAATTTGAAATTCTGTTCTTCGATGAATGTAATCAATCTCCACTAATTCAACTAATCCAATCATATTATTATCTTTTTCTACTATAAATCGACGTTCACTTTGATCATGAATGTGCTTATCATATAGATCCTGCAACTCCACAAAAGCTTCATAAGGTTCTTCAAACCAATAAGACATAATATGTGCATTGTTGTTAAGTTCATGAACAAATTTCAAGTCTTCTCGTTCTAATGGGCGCAGTTTAGGTTCTTGACTCATTTTTTCAATCTCCATTCTTCATTTCATTTCTCAACAGTTTTCACTTCAAAACGCTCCCTTACAACTCTCTACTCACATTCTAATCCTTCAAGTAACTTGAAGGTCAAGGAGGAAGTAAACATACATTTTGTCTCTTTTCATCACTAGAATGAAAAAAGTAGTGCGAACCAATACCTTGGTCTGCACTACTTTTTAGTATGCTTTATGTAATTCATGCAAAAGTGGTTTCATATACGATATAGCTTTGCATCAAAATCATATTTAATGTTTCTTCAAATCCCTCATATTAGATATATATAAAGCAATCACTAAAATGAGAATAGATCCTGCATATAATAATGTTTCAAATGGCTCTTCATGAGAAACAATAATTAATCGAATTAGAGCTGTAATTCCTATGTAAATAAAATAACGTAATGGAAAATGATAATTCGATTTAAAATATTTAATAATCAATGCAATAAATTCAAAGTATAAAAAGTAAACAATAATACTTTCAACTAATTTATAGGATGTGTATTTCTTTGCGGAAAATATGTATTGTATAAATGTAATTGTTTCATTAATTAAAAAGATAGATAGAACAATGGATAATATGATTAAAGCTGTATTTAATATCCATTGTAAAACACTGGCAATAAAGTCATCGACATTAAATGATCGCATTTTCTAGCACTCCTCTACGTATATGTCATGCTCATATATTATAGCAAAATTATCCTGCTATATAAATTGCAGAAGCGTTAAATCGTAGTTTCTTCCTCGTATAAGCAAGTCTTATCGTATGAATTAATTTTATTTAATATTCATAAATTATCAATTGATAATCATCACTCCTAAAATAAGTACATAATCCTGTAAAGCATACTTATATGCACATTGAGAAATACCATTGAAATTAAATTCACATACCTTGCATTACAAGTTAATTTTATGTTACCTTTATTACAACACTTGCATTGCAAGGTATCCTCACAATTATATACCTTGTATTACAAGATATATATAAAGATATACGAACAGGAGGGCTAAAATGGCTGACTCAACGCAAATGCTAAAAGGAATTTTGGATGGTTGTATTTTAGCCATTATTCAAGAAGGTGAAATATACGGTTACGAATTAACAGAGAAATTACATAGCTATGGTTTTCACTCTTTTAGTGAGGGCACGATCTATCCATTACTATTACGTATGCAAAAAGAAGGATTGGTTACGAGCGTATTAAGGGAATCAACTGCTGGCCCTAAGCGGAAGTACTATCAGCTATCAGAATTAGGGGAGAAAGAATTAAACAACTTCAAAGAGCGCTGGACTGATTTAAAGCTATCTGTTGAAAAAGTGATTAATAAAGGGGGCGAATAGAATGTTATCAACAAAGTCTGAACAATTTTTAATTGAACTCAGAATGTACTTACTGCAACGCGGAAAAAAAGATGAAGATATAAATGCAATAGTAGACGAACTAGAAGTTCATTTAACAGAAGCTGAACAAAGAGGCCAGAATGTTGATCATATTATTGGAAAAAGTCGTAAACAGCACATGAAGAATATTGGGAAAGAACTACCTGTAGACAAGGAAGGATTGCTCGTCATCATTCCTGCAGCGATTTTAGTTATCGTTGCTTCTATGTGCTTTGCTCCAGCAGTAAGAGGGCAGTTCAAAATTTCACAAAACATATTGTTATTTGGATCATTACCTTTATTCTTGGCCCTTGCTATATTTGCATTTACGCTATTTAAAGGACTTCCAAAAGTATACCCATCTAGAAAAAACACAATTTTTCTTTTAATAGTAGCTCATCTTATTACCATCGGCGGATGGGTTGCTTTTTATTTTTGGTTAGATGGACGACTTGATACAGATTACTTTGTAGCGACTACTATGCAAAACTATATCATCACTAGTATATGTGTCCTTATTTTTATTCTTTTTGCATCATATACAAAATCATGGTTAATAATTGGGGCAGCATTCACGATGGGCATTGGTCCACTTTTAGAGCACGTTATTCCACCTGAAATTAATAAAGATCCCATGTATATTACACTAACGATTATCATTAGTATCGTCATAGGTATTTTGCTAGTAATCTATTTCTACAAGAAGGCGAAAACCACTTCCAATACTTAGGAAGTGGTTTTCTTTCTATTCCACTGATTATTCCTCCTCACTAATCGGGCTTTTATGGGCGATTGATCTCTCACCTAACTTCTTTGCTTTCGCTGAATTTTGAGGTGGGAGTGTTACTGTCCGTTAATGCGGGATAAATTTAAACAAGATACTTTTAAATATTCTACTTTCATTCCTAAACATTTACGTTATACTAAAATAATATATAAATATACGAAGGAGAAAGCGGTATGGATATGAAAGAAAAACAAACAATGATGGAGAGTATCCCTCAACAAGGTTTTTTTGGTCACCCTAAAGGTTTATTCACTTTATTTTTCACCGAGTTTTGGGAAAGATTTTCTTATTATGGAATGAGAGCTATTTTACTTTACTATATGTATTATTCCATCGCAAAAGGTGGATTAGGACTTGATCAAGCTACTGCCACTTCAATCATGGCAATTTACGGCTCTCTATTATACATGTCCAGTGTTATCGGCGGCTGGGTCTCTGATCGTTTACTCGGTTCAAGCAAAACGGTCTTTTGGGGTGGAGTTTTAATTATGATTGGCCACCTTATTCTAGCATTGCCGGGTAGTATCATTACTTTATTTATTTCCATGGTATTTTTAATACTTGGGACAGGATTATTAAAACCAAATATCTCTAACATTGTCGGAAATTTATATCATGAATCAGACACACGCCGAGACTCTGGTTTTAGTATTTTTTATATGGGTATTAATTTAGGTGCTCTTGTAGCTCCTTTAGTTGTCGGTACATTAGGACAACAATATAACTTCCATCTTGGTTTCGGAGTCGCAGCAATTGGTATGGTAATAGGTTTAATACTATTTGTTTTTACGAAAAAAAAGACTCTTGGAGTAGCTGGCACTCAAGTGCCAAACCCTTTAACAGATATTGAAAGAAAAAAAACTATTAAACACTTTAGCATCAGTATCATTGTAATCATACTTTTATGTGCTATTACAATACCAACGGGTATATTAACGATTAATCGTTTTACTTTTTTAATTAGTATCTTAGGAATTATTATTCCTACTTGTTACTTTATTTATATGTATCGTAGTCCAAAAACCACTAAAGTTGAACGTTCTCGCCTGCTTGCTTATATACCCCTATTTATTTCAGCTGCGATATTTTGGGCGATACAAGAACAAGGTGCAATTATTTTAGCAACATATGCAGATCAACGAACTCAGTTACAATTCGCTGGATTTAAAATACAACCTGCATGGTTCCAATCATTAAGTCCTATATTTATAGTAATACTAGCACCAATATTCGCGTGGATTTGGGTAAAACTGAATACAAAACAACCTTCCACTCCTAAAAAATTCGCTATTGGATTACTTTTTGCCGGATTGTCATTTTTAATCATGATGATCCCTGCCTTTATTAACGGTACAGAATCTCTAGCAAGCCCTATATGGCTAGTTCTTAGCTTTTTGTTAATCGTAATTGGGGAAGTTTGTTTATCGCCTGCTGGATTATCAATAACAACAAAATTAGCTCCAGCTGCTTTTTCAGCGCAAACAATCAGTTTATGGTTTCTATCTACCGCATCTGCACAAGCCATAAATGCACAAGTTGTAAAACTGTATAATCCCGCAACAGAAATCATTTACTTTGGAGTAATTGGAGCTATATCCATTATTGTAAGTATCACTTTATTTATGCTATCAACAAAAATTCAAAGCTTTATGAAAGGACTTCAGTAAAGAGTCACTCGAATCGTTCAACGATATAAGTTATTTCAATTCAATATCTATTTCATAAAAAATAAAGAAGCTGGTACTATACCAACTTCTTTATTTTTTATAAATGGAATTATTTTTTATGCCATTGTCACTTTTTGATTCTTTTACATAAAAACATTACACACTCAACAATCGTATTCTCTATCCACTTCATTTCTCAGAACAATCACTTTACTACAAACAAAAAGAACCATAAGTTTGCCGTTCCGGCAAACTTATGGTTCATATCACACAAAATAAAAAAACCACCAAATATGTATTGGTGGAGACGGTGGGAGTCGAACCCACGTCCAAAGATATTGGCACTTAAGCTTCTACGAGTGTAGTCGATATATTGGCATTTCGCAAACTCTTCGGCCTATCGACAGGCTTCCAAGTTGCTAGTCTGATTGTTCTCTTCCTTCGTCCTCAGACGGCGAACTCCGGCGTAGTCCACTTAGTTTGAGTCCCTTACCCTACCACATGGACGATGGAGGGAGGAACCGCTAAGCTGTATTAAGCAGCTAAAGCGAAGTTGTTTTGTTGTTTGCCAGTTATTGGCTTTGACGTTTTAACGAGGCCGATCCCCTCGACTCGCAACTTAAGCTCAAACTACCCCTGTCGAATCCGTAACGTCCCCATATAAGAATGGAGCATACGAAGTATATTCGTGATAGCTACTTAATGAGCTGTTTTTCAATGTTCAACTGGCCTTACAAAAATTATTATATCATACGTTCAACATTTTACAAATGTAAATTTTTGTATTACATCTTTTGACGATCACGGAATGCACGTGCGATTTCGCGTTTCGCTTCCTTCTCTTTTAAATCATGACGCTTATCATATTGTTTCTTCCCTCGTGCTACACCAAGTGCCATTTTCGCAAAGCCATTTTTTAAATAGATTTTAACTGGAACAAGCGTATAACCTGTTTCTTTTGAATAGCCAATTAGCTTGTCGATTTCTTTCTTATGAAGAAGTAATTTTCTTGTACGAAGCGGCTCGTGATTGAAACGATTCCCTTGCTCATATGGACTAATATGCATATTATACACCCAAACTTCACCATTATGTATACGTGCGAAAGCATCTTTTAAGTTTACGCGTCCGGCGCGAATAGACTTAATTTCCGTTCCTTGAAGGACAAGCCCTGCTTCGTATGTTTCGTCGATGAAATAATCATGAAATACTTTTTTATTTTGTGCAATAACCTTACCACTACCTTTTGGCATTTTATGTCCCTCCTCTATTTGTACCATTTTAACAAAAATTACGAAAAATTGGAAGTGCTCGCTCAGAATGTTCGGCTCTGATCGGCTAAGGTTCTTTCGCATAGAGGATGCTTTTTATCTTCTTTTGCAGAAGGTTCTTAAACACGAAGAGCTTGCCGCCTTAACTAGATACCACCAGAAAAGAAGTGGCTTCGCTCAGTATATAAGCAAAGCCCTCCTTCTTGAAGTGACCCCTGTCAAGTAGACTGTATTCAAAAAGCACAACTAAGTAACCTGAGTTCTATATTTATATGGACTCAGGTTATTTAATTTCTTTTGAAATCTTTGGTGATTATAAAAGTGTATATATTTGCGCACGGCAAATTTAACCTCATCAGCTTTACGGAAAGAGTATAAATGAAAACACTCTGACTTAAAGTGGCTGAAGAAGTTTTCTATACAAGCATTGTCCCAACAGTTTCCCTTCCGAGACATACTAGCCTTCA
>NZ_KB895708.1:0-86002 GCF_000374965.1 Bacillus sp. 95MFCvi2.1 | reverse complement strand
ATGCGGTGCAAAATGTTATCCGGTATTAGCCCCGGTTTCCCGGAGTTATCCCAGTCTTATGGGCAGGTTACCCACGTGTTACTCACCCGTCCGCCGCTAACTTCATAAGAGCAAGCTCTTAATCCATTCGCTCGACTTGCATGTATTAGGCACGCCGCCAGCGTTCATCCTGAGCCAGGATCAAACTCTCCAATAAAGTTAGTTTGTCTAGCATCTAAAATAAAAATTGACGTTTCACGTTGTTTGTTTCGTTCAGTTTTCAAAGAACTCGTTTGTCGCTCAATGGCGACTCCCTTATGTTAACACCTTCATTTTTCGATGTCAACTAAGTTTTTTAATTTCTTTTTTTCGCTTTCTGCCGTTTCGCATCAGCGACGGTTATTAATATATCATGCAGTTTATACATGGTCAATACTTTTCATAAAAAAATTTCACATCCCGTTTATTTCTTTTTCTCATCATTTTAACAAGCCCCACTTCTTTTAAATCAAAAATTCAAAATTTTATGTTATATTATTCCTATAGGAGCGTGATGGGAATGGGGATTAAATATTCGAACAAAATCAATAAAATTCGAACCTTTGCATTAAGTTTAGTATTTATCGGACTCTTCATTGCATACTTAGGCGTATTTTTTCGCGAAAATATTATTATTATGACCATTTTTATGATGGTTGGCTTTTTAGCAGTTATCGCTAGCACCGTCGTTTACTTTTGGATTGGTATGTTATCTACAAAAACCGTACAAATCATTTGCCCAAGTTGTAACAAACCTACCAAAATGCTCGGCCGAGTAGACGCATGTATGCATTGCAATCAACCCTTAACGCTTGATCGTAATTTAGAAGGAAAAGAGTTTGATGAGAGGTATAATAAAAAGAGCTATAAAGCATAAAATGGAGTTTATATAATAAAGAAAGAGGTCAACGTAACCGTTGACCTCTTTCTTTATTATATATTACGCCTTATGACATTCTGGACATACGCCATAAATCTCTAAACGATGACTATTAATAACAAAGCCGGTTGCTTTCACAGCTTCATCTTCAAGTTTTTCCAAACCTCCATAAGGAAAATCAACAATCTTACCACACTTTTCACAAATTACATGGTAATGCTGACTTGTAACATAATCAAATCTACTTGAAGCGTCTCCATAAGTTAATTCCTTAACAAGCCCAACTTCTTTAAATACACGTAAGTTATTATAAACAGTTGCAACGCTCATATTTGGAAACTTACCTTCTAACGCTTTATAAATTTCATCCGCTGTTGGGTGCGTCATAGATTCCACAAGGTACTCTAAAATAGCATGACGCTGTGGAGTAATGCGTACACCCGTATTTTTCAGCATTTCTAGCGCTTCTTTTAATTCTTCTTTGACCACCGTCATGCACCCCGATTCTATACGGATTATTATTTTATAATTCTTATAAAGAGTGTACTCCTTTTCTTGTCAATCGTCAATATTTCTACTATAACTGTGTAGTTTATTTTTCATCTAACCTTATTCTTATGTATATTTGTCCTTCCTTTATACATTTACATAGAAAAAAGTGCGAAATAATCGCACTTGGAATACTATCATCTGAGGAGGTATGCCCTACCCTTTTAATGTATGAAACATCAGCACAAGTGTATAGACATATGCCTCATAGTAATTACATCATAATAAATTCCCTTCAGTTCTTGCTTATGCAGAACCTTAATCTAAATAAGAAAGGATGTCTTCGATATGCCCTTTCACTTTTACTTTACGCCATTCTTTTACTAGTTCACCATCTTTATTAATAAGAAACGTAGATCTTTCAATTCCCATGTACTCTTTTCCGAAATTCTTTTTCAGCTTCCATACATCATATAGTTCCGCCACTTTATGATCTTCATCTACTAAAAGTAAGAATGGCAAATCATGCTTTTCAATAAATTTCAAATGTCTATTCACTGGATCTGGACTTATACCAAGTATAACCGTATCTTTTTCTTGAAATAATCCGTATGCATCTCGGAAATCACACGCTTCTGTTGTACAGCCTGGTGTCATATCTTTCGGATAAAAATATAGTGCTACATTTTTCCCGTGAAAGTCCGATAGCTTAACCTGCTCTCCGTTACTTCCTTCTAGTGTAAAATCCGGTGCCATTTCTCCTACTGCGACCATCTTTATCACTCCTTGTCTTTTCCTTCTACTATAACAAATGTTATCTCATTTTTCATTGTCTATCACTGTTCGAACTACGAATGCAAACGGCAATGTATATCCAATCAACGCTTCAATAATTGCAATCCAGCGTCCGATTCCAACAGGAGTTACATCACCATATCCAACAGATAATAAAGTAACCGCACTAAAATATAAGCATACTTCTACCAGTTGGAAAGAATGGACAGTTAAACTTTCTCCGTCTTCTCTTAAGACGGCAAATCCACTTTCCTCTAATACAACATAACTTAATCCGAATGCGATAAGCACCGTTGTGTAAATTAGAAATAATGAAGTTAGGTTATACAAGGAAAAGAAACGCTTCGAATCTGAGTATGAGCTCCATAATATTTGAATACCCCTTAACACAGCAATGGCTGAAATTAATAAAATAAGTCCCCATAACATGTCCTCCACCTCATCCTATATGTATGAGGACAAAGAACAATTTATCCCACAGTAGATGAAACTTGTATATCTGTCGTTAGTTTCCCGCACCGCGGTATTTCTTCACTCCAAAATTCCAAAGCGTGATTGCAATTGTAAAACAAATTACACCAACAAACGGTGTCGCAAACGCATAACTGTTCCATTCTGTCTTTCTAAGAAAATACGCCGCTGGATATACACCAACAAATGCAAATGGTAAGACAAACGTTAAAACAAACCGGATCACACGGTTATAAATATTTACAGGATATCGCCCATAATTCCCAATGTTATACATCAATGGCATAATAGAGCTTTTTGCATCTGACCAAAAGCCAATACTTGCAAGTGTCACAAATATCCCGCCATATACAAGGGCACCTCCAGCTACCATGAACAAGAAAAGAAAGAAATCGTACCAATAAAAGGATAATTGAAGCTGCACTGACGCATATCCCATTACAATAATCCCAGTAACTGCACCAATCAAAGACTCCAGTTCCATTCGCTCTAATATAATTTGGAATAAACTATGAATCGGTCTTGTTAAAACACGATCCATTTCTCCCTTAATAATGTATCGATCATTAAAATCCCATATATTAAAGAAAGCAGAAAAGATAGCAAATGGTACTAAGAAAAAGCCATAAATAAAAATAACTTCTTCTCGACTCCATCCCTTTAATGCTTGTGTATGTCCGAAAACAACAAGAATAAAAATTAAGTTAACAGCTTGGAGTAGTAAATCAGATAATAATCCAACGATAAAATCGCCGCGATACTCTAGTTTAGTTTTTATATATTGGCTTGCATATTGCAAAAACAGTTTTATATACAGCATCTCATCATCCCCCTTGTACAATTAGGCGTTTTCTCGCCGTTTTCCACATCAGCACAATTGGAACAATAAGTACGACTGCCCAAATCATTTGAAATAATAAAGCCTGATACAACTTACTTCCTTGTATTCCTTCAGAGAAAATCATACTCGGAATATAACTGATTGCTTGAAATGGCAAAAACACCATTGCTTTTTGTGCCCATAGAGGATAAAAGCTAATGGGTAGTAATAAACCTGAAAATAAATCAATAACCACACGTTTTGCATACATAATTCCACTATTATTAAATAAGAAAAAAGTAAGCATGCCTGTCATTAAATTAATTTGCGTATTAATAATAAAACTGAAAACTAACGACAGAAAAAAATATAACCACGTTTGAAAATTGGTTGTAATTTGCAACGAGAATAAAAGTGTAACAATGATCATACCGGGAATAGAAAAGAATGCAAAACGGAAGATCCCCTCTCCAAGACCTTGCATAACTTTCATTCCTAAGTAGTTATATGGACGAATTAATTCAACAGCTACACGTCCCTCTTGAATTTCCATCGCAATTTCTCTGTCAATATTATTAAAATAAAAAGCGCGAGCCATCCACGCGATGGCAATGTAGGTTGTCATTTGAGAAATCGATAAACTTTCGATATTCTCTTTCCCACTGTAAATAGCTTGCCATAAAAAATAATACGCTCCGATGTTAATCGTATAAATTAAAATTCCACTATAGTAATTTGTCCGATAAGCAAGCATCATTAAAAAACGAATACGAATCATTTCAATATACTTACCCATGAATCATACCCTCTTCATAAATATTACGGATAATTTCTTCTGTCGACACTTCATTAATTTTTAAATCTTTAATTTGAAAGGCTTGGACTACTTTGGAAATAAGCATAGAAATTATAACTTCTTCATTGGGTATTTTCGCAATCCATGTATATTCTTCTTTCCCTTGTGACCAAACTACATGATTATCCGGCATTAGCATTAACAGTTGTTGATATGAAACTGGTGCTGTAAATTGAAAATGTATTTCTTTTTCTGCTCCCCACTGCGAACGAAGCTTTTCTAATGATCCATCATACATAATGTTTCCTTCATCCAGCATAATGACGCGTTCACATAACGCTTCAATATCAGTAATATCATGTGTTGTTAATAAAATTGTTGTTTTATAACGTTCATTCATTTCCTTTAAAAACTCACGGATTTTTAATTTTACGAGAACGTCTAGTCCAATCGTTGGTTCATCTAAAAATAAAAGCGGTGGATTATGAATTAACGCTGCTGCTAATTCACAACGCATTCGTTGACCAAGCGACAATTTACGCACCGGTTTATCTAGCAATGGTCCAATATCTAGTGTTTCAATGACATGCTCCATATGTTCCTTATACTGCCTATCAGATACACCATACACTTTTTTTAATAAACGAAATGATTCTTGTACCGCAATATCCCACCAAAGCTGTGAACGCTGACCAAATACAACACCAATTGTTTTCACAAACTCTTCTCGCTGTTTATGTGGATTCATGCCATTTACTGTAATTTGACCAGACGTCGGTGTTAAAATTCCGGTTAACATTTTAATTGTCGTTGATTTACCCGCACCATTCTCACCAATATAACCAACCATTTCACCTTGATTTACAGTAAACGAAACATCATTCACTGCTGGCACTATTTTATAATTACGATTTAATAAATCGCGAAACGCACCTTTTAAACCAGAGCGGCTTGAATATGCTGTAAATTCTTTACGTAATCCTTGTACTTCAATTACCGATTTCATAATCGGACCCCCTTCCTCGATACCACAACGAATAGTTTACCCAACTGCCCTTCCTATCACAAACAATACGTCTTTTTGAAAAACATGTTAGAATAATACATAGATTTTTGTAAGGAGATGAATTGTAGTGAATTTCACAAAATCAGAAGCATTACATAAGGAAGCGTTAGAACATATCGTTGGTGGTGTTAACAGTCCTTCTCGTTCTTTCAAAGCAGTTGGTGGCGGTTCACCTGTTGCAATGGAACGCGGAAAAGGTGCTTATTTTTGGGATGTAGATGGTAACAAATATATCGATTATTTAGCAGCATACGGTCCAATCATTACAGGACACGCTCATCCTCACATAACAGAAGCAATTAAAACAGCAGCTGAAAATGGTGTTTTATACGGAACACCAACAGCACTAGAAGTAAAATTTGCAAAAATGTTAAAAGAAGCAATGCCTGCTTTAGATAAAGTTCGTTTCGTAAACTCTGGTACGGAATCTGTTATGACAACAATTCGTGTGGCTCGCGCTTATACAGGTCGTACAAAAATTATGAAGTTTGCTGGTTGCTACCACGGTCATTCAGACTTAGTTCTTGTAGCAGCTGGTTCAGGTCCTTCTACTCTTGGTACTCCTGATTCAGCCGGTGTGCCCCAAAGTATCGCTCAAGAAGTTATTACCGTTCCATTTAATAACGTAGAGACATTAAAAGAAGCACTCGATAAATGGGGACATGAGGTAGCAGCTATTCTTGTAGAACCAATCGTTGGGAACTTCGGAATTGTCGAACCTAAACCTGGCTTCCTAGAAAAAGTAAATGAGCTTGTTCACGAAGCTGGCGCACTAGTTATTTATGATGAAGTAATCACAGCTTTCCGCTTTATGTACGGCGGTGCCCAAGACTTACTTGGTGTAACACCAGATTTAACAGCACTTGGTAAAATAATTGGCGGAGGTCTTCCAATCGGTGCATATGGTGGTAAAAAAGAAATTATGGAACAAGTTGCACCGCTCGGCCCTGCTTACCAAGCTGGTACAATGGCTGGAAACCCAGCATCTATGGCAGCTGGTATTGCTTGCTTAGAAGTACTGCAACAAAAAGGTGTATACGAAAAATTAGATGCACTTGGAGCAATGCTTGAAAAAGGAATTTTAGAACAAGCTGCAAAACATAGCATCGATATTACAGTAAACCGTCTAAAAGGTGCGTTAACTGTATACTTCACTACAGATACAATTGAAGATTATGACGCTGCTCAAAATACAGATGGAGAAATGTTCGGTAAGTTCTTCAAGCTTATGCTCAACGAAGGAATTAACTTAGCTCCATCTAAGTATGAAGCATGGTTCTTAACAACAGAACATACAAAAGAAGATATCGAATATACAATCGAAGCTGTCGGTAGAGCATTTGCCGCTTTAGCGAACGCATAAGAAAATACATGCTCAAAAGAAAAAAATAGAGGCCACCCTCTATTTTTTTCTTTTTTCTATTTCATAAATCACACATCAATAGTATAATTATTCATAATTATCTGTTTTATATTAAAATTCATATTAATTATTCTGTTGTTTATAAGGCAGTATACACCTTGAATAATTAGATTATTCTTAATTTTATAATAGAGGGGGGATTGACGGATGCCTAACAATACAAATAAATGGACACCGTCTTTATTTCGAAATTACGCAAATGCAGAACACGATGCGTGTGGAATCGTTTCCGTTATGGAAAAACAAAATGTTCCAACAAAAGAAAACATCGATCTTTGTATACAATCACTGATAAAAATGAATCACCGTGCTGGATTTATTAATGGAGAAGGCGATGGTATTGGTGTTCATATCGACTTACCGAAAGCCCTTTGGAAAGAAAAATTTAAAAATAGTGGATATAATCCAGCGATTGTGGACCATCCCCACTTTATCGTTGGACATTTTTTTCTAAACAAAAAAGAAAATCCTACTCTTTTAAAGAACAGTATTCGTAATAAATTAAACAATAAAAATTTCACCGTTCTCTTCGAAAGTGATAATGTTATAAATTCTGATGCACTTGGTCCTCTTGGCAAACAAGAAGAACCGTTATTTTGGCAAATTGCTATTCTTTCAGAAACAAAAAATGAAGCCATCGACCAAGTACTATTCTCTTTAACAATTGAAATTGAAGAAAATACAGCAATTCATGTTGCTTCATTAAGCCACGACCATGTTGTATACAAAGTTCTTGGCGCTGGCGATACACTTGTTGCCTACTATGATGATTTACAACATTCACTTATTGCATCAACAATGACACTTGGACATAATCGCTATTCTACGAATACATTATCTAATTTCTTTCGCGTGCAACCATTTAGCATCCTTGGACATAATGGTGAAATTAATACAATTTCCAAGTTACGTGATCAAGCCGAAATGATCGATGTACCACTTACTGCTGGAGGCAGTGATTCTCAAGATTTAAACCGCACCTTAGAAACACTTCTCGTTCACTACAACTACAGTCTATTTGAAGCAATGGATGTATTATTTCCACCAATTATTAATGAGATTAAATTATACGAGCCACATATGCAAGATTTATATACGTATATTCGTGAAGCATGGGGACATTTCGCCCAAGGGCCGGCCGGCATTATTTCACGTTATAAAGATGAAGCTGTTTTTAGTGTAGATTCACTTGGTTTGCGACCAGTTTGGAAAGTAGAAACAGAAAGTTCCTATATCTTTTCTTCTGAACCAGGTGTCGTATCACCATCTGAATATGTAGCAGAACCAAAGTCACTTGCTCCCGGAGAAAAAGTAGGTTTGAAGTGGAATAAACAAGGTGCCCTCGTTCTCTACGAATATGAAACATACCAAGAAGAAGTATATAAACGCATGAAACAACGTATTAATTTTTCAGATTATCATTTCAACTTATCTATTCCAGCTATGGAAAAGGTCGAAGGGCTATCTAACCTCTCTCAAGTTGAAACAGAACAATATGTAGCTTTCGGCTGGGATCGCGAGCATATCCAACTTCTTGAACAGATGGCAACAAAAGGTGTTGAACCAATTCGTTCACTCGGCCATGACGCCCCTCTCGCTGCACTTGATACAGACAGACGAAACATTGCCGATTTTATAAAAGAAAGTGTTGCTGTTGTTACAAACCCAGCAATCGATCGCGACCGAGAAATTGAACACTTCTCTACACGCACAGTACTAGGAGAACGTCCTAGCTTGTTTAGTGGTGAGCAGCAAACTTTTGTTACCGAACTTTTGTCACCGATTATACTAGAAGGTCATTTAGCACAATCAATTTCAGAAGATTTAGAAATCATTTCATATGAACAACTTGTAAATCTATTTGCAATTCATAGTACAGTTTACAAGTTATCTGTTTCCTTTCCAGCATCAGAAACTTTACAAGATGCATTAAATCGAATTAGTGCCGAAGCTACAGCAGCTATTAAAAAAGGTGCTTCTCTCTTATTACTTGATGATGCAAAAGCTCATCAAAATGAACACTTATGGATCGATCCACATTTGATTACAGCTAAAGTACATCAAGAACTAACTGAGCACAAATTACGCCGAAAATGCTCCATTGTTATAAGATCCGGCGCTCTCCGTTCTTTACACGATATTGTTACACTGTACGGACTAGGTGCAGATGTTATTAATCCATATTTAATGTTCGCAACCGTAAATGATGGGACAACGATACCAATTTCTAATTTATATAAAGCGCTAAACAAAGGTCTTGAAAAAGTCATTTCAACTATCGGTATCCATGAACTGCGTGGTTACGGCCGTCTCTTCTCTTCAATTGGTTTACACGAAGAAATTGCAAACATACTACAAATTACAAACTTTTTAGGATCACGTACTGTAGCATTTTCACTTGAATCTTTAGCAGAAGACGCTAAAGTCCGGGCACTTGATTATAACAACCCAAAAGTTAGAATGCGAAAAACGTTTCATATATTCCCTCGTATTTGGAAAGCAATTGGTGATGTGGCAAAAGGGAATGCTTACGATAATTATCGGGAGAAATTAGCTGAGGTAGAAGATAAGAATCCGATTGCAATTCGTCACCTTGTCCAAATGAAAGAAGCAGAGCAACCAGTGCCGACTGAGCATGTTTCAATTGGCGTAAAAAATCATGACTTGCCGTTTATTATTAGTTCGATGTCATTTGGGTCCCAAAATGAAATTGCATTCCGCGCTTATGCAGAGGCGGCAGACCGTCTCAATATGATTAGTTTAAACGGTGAAGGCGGAGAAATTAAAGATATGATTGGTAAATACCCACATACACGCGGCCAACAAATTGCATCAGGACGTTTTGGGGTGAATGCCGAACTGTTAAATTCATCAAATTTAATTGAAATCAAAATTGGTCAAGGAGCAAAACCTGGTGAAGGGGGACATTTGCCTGGATCAAAGGTAACTTCTAAAATTGCAGAAGCTCGTAATGCAACAATTGGTTCGGACTTGATTTCTCCTTCCAATAACCATGATATTTACTCGATTGAAGACTTAGCACAAATTATTACTGAAATTAAAACAGCCAATCAACTTGCAAGAGTCGCGGTCAAAGTTCCAGTTGTCCCTAATATCGGAACGATCGCTGTAGGAATTGCAAAAGCTGGTGCTGATTTTATTAATATTAGCGGCTTTGATGGTGGAACAGGTGCCGCTCGTATTCATGCACTGCAACATGTAGGCCTTCCAGTTGAAATCGGAGTAAAAGCTGCACACAATGCTCTATTAGAAGCAAATATGAGACACAACGTAGAGATTTGGGCAGATGGTGGTGTCCGCAGTGTAAATGATGCACTTAAAATTATGCTTCTTGGTGCAAACCGTATTGGATTCGGTACTTTATCCATGATTGCAATCGGTTGTACAACGTGCCGGGGCTGTCACTTAGATACGTGTCATGTTGGTATTGCAACACAAATCGAATCCGAAGCGCAGGCAAAAGAACATGGACTACGTCGCTTCGTTCCGCGGCAATTTGAAAATGCTGTAGAAGGTTTATTGCACCTATTTACTACTTTCGGAACAGAACTTAAACGTTTAACCGGTGGACTCGGTTATACGAACTTACAAGAAATTGTTGGTCGCTCTGATTTGCTAGAACAAACGCGAGGCACAGAACTATTAGATTTACAAAATTTATTACAAACATTAGACAGTACATCCTACATGATAACAGGAGCAGCCCAGCAACAACATTATGCAACAACTGATTCTTTCCAATCAAAAGAGCTAGTTGGTGTTGGTGTGGATCAACGCGTAATGGGTGGTCTTGAATCATGCTACCGAGTCCGCAGTAAATTATATGACAACAATACGCTGGAACCAATTACACTAAAATACACAAATGGCTCCGTTCCCGGAAACGGATTAGGTGCCTACAATAGTGAAAACTTATTTATTCACGTCAATGGTGGTGCACAAGATGGTATCGGAAAAACCTCATTTGGCGGTGGCATTTATATCACAAAAGCAAGAGGAAAAGATGGAACATACTATAACGGTTCTGTCGGAAAAGGATTCGGGTATGGTGCACAAAAAGGAACTTTATATGTGCAAGGTAACGCTGATGCACGTGCTGGCATCCGCTTATCTGGAGCAGATATGATCATCGGGGGAAGAATCACAAAACCACTTCGAGAAAAAGAACACGGGAATCTCGGTGTTCATGCAAATATTAAAGGCTTTGCTTTTGAATATATGACAAACGGTCGCGCACTCGTTCTTGGTGATCCTGGCCCATGGATTTGTGCAGGTATGACTGGTGGTGTCGTTTATTTACGCCATCAACCTAAACTTGGTTTAACAGAAGCTGCTTTGCGAAGAAGAATTGCAAAAGGAGCGAATGTAACATTACGTGAGCTTAGCAAAAACGGGGAATCAGACATCACAGAATTATTATTAGACTACGTTCGTGTATTAAAGGAGCATGAACAATATGAAGAAGCTGCTCTCTTAACACCATTATTAGAGGACATTCAGTCTCACTTTTATGAAGTCATTCCGAAAAAAGAGCAAGCAGATCCATCTATTTCGACTGAATAATTTCCATTTGCTTAAAATTGACTAAGTGAGCATCACATAGTAATCTATAATAACAATTTGAAAACCTGCTGAAATTCAGCAGGTTTTTTCACTAAAAAAGAAGGATAAAGAGAGCCGAGCAGTTTGAGGCACGGAAGCCAGGAGGATACGGAGTGTAGCTTATACTACATGAGTACCGGACTGGCGACGTAACGAAGAATCGCGACAGCTATCTTTACCGGACTTTTTGAACATCACTAAAATATCACTTGCTAACATATTGTAATGAATGTATAGTATCATGTTGTACATTCATTATGACAAGAGAGAAAGGATATTAAAAAGGGTATGAAACTTGGTGCTCGCATTTTAAAAACGGGTATTGCCATTACATTAGCTTTATTTGCTTGTACTCTGCTCCAATTACCGAGTCCAGTATTTGCGGGGATTTCAGCAATTTTTGCTGTACAGCCATCTGTATATCGCTCGTATTTGACAGCACTCGAACAAATCCAAGCAAACGTAATTGGTGCAGTATTCGCTATCGGATTTGCATTTGCTTTTGGACACAATCCTTTTATTATTGGATTAACTTGTATATTAGTTATTGCTCTTACACTACAATTACGTTTAGAAAATACAATATCAATTGCTTTAGTGACGGTTATTGCGATTATGGAATATCAAGGAGCAAACTTCTTTGACTTCGCTCTGCTTCGCTTTGCAACCATTATGGTCGGTATTGTCGCGGCTTCACTTGTAAATTTAATGTTTATGCCGCCAAAATACGAAACAAAACTATATCATCGTATCGTTGATAACACCGAAGAAATTGTGAAATGGATTCGTATGAACAGCAGGCAAGCTTCTGATTTTACAACACTAAAAACAGATATTGATCGTATGAAAGAAAAAATGATTAAATTAAATCATTACTACTTACTTTACAAAGAAGAAAGAAGCTATACGAAAAAAGTACAATTTGCAAAAATTCGTAAGCTCGTCTTATTTAGACAAATGTTAGCAACAACGAGTCGTGCATTAAGTACATTAAAAGCATTACATCGCACTGAAAACGAATTACGATATATGCCTGAACCATTTCAAGAATCCATTCAAAATGAATTAGATTCATTAACACACTATCATGAACAAGTTTTGTTAAAATTTATTGGCAAAGCGAAAAAACAACAGTCTGTTGAGATGCTTGATGAAGTAGAAACTGGTAAGCAGGAATTAATCGATATATTTATGGACTATCAAAATAAAGATAATGAAGAATCATATAAAATATGGTTACATCTCTTCCCTCTTATTTCTTCAATTATTAATTACAGTGAAGAAGTTGAACATTTAGATTTACTTGTAGATAGTTTTTATACGTATCACAAACCCGAAGACGAACTACAAATTGATGAAAAAAAAGAAGATGAATGAAAAAACAGCCCCTTTACGCCAAAGGGGCTTTTTCTTCTATATGTTGAATTTGATATAAATCATAATAAAATCCTCGTTTTTGCATTAATTGTTCATGAGAACCCTTTTCTTTTATTTCACCATCTTCGATATATATGATCGTATCCACATGTGTAATAGTTGCCAATCTATGAGCAATGATTATTGTTGTACGGTCCGCAGCTAATGTTTGAAGAGCCTCTTGAATATGTCTTTCGTTCTCTAAGTCTAAAGCCGATGTTGCTTCGTCTAATATAAGTAAAGAAGGATTTTTCAAGAAGACACGTGCAATCGCTACACGCTGTCTTTGTCCACCAGACAACTTTACGCCTCTTTCTCCCACAACTGTATCGTATCCATCTGGTAGATTCATAATAAAATTATGAATCTGCGCTGCTTTTGCAGCCGCAATAACTTCCTCTTTCGTTGCTTTCGGATTTCCATATAAAATATTAGATTGAATCGTATCACTAAATAACAGATTATCTTGCAAGACAATACCGATATGACTACGTAAATTTCTTACATTATACTCTCTCACATTCACACCATCTACATAAATCGCACCGCTAGAAACATCATAAAATCTTGGAATTAAACTAGCTAAGGATGACTTTCCACCTCCACTCGCTCCAACGAGGGCAATTTTTTCTCCAGAACGAATTGAGAAAGAAAGGTCATGTAGTACATCTTTTTCATCAGTATTATACCGAAAGGAAACTTGATCAAATACAATTTCACCAGAAAGCTTTTTTGCTTCAATTGCATTTGGAGTATTTACAATATCATACTTTTCATCTAACAGTTCAAACACTCGATCCATTGATGCAAATGATTGTGTGAGTGTTGTAGAAGAGTTAACAAGGCGGCGTAATGGACTATATAAACTATCCATATAGCCAACAAAAGCAACCATCGTTCCAAGTGTTAAAGAGCCTTGAATCACTTCATATGCCGCAAACGCAATAACAAGTAACGGTCCTAAATCCGTTAACGTATTCACTGTAGAAAATGTCCGTGCTGTCCAGCTTGTATGTGTTAATGCCTTTGTTAAAAAATCATTATTTTTCTTTTCAAACTGCCCTTTTTCATACTCTTCTAATGCAAAACTACGCGTCACTTGCATCCCTTGGATACGCTCATGTAAATAACCTTGCATCGTTGCCAATGCTTGTGAACGCTCTCTCGTTAATTTACGAAGACGCCCGAAAAAATATTTCACTGCAACTGCATAAATCGGCAAAATTAACAATGCAACAAGCGTTAATTTTATATTCATAGAAAACATAACTACAATTGCAATAAAAATTGTAGCTGTATCAAGCCAGACATTCATAAGTCCTGTAATAACAAAATCCTTCGTCTGCTCTACATCATGGATTACACGCGAAATAATTTCACCTGTTTTTGTATTTGAATAGTAGCGTAAACTTAACTTTTGCAGATGACCAAAAATATGTTTTCGTAAGTCGTAAAGTACTGTATTACCAATACGCTGTGCAAAATATTGACGATAATATTCAACTGGTGGTCTCAGTACACCAAAAATAAAAAAGGCAATCCCGATTGCTGTTATCAATTGTGATGTTTTTTCCTGAAGTGATCCACCACCTTGAATGACATCATCAATAATATACTTTAATAACCACGGCATAATAAGCGGAATACCAAACTTAATGAGTCCAATAATAATTGTAATTGTAATAAGCCATCGATATGGTTTTACAAATTGTAAGTATCGATTTATTCCTCTCATATGATCCCCCCTTAATAGGACAAACCTGCCGGGAAAACCCCTGCAGGTTTGTTCTAATCTCTATACATTAAATATCGTTCATACCACATATCTACAAAATCTGGCGCGAATGGTCCTTTTCTTTGATGAATCCACTGCGTTAAATACTCTACATTTCTTTTTAGAATCGTATCAATTACTGGAGGATAATTCATCATCTGACTATGCTTTTCATACTCATCTTCATCTAAAAGTGTATATGTCATATCTGGATATACCTTAATATCCAAATCATAATCAATATACTTTAATGCTTCAAAGTCATATGCAAACGGAGAGCTTAAATTACAATAATAATACACTCCCTCTTCTCTTAACATACCGATTACATTAAACCAATAATTTGAATGAAAATAACAAATTGCAGGCTCACGCGTAATCCATGTTCGACCATCTGATTCGGTTACTACAGTCCGATCATTCGCACCAATTACAAGACTTTGTGTCCCTTTTAAAATTGTAGTTTCTTCCCACATTCTATGAATGAAACCATTATGTTTATAACTATGTATTTGTATTTTTTCTCCTTCTTTGGGAAATCCCATACGTTCTCCCTTCTTTCACTGTGAATGCTCTTCTAAAGTTGTCCCAACTAGTATCGTTCCTTTTAAAAACGTATTGAGCCGAATTCACTTTTTTTCTATTATAACTTTTTTGTCAAAATTTTAAAACTAAACCGACACAATCCAGCTTTCGTAAAACATTATTACTCTCCATTGACAAATCCTGATGCGACAAAAAGCCCTTTTTCATAAATTAAGAAAGGGCTTTTCCAACTAAAGCATCCGGATACATCACTTCTTTAGTTAGAAATTATTTTTTCAGTTTCAAAAGAGTGAATCACTTCATTTGTTTGTTGCTCAAATTTTTCATGCAAAAGCTTCAATGCTTGTTCCGTTTTGTGTATTTCTTGACGAATAAAATGCAACTCTTTTTTATCATCTTTTTCTTGTTCACTTGTTTCGATCTGTTGGTACTTCTCTAAATGCGCTTGTAATTTCAACAACTCATCCATTGTTTGCAATTGTTCTCCTACCAACTTATCAAATGAATTCATTATTTACCCCCTGTTTTTAATAAATTTCAACATCTATTCATACAGGATACATCGCTACTAAATATTTTCTAATGTCCTATCTCCTTCTCCTTTGACTACATTTGTTGACTTATTAGAAGTTATGTCGGCTCCCTCAACAAAATTCTTAAAGCAATCGACCTTAAACTATCACTAGTAATTTTCCCCCTGTCATAATCACATTACCAAACAAAGAAAACACTTCTCTTGAATCGAGAAGTGTTTTTCTTTGTTATTGATTCGTGCTAGAAGATTGTGATTTTTTTGCTGCTGATTGTGCATTTTGTTGTTTCACTGCTTGCACATCTGTGTCAGTTGCAAACTCTGTGCCGTAGCTAGCATTTGCACTTTGAACACCAGCGCTAGAAGCCTGTGCTTTTTTCGCTTCTGATTGTGCATTTTGTTGTTTTACTGCTTGTACATTTGTCTCAGTTGCAAACTCTGTACCATAGCTAGCATTTGTACTTTGAATGCTAGCACCAGAAGTTGCTTTGTTATAACCTTGTTGTTTTTTACTCATCTTTCTCACCTCCACAATCAATAATGTAACCAACCCTTTCAAAAGATATCCGCAATTTTATTTTTTAATTTACGCATACATCTCCCTAGGCTCATTCAAACTACATATGATGGAGGTGTACACATGTACATTGGACGCGATATGACAGAACTATCTATGATTTCGAAAGAAGAATGGAAACAAGATGAATTAGCTTATTTTCACCATTCCTTGCAACAAATCATGCCTTATTTAAACGTAGAAGGCCAAACGATTTACAAAGAAATTATAAAAGAGATCGAATCTCGAGGTGGTCTTCAAAGAAGCGACGCGGATTGGACGCACAGTACAAAAGTTTCTTATGACTAAAAACGTGTTCCCTAATTTGGGAACACGCTCCATCTCCAACCTTTTTTACCTGTTGTAAAGGACCAAACTGGTGAAGTCACTTGACCACCATATCGGTCTTCGACTTTTATATACCATTGATACGTCGTATTTTCCTTTAAATTCTCCCATTTTACCTTTGCGTTGCGCCAATTCGCCACAAAATTATCTTTACCGATTACTTCATTCGTGTACACGTTTACTTCTACATAGTCTGTTGCGACTTGTTTTATCGCAGGTTTTAAATCAATGTCTAATTCAAATTCATCTTTTCCTGGATACTCTTCTGGTTTATAAAAATTATACTCATTTAAATATGGAGAGTACGTTTTGACATACATTTTGTTCGCAGTTGTATCAAATTGTAAAAGTCGCATATATCCTTGTCCACCCTCTGGACCACCTTGATAATCCGCCAGCATTTGATATACTTTACGATCTACGATGCCGTCCCCATTATCATCAATTTCATCAACTAATGTCTCACTATCATGATAATGTCCACTCAACACAGCTAACACATTCTTATTCGGTTTAACTACTTCATTAAAAATTTTGTCACCAATCGGACTACGATTGCCTGATACAAGTAAATATTCATGGAATGATAAAATCGCTTTTCGATTCGGATATTTCTGCAATACTTCCTTCATCCATTGAATATCTTCATCTGTAACGCTCCATCCCATATACAGCATAATAAAATCGTTGCCTTTTACTGAAATCAAATCATAATGTCCGCGGTTATCCTTATAACTTTCGCCATAAAATGGCTTATCTTTAAAACGCCAATCCCCAAAATATTTCGAGTATGCTGTATAGTCTTCATCTTTATGATTTACATCATGATTCCCGGCCAACACACCATACGGTACTTTCGCATTCTCAAGTACTTTCATATATTCATCTGCGCGCTGCCATTGAAATTCTTGATATGACTTATCAACAAGATCCCCTGTATGGAATACATATTTAATATTTAATGGATCTTTTTGTGCAGCAATCCAGTCAACCTGGCTTTTGTAAATATAGGGATAACTTTCAGAGTAATACTGTGTATCCGACATCCATACAAATGTGTAATCAAACTTATTTGGTGAACTTGGAATTTGGTCTTGCACAATTACACTTACTTTTTGATCTTTTACATATTCTTTCGCTAATACAGCACCTTTTAATTCAAAGTCCTTATCCCCAGCAATTTTCGATGTAAGTTCTGTCCACTTATTTGTCATGTAGTTCCAAGCATACATCGTAACTTTTCTTTCTTCTAGAGAATGTCCATACCATTTTACTTCTACCGTATCATCGTTTTTCACATCATCAGCAACCGTTACATCAAAACGATGATATGGAAATTTCTCTGTTGATTCCGTTGTATAATATTTCCCATCTTTTTTACTAACTTTACTTAGCTGATCTTGGTCAAAACTTTTCTCACCATTCACAGCAAAAGCTTGTGGTGGTTCTTGTTCTATCGAATTTTCGGTAATTTTCATACGATCCGTTTCATTCGGCTTATATGTATACCCTTTATAAAATATTGCCTTCATTGCGTCATTTGTTGGATCAGTTACTTTTGCTTCAAGTGTCGGATTCGTGCTCACATTTTTTTCTCCATCTTTAGGTGCAATTGGAGTAGGATCTGTTGGATTTTCAGCCCAAGTTTCAAACATAATTGTCTTTTCTTCACGATTTCCTACCTGATCCTCAGCCTCTACATGTAACTCATGCTTTCCTGCTGCTAATTGTGCAGATGATGTTTCATATGGAGTTACAATTTCCTTGCCATCCAATATAACTTTTTTACTTTTCACTCCTGCTATATCATCTGTAACTGTTACATCAATTGGAATTTTCCCTTTATATTTTTTCTCGTTCTGTACCGTAGTTGAAATCTTTGGTGGTGTATTATCAACTTTTACATTTGCAACGACTTCTTTATTCACACCATCTTGCACTGCAATTCGATGCTTTCCATCCTTCACTTGTTTTGTATCCCATAAATATGCATTCGAAATAAACTTTTCTTCTGGAACTTGGAATCCAAACGTAAATACTGGTGTTGATGTATCTCCATCACCAATTGATAACTCCTGATTTGGATTTGCAAAATTCGGATCATATAAAGTCGTTCCATCCGCTAATACAAGGCGAACATTTTTTAAATAAAAATCATCTTTATTCTCTTCAACTCGATTGTCAAATGGTGACGTCTTTGTGCCAGATCGAATATCAATTTTGAACGGCTCATTATATTTAATTTTTGATTGATCAATTTTTACAGTTAATGTGACATAATCACTATACGTATCATCAAATATACGTAATACCTCATCTTCAATTGTGACTGCGTTTTTAAAATACAAGTCAGTTTGCTTCACATCGAAAGCAAAATAAGCAGGCTTCTCTAACGAACGATATGTGTTCGTCTCAACTTTCTTTCCGTCCACTAAAAGAGAAAGTCGTTCAGCCCCAACCGACGAAGAGGTTCCTTTTAATAAAACTTGATTTGCAACCACTTCATCATCTTTTACATTAAGACGAAGAGGTCCTTTATCTTTCTCTCCAGCTATTTGCACTGAATACATATCACTTTTTACTACATTGAAGCCATCAGAAGCTTCCAAGTAATATGTCACTTTCTCTTTTCCAATTAATTCAGGTGAATAAATGGTATAATGATATTTTTTATCTACACGATCCTCTACTAAATTTTCAGCTTTATATTCTGTATTCGGATTCGTTTTGTAATATAATTTTACACTCTTAACTCGTTCGTTATCAAGAACGGAAAAACTCAGTTTATGATCTTGAAATTCAGAAACTAGTCCTTCTGCTGCTTTATGTGAAATCGTCGGCGCAATCGTATCCTCTTTCAAAGCAACTCGTTCAGCTGGTACTTGTCCTTCGAATATAGTTCCAGGAGATGCATTATGTTCTGCACTACTAATCTTTTGCATAATTTGCGAGCCATCTTGAGGATAGCGATATAAAATTCCCTTATTAGCTTTCACATCAGCTTGGTTTGCTTGATCATTGTAGTAAGCAGATGCAATTTCTGTCCCCGTCTTTGTTGCAACGACAATACCACGTGCACTTCCATTCGCCATTCCATTTGAATATATTCTAACAATATTTTTATTTTCTACTAAGTTCACACCAAATTGTTTATTAAAGTCAGCAACGGTTTTCTCATTGTTTTCACCATTTATAATCCAAAATACGAGAGACTGCCCTGATGGAATTACAACATCATCTGGAGTAGATCCCCAAATGAGATCACCTTCTGGTCCTTCAGATGGATAACGATATCGAATTGTATAATCCTTAAAATTAAGATCTTGTGTGCTATTGTTATACACTTCAATAAATTCATATCCATCTGCTTTCCCAACATTCGTCGTGTCCGGCGTCACTTCGGTAATCAACAACGGCGGTACGCTTTGTGGTTCTATTTTTTTATGCTCTATTTTTGTTTCATAAGATTTTTCAATTGTTTCTTGATTCCCTTGCACGACAATTTTATAGAATAATGAATTTCCCCATAGCTCTTTTTGAGGAATTGTCACCTTATAAATATCGCTATTTCCTTCTTTATTCATCTGCAATTTTTTGTGTGCTAACTTGCCATCTTGGGTATATAAAACTGCTACATTCTCTCCTCCCTTAATCGTTGCAGTGATAGTTAAATCTTCTGTTACTATATGAGCAGGTAATGCCGTATGCTCAATCGCAACGCCTACTTGATCTGATTGCTTTACTGGCTCTAGCGGTACTTGAAATGGTATTTGCACACCAGGTGTTCCTTTTTCAAACCAACCTACTTTTTGCATTTCAGTACTTTCGGTTTTGTATGCATACGCCATACTCTGACCAACTTTTACATCCTCTTTCCCATATGTTGCAGATGATAAAACTGTTCCGTACTGATCAGCAAATTGAATGGTTCTCCCAGCGCTATTAGACATTCCATCCACTTTAAGTGGAAGAACTTGTTCTTCGGTTATATTCCCGCCGTATGCTTGAATAAAGTCTTGTTTTGATAATGCTGCGTTTCCTTCATTTTTAATCCAAAACACTTTCGTTCCTTTTGATGGAATTGTTGCATTTTCTGTAAAATTCCAATCTTCACTTCCAGTTTCTGAATACTTATAAATAAGTTTATAATCTTTCAATTGTATTGCTTCACTAGAATTATTGTATATTTCTATAAACTCATATCCATCTTTCCCGTTCACATTTATCGTGTCTGGCATTAGTTCAGTAATCATAACTGCCCTATTCTTTGTATAATCCTCTACATGACGTTCAACAGTACTTACATATTGTTCTTTTTCTGGAAAGGTAATAATCTTTCCATCCTGTTCAATTTCAAACCAATATGTAAACGTATCAGACCAAACATCTAGCTTTGGAACAACAGTAGAATACAAATTATTCTCACCTTTGTTCATTTCCAGTTTTTTCACTACCAAACCGGACGCACTACGATATACAAGGTTTATTTTTGCCTTATCGTATACACTTGCTAACTGAAGTTCAATCGGTAAATCTTCATGTGCATTAATTTTCATTTTAGGTACATACGCTGTTTCTTGTAATGACTTTTCTTTTTGATTATTATCTTTTTGTGCAGGCTGCTTTTCTATCGTTTCTTTGGAGTTTGGTTGTGCAGGCTCTAGTTGTTTGGAGTCTGGCTGGACTGCCTCTTTTTGTGTGGGTTCTGTAGGTGGATTTTCTTTTTTATGCGATTGGAATACAGTGTAAGTCCCAGGTGATGGTATTTCATTTTTCATTTCTTTCTTTGTTTCATTCCAAAAAGAATGAATGGATACATCTTTATTCTCTTTTCTTGTTTCAATGACATCTACCGTTTCATTTTTTTCAGTCGTTACTTCAATCCTAATTTGTTTATCACTTAAATCCTCAGTAGCAAATAAAACTTGTTCTTCTTTTATTTCCGTCTTATAGCGCTCATTAATCTCATTAACTGTTTTATTTCCAAATACGATTAACTTCGTTTCTTTTGGTTGTACAGATTGCTTTTCATTTTCATCTTTAAGTTTTAGCACTTTTCCATTGACCTTCAGTTGAACATTCTTCATATCCATAACTTTCGCTGATGGGTTATACAATTCGATATAGCTCAGATCATCCGTATAATGTACTTCTGAAATGAGAGTGTGCTGATTTTGTTCCTTCTCCTCAGCAAAAGTAACATGGCCTGGCCCAGTTAACGTTTGAAGTAAGAAAGTCGCTACAACTGCTGAACTGATTACTTTTTTAAGCATTTCCTATCCCCCTTTAAATTTTTCATTACAACTTTCATTGTATTTGTCATTTGTTAAGGGAATATGAAATATTTGTAAGTAATTATTATGTTTATGTCGAAAAAACTTCAACCATTAAGGCTGAAGTTTTTTAACACATTCTTCATAAATCATACGATGCGATTTAGAAAAAGGTAATTTTTCAAATTCTTCTTTAGATACAACTTTTAATGTATCTGTTTCTTTAATAGCACTTGTTACCTTCCCATAAAATACAAATACATCCCATGTCCGATGAGTAAAAGTATGTTGCACATTCATTGCATACTCATCGATAGAAATAGAAATGGAAAAGTTCTCTTTCATATAATCAGTAAGCTGTTGTTTCTGATTTCGAATCCCTTCGCTAATTTCAACATTTGGGAATTCCCACATATTTGCAAGTAATCCTGTACTCGATCTTTTGTTAATTACATAATTTCCATCTTCTGTTTGCAGCACACCCGCAACAAGTGGCACCATTTTAGGAGCTTTCGCCTTACTTTTGACTGGTAACTCTTTCTGTACACCTTCTGCATAACCACGACAGTGTTCCCGAACTGGACAAAGTAAACAAGCTGGATTTTTCGGAATACAAATGAGCGCACCTAGCTCCATTAAGCCTTGATTAAAATAAGATGGATTTTCCTTTGAAATGATTTCACGTACAATCTCTTCAAATACTTTTCGCGTCTTAGGTTTCGCAATATCATCCCAAACCGATAATATACGGGATAAAACACGCATTACATTTCCATCTACAGCTGGCTCTGGTATACCGTATGCAATACTTAAAATTGCACCTTTTGTGTATGGACCAACACCTTTTAATTTTTCAATTTTTTTCACATCACTTGGTACTTTCCCACCATATACTTCTTTTACTTCCTTCACCGCTGCATGTAAATTCCGCGCTCTAGAATAATAACCGAGGCCTTCCCATGCTTTTAATACCTCTTCATCATCTGCCGATGCCAACGCTTCTAACGTTGGGAACTTTCCCATAAAATTTGCGTAATATGGTTTTACAGCTTCCACTCTTGTTTGCTGCAACATAATTTCAGAAACCCAAACGCGATACGGATCTTTATTTTTACGCCAAGGTAAATCACGCTGTTCTTTTTCAAACCAACTAATTAAATCATGTTGAAACTTCTCTATGTTAAAATCATCTAATATTTCAAGTGCCAAACTTGATCCCCCTCATTTTTTGCATATACGTACTATTATAAAGATTTTAGGAAAAAATTTAAGTAAGATGATATAGGAAATAGAAGGCAAATGCCTTGAGATATCGAATAAAAAGAGTTACATTAATAAAAAACGGAGGTGTATTTTCATGGACACGGCCACTCACCTTGTTATGGGCGTCACATTAGGTGGTTTAGCAACGTTAGATCCAGCCATTAGCCAGAGTGATTTCGGACCACAAGCTGTTATGCTTGCAACGATCGCTGGCTCCAATATTCCTGATATTGATACCGTCTTAAAATTACGTAATAATGCAAAATATATACGAAACCATCGCGGGGTTACTCATTCCATTCCTGCTGTTATTCTCTGGTCTTTCCTTATAAGCGGAATTTCCTTTGCCTTCTTTACAGAAGCTCCCTATTTTCATCTACTACTTTGGTCATTTATCGCCGTCTTTCTTCACGTGTTTGTTGATATTTTTAACGCCTATGGTACACAAGCGTTGAGGCCTTTTACAAAAAGGTGGGTTGCATTAGGTGTAATTAATACATTTGATGCTGTTATTTTCTTTATCCATATACTCGCTATCGCTTGTATGGTTGTTGGCTCCCATAAAGGATATACTGCTTTAGCTGCATATATATTAATGTTTGTCTACTATGTCGGTCGAATTGTAATGAGACAAAATGTAAAAAGTGTAGTTTACAAACGATTTGAAGATGTAGAGGAAGTCATTATTTCTCCTTCTTATCGCTTTTATCACTATCATTTGGCTATTGTAACAAAAAAACACTATTATGTTGCGCGTTGGCACCGCGGCCATATTATGGTGCATGATAAATTTAATCGTATTCCACTTCCAGATAATAAAATTATGCGAGCTGCACAAAAAGATGAAAACATTTCTGCTTTTTTATCTTTTTCACCCGTATACCGCTGGGATATTTTTGATTACGACAACTATTATGAAGTGCGTTTTATCGATTTACGGTACCGTAGTAAAGACTATTACCCATTCGTTGCAATTGTCCAACTGGATCAAAATTTAAATATTATTAGTTCCTATACTGGATGGATTTTTAGTGAAGAAAAGCTTCGTAAAAAATTGGAATTGATTCCGCATTAAAAAAAGCGACCAACTTCGGTCGCTTTTTTAATGCTTTAAATGATCATCTTGATTAATTAAATGACTATATTTCGGATTATTCGTGCGGATTTCATGAAGGCGTTCACCATGGTTATTAATCCATGTTCTTACAATTTGTTCCGTCATCTCTTCACCTTGATAACGACCAGACTTTGCATACGTTACTTGGAAGTCCTCCCATAATAACTCAATCCATGCACGAGCCTGAGAATAAGACAGAAAGCTATTTTTTTCAAGTAATTCTTTTGTTAATACTTCATACTTATCATTCATTATTTATTTCTCCTTTTATTAATTTCGTACTTTATTTCCAAACCTCATTACCACATCAAAATTATAAATGAACAAAAGGATACACGCATTCATGAACTTCTTCCATCGCCAACAGAAGTTTCATTTTATGTTCAAGCATAATTTTCTCTATTTTGCACATTCTATTAATGATACTTCTTAGTAAGTATCATTTAATAATGAGGGGGCGTTCTTCTTGGGTAGACAAGCCGAATTTTGGTCTGAATCAAAAAACAACAGCAAAATCGATGGTCCAACGAAAGCAAAAGCTCGTTTTGCTTCGAAAAGACCTAACGGCACAATTAACACGCACCCACAGGAACGTATGCGTGCCGCAAATCATCAGGAAGAGTAAAAACAATAGTCCGTTCTAAAGAGTTATTGCAATTAACTTCCTACATGAGGTGATAAAGATGAGCTACCGTAATCATTTAGATCGTCGTTCTGAATTATTCAACCCTACCTGGGCACGTCCGAAACATGCAAAAGCGCAAGTAAATGGACAGACGCAGCAAAACCAGTCTCTCATTATTTTGGCGAATGAGATGAGAAAACGCCAAATTTAATTGCCTATCTCCTTTAACAACTACGAAAAATGAAAACCAGAGCAGCTAAGGCTCTCTGGTTTTTTATTTCTCTTGTAATAGCGAAATAGGAATACCAATTTCCTCTGTCTCATTTTGTTTATGTCCCCAAGCAAATACCCCATTGAAATACGTAATCGTAAAGAAGACACCCGGTTCTTCTATAAGTTCATACATTTCACCAATCTGAAATGCGTTTATATCTGTCATATAAGCACGAGCCATTGCCATTTTTCTCATTAATACGTCAAACTCATTTACTATACCAAGCTGCTCTGCTTTCACAGCCTGTTCTTTTAAAATGCCAATTTCCTCTCTTAACTCATGTGGTGTCATATCACTATAACGTTTTGGCATATTCATCATATTCTCTCATCCCTCTTCACGTTTCATTTGTAAAAATGTCTCTATCTCATCAATAGAAAATCCTTTTCGATATAATGCTTGTTTCATCTTATTTTCATATGTCCATCCATCATGCTTTTTATGCTTCTCATGATACTTATTTCCATGATATAACAATGCAGCTTGTTGCTGCGTATCATCCTTTTCCTCTTTTAATTCTTCTAGACAAATTTGAATTACATCACGATTATATCCTTTACGGACTAACATTTCTTCTAGCTTTTGTTTCATTTGTAAAAAAGAATGCTTTTGATAGGACTTTTTCTTTTTTTCTACAAGCTCAAAAGCATTTTCAATTTGCTTCTCTTTCGGATACTCTTGTAAACTATGAGTAATAATTATATCTTGGACACCTTTACTAAAAAGTTCTCGTCTAATAATTGTCGGTCCTTTTTGGTTCACGTTACTATGAGTTCGCACATACGAAATGGCATACTCTTTATCATTAATATAGTGATCATGTAATAATTTCGAAATAACTTCAGAGATGACGGCTTGTCCAATTTCTTTTTTTCGTAAGTATTCTTCTACTTCCTGTTTCGTCCGCATTTGATAGGATAAATAAGAAATTGCTTGCAAATATGCTTTTTGTACTTCTTCATTGTATAAAATATTTGCTAACTCTACTTCATCGATTTCTAAACCCTTTTGCAAACCGTGCTTGATTAAGGTTACTTGATTCACACTAAATCCGTATTCTTCACCTTGTCCTTTATCAATATAAATATTAAATCGTTCTTTCGTTCGTTTTTGTACTTCTATTTTTGTAATGACAGCCATATTCTTCACCCCGCTACTATTTTAACATAGTTGCGGAACAATTTTGCTTTTCATGAATATATATAATGAGGAGGAAGTTCAGTTGAAAATTGCAATTTCTGGGGGCACTGGTTTTATCGGTAAAGCATTAGCTACTTTTTTAAGCCTAAAAGGGTACACCATTTACATTCTTACCCGAGAAAAAAAAGAGACACCTTTCAACTCTAACATTCACTACGTCCAATGGGATAAATGCTCACCTAAATTCCCTCTCACCTCTATCGATGTTGTTGTTAATCTAGCTGGAGAATCTATTAATAACGGTCGATGGACAAAGAAGCAGAAAGAAAACATTATAACGAGTCGTCTTCATACAACAAATAGTCTCATCAAACAATTACAAACATTACCAAATAAGCCCCATACTTTTATTAACGCTAGCGCAATTGGCTATTACGGTACATCTGGAACAAAAATTTTTACAGAACAGAACAAAGAACATGGCAGTGACTTTTTAGCAACTACAGTAAAACTATGGGAAAAAGCCGCCTCTCATGCAACTTCTCTCGGAATTCGAACCGTCTATACACGCTTTGGAATTGTTTTAGGAAAAGAGGGTGGTGCCCTTCCTAAAATGTTGCTTCCCTACAAATTATTTATTGGTGGCACAATCGGTTCAGGTAATCAGTGGCTGTCTTGGATTCATCTAGATGATGTCATCCGCATGATTGATTTTGCAATAGACACAAAAGAAATAGAAGGCCCTCTTAACATTACAGCACCAAATCCTACAACAATGAAAGAGTTTGGAAAGACACTTTCATTTATCATGCATCGCCCACATTGGCTTCCCGTTCCAGTATTTGCACTACATGCTTTACTTGGAGAAATGAGTATGCTTGTGCTACAAGGACAACATGTATTGCCTAACAAAGCAATACAGCACGGATACCAATATTCTTTTCCTACATTAAACCCTGCATTACAAAATATTATATTGCATACACTGTAGTACTTCTGAAATAAACCCATTAAAATTGTTCTATTTACTAATTTAAAGGTTATTAGCCAATGGAAATGAGGTATCTATGAAAACGCTATTTAAGCAGGCCATTGTATATCCCATTACTTCTTCCAAATTTCAAGGAGATGTATTGGTTAAACACAATCAAATCGCTGCGATAAAACCACATATTGAGCCCACTCAAGATATGACTGTTATTGATGCAAGAGCCCTTCACCTTTTACCAGGATTTATCGATGTGCATACTCATCTCGGCTTATACGATGAAGGGACTGGATGGGCTGGAAATGATGCCAATGAAACATCTGAAGTATTAACACCACATATTCGTTCTTTAGATGGTATCCATCCTTTTGATATTGCTTTTCAAGATGCGGTTCAAAATGGGGTTACAACTGCCCACGTTATGCCTGGAAGTCAAAATATTATTGGCGGGACAACATGTGTGATTAAAACTGCCGGAACTTGTATCGATCATATGATTATTCAAGAACCTGCTGGATTAAAAATTGCATTTGGAGAAAATCCAAAACGAGTTCATAGTAATGGCACAAAAGAATCGATTACTCGTATGGGGATTATGGGATTGCTTCGTGAATCTTTTTACGAAGCACAACATTATGGAAACGAAGCAGATTTTCGAATGCTCCCTATTCTAAAAGCTTTGCACCGAGAAATTCCAGTACGTATTCATGCTCATCGGGCAGATGACATTCTTTCCTCTCTTCGCTTTGCAAAAGAATTCAATCTTGATTTACGTATTGAACACTGCACAGAAGGACATTTTATTGTAAAAGAACTTGCCAATCAAAATTTAAAAATATCTGTTGGTCCGACATTAACACGCCGATCAAAAATTGAACTAAAAAATAAATCATGGGATACTTACCATACTTTATCAAAGCATGGGATAGAAGTTTCGATTACAACAGATCATCCCTATACTCCCATTCAATATTTAAATGTTTGTGCAGCCATCGCTGTCAGGGAAGGATTAGATGAAAAAATTGCATTAGAAGGAGTTACAATCATTCCCGCTCGAAACTTACGTTTAGAGAAAAGAATTGGAAGTATTGAAGTTGGAAAAGATGCCGATCTTGTATTATGGACACATCACCCATTTCATTACTTAGCCAAGCCCGTACTAACTATGATTGATGGAAAAATAATTTACAAAAAAAATAAAAAAAACTAGTTTATTTTTTTGACTAGATAAAGTATTATACGATTATAAACTGAATGAAACCATAATCAATTTGTGTCGTGATTTTTCATTTCAAATTGATGAATGGGGAAGGCAAATGGTGCGCCACCAGCGTTATAGACTGGTTCTAGTGGGTTCGATTCCCACCCCGAAATTTTTTAAAGGTTGATATAAAAATTTCGAGGGTGGGGTGTTTTTTCGTCATGCTACCCTCATATGAGGAGGAGTTAGTATGTTAAAAAAACGCGACTTACACGACAGCCACGTTCTATATGATTTAATGGTGGATCCTGCTGTCTTCCCTTTTGTGCGTCAAAAAGCTTATTCATACGAAGAGTTTTTATTTTTAACAAAGCAAACAATAGAAGCAGAAGAGCGTGGTGAATTAATTTCACGCACAATTTTAGATGAATGGGGAAACCCTATCGGCACGATTACTTTATTTGATGTGCAAGAAAAAGCTGGTTTTCTTGGTACATGGCTTGGAAAACCGTATCATGGCCAGGGGTATAATAAATTAGCAAAAGATGCTTTTTTCAGCGAGCTTTTCTATGAGTTAGATATTGAAATAATCTTTATGCGTATTCGCAAAGTAAATATTCGTTCGATGAAAGCAGCTGAAAAACTACCATATGTAAACCTAGCAAACGAAACTAGAAAAGCTGTTTATGATCAAATTAACACAATCGAAGAAGTATATAACTTATATGAAATTCCAAAAGATCAATATACTCTTTCTACAATGCGTGATACTACATTCCAAGATACTCATCATTTAAAAGAAGCGTAGTATGTCACTAATTATAAAGTGAAACTTTAATCAGTGGGAAACTTATCCCCCACCTATTTTGTGGGGGCCTTACTGCCCGCGAATAGCGGGATAAAATGAATATACTTGTTTATTGTGTATACCTCTTTATGTCATTGGAAATGATAGATAATAACTTTATGACACGAGGTGATCTGTAATGGATAGAAAGAAACGTGAAAAAGCAAGAAATACATTAAATAGTACACAAGAGGTTCTTTATCAACGAGAGTTTCGAAGAGCAGATCGTGCAGCGGGATATCGCCCTAAAGGTGTATAATTATAAAGTGAAATTTTAATCAATGGGTGCTTTATCCTTCACTGATTATCAGCCCTCACCAATCGGGCTTTTACGGGCAGTTGATCACTTAACTTCTTTGCTTTCGTCAAAGTTTGAGATGGAATTTTACTGCCCACAAATAGTGGGATAAAGTGAAACTTGAGGTAATTTTTTTACCCTCTCCTACCCTTTACTTTTTGGATGACAAAGTAAAGATTTACCCCTTATATTATAAGGGGTATTTTTTGTGGAAAACTTTATCCACAAAAATAATAGAATTGTGTATAAATTTATCGATTCTTTTGGATTATTATAAACTTAATCACAAATATCATGTTTATTTTGTGGATATTTTTTCTGAAAATTGTGGACAATGTGGATATCGTTGTTAATATTCCGACTTTACCGTCTATTGAAACCGCATTCTCTTGTGGATAACATATAACGAATATATAAAAACATACAACTTTATCGAGGGGAACTGTTTTGGCTAGGGCAGTTATACCTTGTGACTAACTTTAACTTTTATACTGAATTCCTACAAAACAACAAAGAAACCCTCTTTCCAAATACAAAGAGGGTTTCATATTACGTAAAAGATTGAGCAAGAGCTGGCGACTTAATCGGCATATGATTAGATTGCACATGGTTCTCTTCTAAAATTGCATCTACAATGTGGCAAGCTGGCTCTGGACGATAGATACTTCCCATCGCTTCTTTCATTTGTAAGAGCTTCCTATCATCTTCTAATAGTGCCTTTGTTTTCGCAAAAATGTCCTCATCTTCACGAATTACAAGTGCAGCTCCTTTTTTTTCAAAATATATTGCATTTTCATTTTCTTGTCCCGGTACTGGTTTATATAAAATGACAGGTACTTGTAAAGCTGCCGCTTCGCTTAATGTAATGCCTCCTGGCTTTGTAATCATACAAGAGGTAATACGGAATAACTCATCGATATTCTCTACATAACCAAATACTGTTAATGCCTCAGGCTTTTGTTCCTTAAGCCCTAATAACTCTTGTTTTAAGGCTTCATTTTTCCCACAGACAACAGCTATTTGAAGATTAGGAACTGTCATAAATGATTGACATAATTCTTTTACATTTCCTAATACACCATGGGCACCTGCTACAATAAGTAAAATCTTTTTCTCACGAGATAAGTGATATTTACTATATAGGATTTCCGGGTTAATAGTTAATTCAAAGTTTTTACGAATTGGAATCCCAGTTTCTACAATTTGCTCTGAAGGTACACCAATTTCAACCATTACTTTTTTCACATGATCTGTCGCTACAAAATAACGATCTACTTCACGATGAATCCATATTTTGTGTAAACAAAAATCTGTTAACACATTATAAACAGGAATTGAGAAACCTGTTTGTTTTTTCAATTCCGGTACTGCAATAATTGGAAATGTATTAATAACAATGTCTGGTTTTTCTGCATGTAATAATGCTTTTAAGCGTTTTCTCCCAAAATTCGCATACCACGATGCAATTTTCTTATCGTAAATCTTTTCTACACCATAATAAAATAAGCGATATAGCTCTTTACCTATTGTATAACTTTTCAAGTATAAATATTTTGTAATATCCGTTATGACTGGATGTGACTCTCCAAATAGGTCACACACAATCACATCCTCAATTCCTTTTTGACGAAATGTTTGTGCTAATGTTTTTGCTACTTGCACATGACCGTTACCGTAATGTGCAGTTAATATTAAAACCTTGGGGTTTTTTATCAAACAAATCCACTCCTAGCTTTTTCGCTTTCCCATATTGCATATACGACAATAGGAAAAACATTTTCCTAAAAAAAATTACATGTTTGGATTCCAACACTTTCATGTTAGCTATGTACCTGTCGTGGATATGCAAAGCATATAAGATTGACCCCTTAATCCTATCTGTGCTCATATCTTTACATTATACTTTCCTATCAGAGCTTTCGCAATAACTTACAAATGATCATATTCCATGATACTCACCCTGCTACTTCTTAATTCTTGTTACTATTTGGTTTTCCCTTTACAATTATGTAAATTTATCCTCTTATTTCTTTACAAAAATATGGATATTCCACTTTCAGTATACTCTTTTCTATAGATATACTCTAGATTTTATTAAAAGAAAGCAAAAAGTCTAATCCAAATGGATTAGACTGCTTGTAAAATATTTTTTGCCTTTTGAACATTTTTTTCTGTTGGAGGTTCTACCCCTTCAAGAGGATACTTATGTCCAAGTGCTTCCCATTTATATACACCAAGCTTGTGATATGGTAAGACTTCAACTTTCTTTACATTAGAAAGACTTTGAATGAAGCTAGATAATCTCTGCAAATCTTCTTCACTATCAGTAACACCTGGAACTAATACGTGTCTTACCCAAATTGGTTTTTGTTTATCAGATAAATAACGAGCAAATTGTAGAATGTGTTCATTCGTTTTACCAGTTAATTTACGGTGCTTTTTAGGATCGATATGTTTTAAATCTAATAATACTAAATCTGTATAGTCCATTAAAATATTTAATTTTCTTTGGAACTCTGGCTCTTCAGAATAGCAGCCTCCAGAAGAATCGATTGTTGTATGAATTCCAATTTCTTTGCATTTCTTAAATAGCTCAATTAAAAAGTCTAACTGCAGTAATGGTTCCCCACCGCTCACAGTAATGCCACCACCGGAAGCTTCAATAAAAGGAAGGTAACATGTAACATCCTGCATCACTTCTTCAACTGTTATTTCTTTTCCTTTACCGATTTCCCACGTATCAGCATTATGACAATATTGGCAGCGTAATAGACACCCCTGTGTAAATATGACATAACGAATTCCTGGGCCATCAACAGTACCACAAGACTCTACAGAATGAATTCTTCCTTTTACCATGTTAACTTCCTCCTTTATTGAAACAGCCTCCCTCTGCTTTTATTACAACAGAGGGAAACTTTTTACTTACATACTTTCATGCATTGTACGGTTAATTACATCGATTTGTTGTTCACGAGTTAATTTAATGAAGTTAACTGCGTAACCAGATACACGAATTGTTAATTGTGGATATTTTTCAGGATGTTCCATTGCATCCATTAATGTTTCACGGTTAAATACGTTAATGTTTAAGTGATGTCCTTCTTTCACTGCATATCCATCAAGCATAGATACTAAGTTTTTAACTTGTACATCATCTTCTTTACCAAGTGCTTTTGGAATAATTGAGAATGTATTAGAAATACCATCTTGCGCATCTTCATAAGGTAATTTTGCAACAGATAATAGTGACGCTAGTGCACCTTTTGTATCACGTCCATGCATAGGGTTTGCACCTGGTGCAAATGGCTCACCAGTACGACGACCGTCTGGAGTGTTACCAGTTTTCTTACCATATACAACGTTAGATGTAATAGTTAAGATTGACATTGTATGAACAGAGTTACGGTATGTTTTATGTTTACGAAGCTTGTTCATAAATGTTTTCACAAGGTTTACTGCAATTTCATCTACACGGTCATCGTTGTTACCGTATTTAGGGAAATCACCTTCAATTTCAAAGTCAACTGCAATGCCATTTTCATCACGAATTGGTTTTACTTTCGCATATTTAATTGCACTTAAAGAATCAGCTACTACAGATAAGCCAGCGATACCCGTTGCCATTGTACGAAGAACATTTGTATCATGAAGTGCCATTTCAATACGTTCATAGCTATATTTATCGTGCATATAATGGATAACATTTAATGTGTTTAAATATAAACCAGCTAACCATTCCATTGTCATATCGAATTTGCGCATAACTTCTTCGTAATTTAATACTTCAGAAGTGATAGGTGCAAATTCAGGTCCAATTTGTTCTTTTGATTTTTCATCTTTACCGCCATTAATTGCATATAATAGTGTCTTAGCTAAGTTTGCACGAGCTCCGAAGAACTGCATTTGCTTACCTATTCTCATTGCAGACACACAACAAGCAATACCGTAATCATCGCCATACTCTGGGCGCATAATGTCATCATTTTCATATTGAATTGCAGATGTTTTAATAGACATTTTCGCACAGTAGTTTTTAAAGTTCTGTGGTAATTGTTTAGACCAAAGAACTGTTAAGTTTGGCTCTGGAGCTGGTCCTAAGTTATCTAATGTGTGCAAGAAACGGAATGAGTTTTTCGTTACTAATGGACGACCATCAAGTGCAATACCACCGATAGATTCTGTTACCCAAGTTGGGTCACCAGAGAATAATTCATTATAATCAGGTGTTCTCGCAAATTTCACAAGACGTAATTTCATAATGAAATGATCGACAATTTCTTGTGCCGCTTCTTCAGTTAATGTACCATTTTCAATATCTCTTTCGATGAAGATATCTAAGAATGTAGAAGTACGTCCAAGGCTCATTGCTGCCCCGTTTTGTTCTTTAATCGCTGCAAGGTAAGCGAAGTATAACCATTGGAATGCTTCTTGTGCATTTGTTGCTGGTTTAGAAATATCAAAACCATGAGAAGCAGCCATTTGTTTTAACTCTTGAAGTGCACGCATTTGCTCGGATAACTCTTCACGTAAACGCATTGTATCTTCGCTCATTACACCGCCGGTTAAATTTAAGTCTTCTTTTTTCGCTTCGATTAAACGATCAACACCGTATAATGCCACGCGGCGATAGTCACCAATAATACGTCCTCGACCATATGCATCTGGAAGACCTGTAATAACACCTGATTTACGAGCTAATCTCATTTCTGGAGTATAAGCATCAAATACACCTTGGTTATGCGTTTTGCGCCAATCTCTGAAAATACGACTAAGTTCTTTATCCATTTCGTATCCATAAGCTTCACAAGCTTGTTCTGCCATACGAATACCACCATAAGGTTGTAATGAACGCTTAAATGGCTTGTCAGTTTGGAAACCAACTACTTTTTCAATATCTTTATTTAAATATCCAGGACCGTGAGATGTAATAGAAGAAACAATGCTTGTATCCATATCAAGAACGCCACCATTTTCACGTTCTTGTGTTGTTAACTCCATTACTTGATCCCAAAGTTGTTTCGTTGCTTCTGTTGCTCCCGCTAAGAAGGCTTCGTCACCTTCATAAATGTTTACATTATTTAAAATGAAGTCGCGGACATCAATCTCTGCTTTCCACTTTTCACCTTTAAAGTTTGTCCATGCATTTTTTACATTTTCTAATACTTGAGTCATCCTAATCTCCTCCATTTTTTGATTAGTACAGGACTAAGATTTTTTATATAACAGCTTACACATTTAGAATACTACTTTTTTTAAAAAAGTGAATGAGATAGTTGTGACACGTTTGTGAAATATTGAACAAATCACTATACACATAGTGTTAACTTCATTTAAAACTCTTTTAAATTAACTCTTTCCTTAATTGTATTTTTTTGGTATTCTTATGAACGAATCCTATTCTGTAGTATAAAGGGTCATACCCATTTCAAACTGTAATACCCTTACCTCTTATTCTGTTATAGTTTTTTTAGAACAGAATAGAAAGAAGTGTACCTGTTTGGTACACTTCTTTTCATGATTAATTGGAAATATATTTTACATATTTCGAATTTGCACTAATCCATTCGTTCGTCCCCACACAATATAAAGTGAAACTTTAATCAGTGAGGGTTTTCTCCATCCTCCACTGATTATTAGCCCTCACCAATCGGGCTTTTACGGACAGTTCATCTCCCACCTAACTTCTTTGCTTTCGCTGAATTTTGAGGTGGGAGTGTTACTGTCCGTTAATGCGGGATAAATCATTTTCTTCTCCATATATTTTGAGCAGCTGTTGCATTTGGATTTCCGGTATCATGAGCAACAACAAATGTAACTTGATCCATTTGTAATCCAGAACGTCTTTTACTTGGGACGGGCAAATACTGCGGGGGAATTGCATACTTAATTTCTAATACCTCCTCTTTTGGTTTTTGCTACATATAAGCTTGAACATAGAGAAATGGCAGAACTTATTTAAAATAAAAATAGCTGTTGGGACACTCCCAACAGCTATTTTTATCACTCACAACCATCTATGTTACATGTCATTCCTTCTGACAAAGTTGTAGTTTCTTTTTTCAATTCTTGTTCAATCACTGCTTCTAACGTTTTTTTATCTCGGACACCTTGGACAACGCTATTACCAATAATAAATGTTGGTACAGCTTGTACGCCCTGTTCATAATATGCATGATGTACTGCTTTTTCATGAGCTGCTTTATATGTGTGATTTTCTAAAGCAGCTCGAAATGCTTCTTGATTCAATCCGACTTCTCCAGCAATTTCTACTAGCACTTCAATTTCGCCGATATTTCGTTCTTCTTGGAAAAATGCTGTGAATACACGGTGCTGATACTCATTTCCTTTTCCATATTCTTTCGCAAATTGATATCCTTCAAAAGCTGTATGTGTATATGGATGCGGTGAAAGTCGGGGCAGTTTCATATCAACACCCATTTGCTCTGCCCATGGCATAATTGTGCTTTGAAACATCCCTAATTTATCTGGCTCATTCCATGGATCAATTCGCTCCGCTGGATATGGTCGTAATTCAAACGGCATCCATTCTACTTCTACATCTTTTCCTTGAATTGCTTCTTGCAGTGGCTTTTCACCTAAAAAACAAAATGGACAAACGTAATCCGAATAGACTTTTATTTTTAACGTCATGATTAATTTCCCCTTTACGATCAAGTTGAAACAATTATAGTTACAACGAAGTTTAATTGTCAACTCTTATACTTTTCCAATAAAAGAGGCATCCTACTACGATGTCTTCTAATTTTTAAAGGTTATAATTGTTGTTACCGCATAGTATACCGCTTTTTCAAAATCCGCATGTTCAGATACCGATATCGAAACAAGTGACCCGCCACTTGCTGAAAAATATTGAACTGCTTCTAGTGGAATGCCGTCTTCTTTTACATCAATTCTCAACTTACATGAAAAAAAGACTACCCCAAAAGATAGTCTCTTACACTTCAATATGCTGCAACATCGTATAAATATCATTATTAACCGTACCAAATGATTTAATGTTATTTTGAATATTAGATAATAAAATAACATACGCATTACCACTTCTACTAAATCCATTTAAACAATTCCATCCCGGCATTACACCGTGATTAGAGTAACTTCCTGGATTTACATACCATCCAAATCCATAATCTTTTTTAAATGCTGTAAACATTTGATTGTAGCTTTCTTTGGATATTAGCTTCCCAGAAAATAGCGCTTCGTTAAATAAGTATAAATCATTTGCACTCGTATATATGTCGCCATTTCCATATAATTGTGACATACTCGGGATAGCAGGTACTGTCATATTATTATTTACAATCTTGTAACCAGTAGAAGGATACTTTGTTTTCTCTAATTCAGTACCAAAACCCGAATTTTTCATGCCTACAACATCAAAAATATGTTGTTTAATATATTCTTCTAATGGTTGTCCACTAACTTTCTCAACAATGTAACCAAGTATTGAATAATTGGAATCCGAATACTTCCATTTTTCACCTGGATTAAATAAACGTTTTTGTTGTCCAATTCGCTTCAACAATTCCTCATGAGAAATATCATCTGCTCCTGCCTCATATTCAGGAATTCCAGATGTATGTGTCAATAGATGAACTAATTTAACTTCGCTACCTCTTGGAAAACTAGGAATATATTTCGCTATTGTATCCTCTGTTTGAAGTTTATTTTGATCTTTTAACTGCATAATCGCTGTCGCTACGAATGCCTTTGAAATTGAGCCAATATAAAATGTTGTTTCTGAATTATTTAGTATTTTTTTCGCCTGATTTGCCAGCCCGTACCCTTTATTCAAAAGTACTTTTCCATTTTTCACAACAACTGCTGTTCCACTAAAATTTTTGCTCTTTAAATACTCATCTAATTGGGCATTCTCGTTAATTTCTTGTGGTGGTCCTTGGACAGGTTGTTCCACTTCCTTATTAGCTTGCTGTGGCACTTCCGGAGGTTGTTCTGCTTGTTTTTGTACCGTTTCTTTCTTTACTTCCTTAGTTGCTTTTAACGCATTCTCTTTCTTATTATGTGGAGTAATTTTTGTAAACGCAAAATATACAAGCGAAAACAATACAATGAGAATGACCGTTCTTTTTATGTATGTAACCGGTCGACGAGCTTTCACACTGACACTATCCTTTTCTTCATTCATGGTTCTTTTTTTCCCCTTATTTACCAATAATTTAATCCATTCATAAAAAAGATACCCTCTAATTTCTCCTAACTAATGGAAGTTTTGTTTTATACCATCCCTACTTTATCATGTGACGAACGTATTACCAACAAATATGCACAAAAAAAGAAAAAGAAAATTCCAAAAAGTAAGATTCCCGATAATATTTCTATAAAAAAAGAGGATGCCCTCAAAAAGATCAACTTTATCGACCTTTTTGAACATCCTCTTTTACAATTATTTATACATGTTTTTTCATATCATCAGCTACAGATTCAACGTTTGTACCTACGATAACCTGCACGCTTGTATTACTTAATTTCATAACACCTTTTGCACCTGCACGTTTTAATGCTGGCTCATTTACTAAGTTTGCATCTTTGACTTGTAGGCGTAAACGAGTCGCACAGTTATCAATAACGGTTAAGTTGTCTTTTCCGCCTAATGCTGCTACGTAAGTTTCACCGATAGATCCTGCAACTGGTACTTCATCTTCATCTTCTTCTACTAACTCCTCATCATCTTCACGACCTGGAGTTTTTAAGTTAAATTTCTTAATTAAGAAATAGAATACCGCAAAGTAAATTGCTGCATAAATCAAACCAATTCCCGCTAATAATAACGGTTTTGTTGCAATACCTAAGTTTAAGAAATAATCAATCGCACCGGCACTAAATGAGAAACCATCGTGAATACCAAGTTTTGTTGTTACAAATAACGAAATACCTGTTAATACAGCATGAATACCATATAATACTGGAGATAAGAACATGAATGAGAATTCAATTGGTTCTGTAATACCAGTTAAGAATGATGTTAAAGCAAGACCAGCTAACATTCCTGTAACCATTTTACGTTTTTCTGGTTTAGCAGCTGCAATCATTGCGAAACATGCTGCTGGTAAACCGAACATCATAATTGGGAAGAACCCAGTCATAAACATACCTGCTGATGGATCTTGCGCAAAGAAGCGTGCGATATCACCATGAACAATATCGCCTGCTGCATTTGTAAAATCACCAAGTACAAACCAGAAATATGTGTTCATTACATGGTGTAAACCAATTGGAATTAATAGACGATTTAATAAACCGAATAGACCAGCTCCGATTGCATCTAAGTTTACAATACCGTGTGCTACTGCATCAATACCGCTTTGAATTGTTGGCCAAATTTGACCGAATACTAATCCTAAAAGAAGCATGACAACAGAAGTAATAATTGGCACGAATCGTTTTCCTGCAAAGAATCCTAACCATTCTGGTAACTTAATCTTATGGAATTTGTTATATAATAAGCCAGCGACAACCCCGGCAATAATACCACCAAGTATAGCCATATTTATCTTCGGTGTTAAAGCCGATGCTTTTGAAACTTTTGTCATTGTATCTGCTAACTTACTTGGATCAACTGAACCGAGTAAGTCTTGAACACTTTTTAATTTATCATTTAATTCTGCTGTTGAATAACTAACACTTAAAGTATTAGTTGTATTCTTCATAACTAGATAACCAATCGCACCTGCAAGACCTGCGGCACCACTACCATCAACAGATAAACCGATTGCAACACCAATTGCAAAAATAAGTGCTAAGTTATCAAAAATTGCTGCACCGGCCTGTGCCATAACAGGAATATCAAATACGTCTGGTTGACCTAAACGAAGCAATAATCCTGCTGCTGGTAACACTGCGATTGGAAGCATTAACGCTTTACCAATACGTTGTAGAAACTGCAACATTGTAATTCCCCCTATTCAATTTATGAAATCGTTATCATTATAATTGCACCTTAGAAAACGCTTTCTATTACATAATCATAATAACATATAGTTGTATAGATGTGTAGCTTTTATTTATGAACTTTTTATGGATATATTCCCCATTTTCAAACTGTTATATAAAAGGGGGATTTTCCTTTTATTACCGACTAAAATGAAAGATAAGGCAACTATACAGCCATTTTGATTTTCCAACATATAAGCCACGGCTATGAAGAACAAAAGGTGACCTGCCCTCGTTTTCTCTCTTTGTTTTACTTGGCATGGGGCAGGAAGAAGATCTGACCACTTCTATGCATGGCCAGATCCTCTCTCCCAACTAAAAAAGGGTTTATATTGTTTTCAATTTTTATTCAAATAGAAGTTTCATTTTATCATTCCACTTTTTCATGTTATTATTTATTTCCAAGTTTATAGGGAACAGTAAACTTAGTGAAACAGGAACAGGAGCGTTGGTATTATGCAGTGCATCGAGATAAATAACTTGCAACAGCTGTTAGAACAAGTAAAGCCATATACAAAAAAAGGTAAACTTGCTACTTATATCCCCGAACTAGGAAATGCAAATCCAGACGATTTAGGGATCGCTATCTACCATAAAGAGACAGAATATATCCATGCTGGTAACTCACAAACACTCTTCACCCTTCAAAGCATTTCAAAAGTAATTACACTTGCTCTTGCTCTTCTAGATCGCGGTGAAGAATATGTATTCTCTAAAGTTGGAATGGAGCCCACTGGTGACCCATTCAATTCTATTATTAAGCTAGAAACAACTAGCCCTTCTAAACCTCTTAATCCAATGATTAACGCTGGTGCGCTAGCTATTACAAGTATGCTTACAGGAGATAGTAACGAAGAGAAGATGGAACGAATTCTCCGCTTCGTACGTGATATTACAGACAATCCTACAATTAACTACTCTTCAAAAGTAGCCATCTCTGAACTAGAAACTGCTTACTTAAATCGTTCTCTTTGCTACTATATGAAGCAAAATGGCATCATTGATGGCAATATCGAGGAATTAATGGATTTATACACACGTCAATGTGCTATTGAAGTAAACTGTATTGATTTAGCACGTATTGGTTTAATCTTCGCAATGGATGGCTACGATCCATATAAGAAAAAACAAATTATTCCAAGACATATCACAAAAATTTGCAAAACATTTATGGTAACATGTGGCATGTACAACGAATCTGGTGAATTTGCAATCCGCGTTGGTATTCCCGCAAAAAGTGGGGTAGCCGGTGGTATTTTTGGCTGCGTAAAAGGCGAAATGGGAATCGGTATTTTTGGACCAGCTCTAGATGCAAATGGAAATAGTATCGCTGGATTTAAAATATTAGAGTTACTCTCCGCTCAGGAAGGTTGGAGTATTTTTTAAAAAGGTTTCTTAATGACAGTTTTCCTCATTACCTATAATTCAATTTCAAATTCCAACAAATAAAAAAGTTATCCTGCCCCCACTTAAATAGGATAACTTTTTTTATTATGCATATTTGTTCCCCCCTCCCGAATAATATAGTACAACCTAACGCTATACGGTGGAGGTGTAAAAGAAATGAAACTTATTTTTCAAATGGAGGAACAGCCTGTCCTAGAAAAAACCATCCTTCTTTTTATACTCAGTATTGTAGAAAGCCTAAAATTAAAAGTTGTTTCCCCCGATGAGGCTTATCGATACATATTCAATTTAGAAGTATTGGAATTATTAATGGATCGAAATATTGATGATCAAGTACTAGAGCTTATTCATTTTGGAATGGGGCTTGAAGACATTCATCATGTCCTTCCCGAAGAACTTGAACCAAGTATTGAGGAATTAAAATGGCGTTGCATTCAAGTTCTAGGTGAATATGGCATGTATGAAGAATCACAGCAATTAATTGAGGACATCCGCTAAAAAAGCACCTATATAGGTGCTTTAATGTTTTTTTAAACTATTTTTGTACGTTTCAATATTAACTGGTAATTCTTCCTCTTCTAACGTATGCTCATTTACATCCTTATGAATGAATGCTCCTTTAGGCGGCTGATGATCATGACCTTTTTTCTTATGATCAAATGCTTTACCACGTCCCATACTCATCCCCCTTTCTTTAAAAGAAATCAATGTTAGTATGAAGAAAAACACGTCGATATATGCAGTACTTTGTTTTATTTCCAAGGAAATATTCGAATATTGTTTTCCAATCTGCTCTCACATCAATTGATCGATTCCGATAAGAATTAGTAAAATGCCCGCAATAATTGTTGCCCATTTTCCTAAGTATTCCGCTAAAAATCTCTTCCCTATATAGGAAAAACCGCTAATACAAATGAAACTAAATGTACCTGAGATAATTGCAGTCCACCAAAGATTCAAGTTGGTTACTCCCGCATCAAATCCCCCTGCAAGATTATTAATTGATAATGCAACACCTAATACCAATGCTTCAGAAAAACTGATTGTTTTAGATCTATCAAAATCAGCATTCTCAGGATTACGTAATATTCTCATCACGCTTCCATCTTTCTCTGATACCTCCCCTTGCTTACTAAGTAAGGGTTGACATAAAACAAATACCCCAATTATCCCGAGTACAAGTGCACCAATTAAATTTGCGATAAAATCTGAAATAAACAATGAAATCCAACTTCCAAAAAAGCCAGCCAATAGAGCAAACAAGAAACCAAAAAAGGCGATGATAAAATTATTAAATCCAGAAATTCGAATCTTGCGAATCCCATACGCAATACCTACACCTGCATTATCTAAATTAGAAGCAATTCCAATCAAAAAAATTGAAAATAAACTGGCTGTACTCATCAACATTCACTCCTTCTGTTCACTTTTCATTGCATATTATGCAAATGTTGAGCAACTGTGCCTGTCAGCTTCATATACTTGTAATAAAAAGCTCCACATTTTTTCAACACCTTAGAAAAAAAAGGAGTGCCAAAACTATGTCTACTCAAAATCCAAATGATAAACTTGGTACCTTATTAAAAAAATTATTAAAAGAACGTGCCTTATCTATGCGCCAATTAGGAACACTTACAAACATTGATCCTTCCACAATTTCAAGAATTATAAATGGTAAACAACAAGCAAAACAAAAACACCTGCAAAAATTTGCAGAATGTCTGCAAATTCCACCGCAAGTGTTATATGATGCAATCTATACAGATTCCCCTCATACAAAAAAAGAAAAAACAGATATGTACACATCACTTGATGCAATTCAACAAACATTACAATCCTCCAACTTATTTGATTATGAGTACACAACAACTCGTGTGAAACAGGAACTTGAAAATTATGAAAGATATGCACAAACAACAGAAGGTCAGAGACGCATTCATGAGAGTTTCTCAACAAAACTAGAGCAAATTGATAGTACAGGTCCTTTCATTGAGCAATTAACAGATATGTATCATCAATTTTGCAAAGAGTCCACTCCTCTCAATGAGCGTGCTATCATTGGAAGTGCCCTACTGTACTTTGTTTTATCAACAGACATTATTCCAGATTATATATTTCCAATTGGCTATTTGGATGATGCAATTGCAGTTGAGTTAGCAAAAGAGAAATTGGCTGATATAAAGAAGAAAACTTAGAGGCTGCTCAAGAAAAATGGAACTATTTCGGAATTCTAATTTGACTAGCTTCTGAAATAGTTCCATCCTAAAAAATCGTACAAACATCAAAGTTTGTACGATTACACGACAGGTACTTTTCATATTACATGATGTATCTTATCCTTTTATTAGGAAAACCTTAATTTTTTCTTATTTTTGTGTATGACACCATTCATAGATAAAAGCGGTAATCACTTTCGTAAACTCAATCAACTGCTGAACTTCAACTTCTTCATTTTATCCATAACTTAAGATGAAACTTTTCTTACTCTTTCACAAATCAGAATTTCACCACACGAATTGGGAAATTTTATGTTATAATTTAATTATAAATTTATAAAAAGGGGCTAAGTTGATGATAAAAGATAAACGACTGAAACGCTTATATTATCTGTACCTTTTCCCTGCAATCCTATGCATGATGTTTTTTCTCAACAGCGACATGAATAGCCTTCCTTATGCACAGCTACTCGGGACAGTTAGCGGTTGTATCGCAGCGATTATGCTTGCTGCTTTTTGGACTGTTAAACTACAAATCAAAAAAGATCAATCCTCTTAGTCTACATGTATTTTATAAAAAACGAGCTATCTGGTAGATTAGCTCGTTTTTTTGATTTTCATTTCAATACTAATGATATCCTGTCATTCTCTACATATAACATAAAGCTGTGATTATGTACCTACGGTTGATTTTTTTATAACACTATTACTCATCTACATAAAAATCAAACCTAAAATTCCATCATAAACTTTTTACTTCTACTGTGTCCTTCTTTTCAATGTGTTCCATTGATTTTTTCTTATTTTTTGTAACACGGTAAAACAGTAAACAAACAATCATAAATGGAACACCACAATACAATGCCATACGTTGATCTGGAATAAAAGCCATGCCCACAATTACAGTCATATTTAATCCGAAACAAAGAAGCGGCACAAACGGATACAACGGCGTTTTAAATTTCAAATCCTTAATATCCCCGCCTTGCTTTACGTACATTCTTCTACTAAGAAAATTTGATAAACCAATCGATGCCCAGACTAGTATTCCACCGAATCCTGCAATAGAAAGAAGCCATAAATAAACTGTATCCTCTGCATATATACCAGATAATAAAGAAAGACAACCAAAAATTGTACTTGTAAGTAATGCATAAATAGGAACACCGTTTTTAGATAACTTCCCAAAAATTGGACTAATCATCCCTTGCTTCGACATAGACCAAAGCATACGAGAAGTTGCATATAAGCCCGAATTTGCTACTGATAACACCGCTGTAATAATAACAAAGTTCATAATATCTGCGGCATACGGAATCCCAATTTTATCAAATACAACTACGAATGGACTTTCTACTAATCCCGCTTTTTCCCATGGGAATAACCCAGCGAGTATGAACATAGAAAGTATAAAGAAAATGAATATACGCCAAGCTGTATTTCTAATTGCTTTCGGAATGGTTTTCTCCGGGTTTTCACTCTCACCGGCCGTAATCCCAACAATCTCGGTCCCCTGAAAGGAGAAATTAACGGCAATCATGGTAATTAGAATCGCTTTCAGTCCATTCGGGAACAGTCCCCCGTGATCAGTAAAGTTTGAAAGCATCGGTGCTGCGTCATTTCCTTTCATATGTAAAAATCCAAACATCGCTGCCCCGCCTAAAATAATAAATGCAATAATTGTAATTACTTTAATGCCGGCAATCCAAAACTCAACCTCTGCAAAACTCCGTGAGGATAATGCATTAATCGAAAAAAGAAGGACTGCAAACACGACGCACCATATCCAAGATGGTACATGCGGAAACCAGCGCTTCATTAAAATACTTACTGCAATCAACTCAATCCCTATCGTAGCAGCCCAGTTTAACCATGACATCCAACCAACTACATAACCTACCGCAGGCGAAATATACTTTGTAGCATACATTTGATAAGATCCTGCATTCGGCATAGCAACAGCTAACTCTCCAAGACAAAGCATCGTTAAATACATAACAAAGCTCCCAACAAGATACGCTACAATCGCACCGCCTGGCCCTGCTTCATGAATTGTATAACCTGATCCTAAGAAAAGACCTGTGCCAATAACCCCTCCAAGTGCAATCATAAATATGTGTCGACTTTTTAGCTCTCGCTTTAACTCCTGATTTTGCTTTTCCATATGAGCCCCCCTAGCAGAAATGTAAACGCTTTAAAAAATAATATAAAAAAATAAAGTGCATACTCATGATTACGATAGAATTGTAACAAGAGGGAGATTTTTCAAAAGAAAATCTCCCAATCCAAGGAAATACCTATCATACGATAAATAGTTGCTACTAAAATTTTTTATAATTTTCCACAATTGTTTAAAAGATCCTTAGAAAACGGTACATCATCCAGAAGGACTATATTAATCACTTCCTGTAATCAATAAATCATCCCTGACTGTTATTAATAATGTTTTCTCCGTGATAACTTGTCCTTCTTCTACTTCTAGCAATTCCACATAACCGCTGATTCCCACTTTAACTTCTACTTTCCGTTCATCCATCGTTTCAATTAAAGCTAATTTCTCCCACTCATATACGTAGGAACTTTCATTAATAAATAATTTTGCAACTCTGCCATAGCAAGGGCTGTACACGTTTTCTATTACTGTTTTCATCTTTTAAACCCCTCTTTCTTATTAAGTGCGCATGTAACTCTTTTCCCCCACCTCCAAATTTATAAGATTCAACTACTATTCATGCAAGATATATACCAACCTAATTTCTTACTTAGGATTAAGAGATAGTACTGAAAAAATCTGAATTCCACGCAATATCTTTCTTCTCTTTTAAAGATTTTTCACCTTAAACATGCAAATTTTTTTTGCATACTCGCAAAAATTTTATTAAAATTAAGAAAAATCAGTCTTCATAGGGTATAACAAGGAGAAGATGAAACATGTATACAGAAGAAATCAATTTCAAAAAATTAGTTAAAATGAATATGCTATATGAAACTTTACTGAATGAAATTGATATTGGCATTCATATGATTAACGAAGAAGGTAAGACGATCATTTATAACCGCAAAATGATGGCGATTGAATCAATGGATCATAAAGATGTACTATATAAAAATCTTTTAGAAGTATTTGCTTTTGAAGAAAACCAGAATAGTACTCTTATAGAGGCATTAACACTTGGCAAAGCAAAGAAAAATATAAAACAGACTTATTTTAATAATAGGGGGCAAGAGATTACAACGATTAATGACACCTTCCCTATAGTGAAGAATGGAAAAATCAAGGGCGCTGTTGAAATCGTAAAAGAATTTCCTCCATTAAGGCAAACGAGTAAAGGGCGCGCGATTCGAGGGCATCATACGAAATTTACCTTCAATCATATAATAGGTAATTCAGGCGCGATTCAATCGGTTATTACAGAAGCAAAAAAAGTAACGCGTACCTCTTCCTCTATACTGATTGTGGGAGAAACAGGAACTGGAAAAGAACTATTTGCACAAAGTATTCATAATAAAAGTCAACGTGCTGGAAAACCTTTTATCTCACAAAATTGTGCTGCCATTCCTGAAACTTTAATGGAAAGCTTATTATTCGGTACGAATAAAGGAGCGTTTACAGGCGCAATCGATAAACCAGGCTTATTTGAAGAAGCACATGGTGGAACTTTATTGTTAGATGAAATTAACTCGCTAAGCCCTGCACTTCAGGCTAAATTATTGCGGGCAATACAAGATAAAACAATACGAAGAATCGGCGGATCACAAGAAAAAGAAGTCGACGTTCGAATCATAGCTACCATTAATGAAGATCCGATTGAAGCTATCACGCATAATCGCCTGCGAAAAGATTTATATTACAGACTAAGCGTCGTTACTTTATTTCTCCCACCTTTAAGACAGCGGAAAGAAGACATCTTACCGCTTCTTCATAGCTTTATTGAAAAATATAATATGCAGTTTGGTTTACGAGTACAAGGTGTGGATGACAGCGTAATAAATTTCTTCTATAAACACGATTGGCCCGGCAATATACGCGAATTAGAGCACATAATTGAAGGGGCTATGAACTTAATTGAAGATGAGGACGTTATTACAACATCCCATATCCCAGCTCGTTTTTATGAGCTAACAAAAAACGAATCCCCTATTCAACCTCCTCTAGCTAGATGGGAAACAGATAAATTAGATCATACATCGAAAACTTTAAAGAACACAATAAAAGAAATGGAAAGAGAATATATTATTCAAATGCTTAAAGAACATAATGGAAATATCTCGCAAGCCGCAAAATACTTAGGATTAAGTAGACAAAACTTGCAATATCGATTAAAAAAGTATGGGCTAAATACGTAATCATAGAATGTTCTATAAGCATAAAAAATAAAGGCCGTTCCGAAAGGACGGTCTTTATTTTTCCCTAAAAATCAACCTTCTCCAAATACAATCCACTCGCATCCGCAAGACAATTAATTTGATTTCGTTGTTTCGCTTCTAAAATTTGTGGGATCACTTCAGCATCTAACTGACCTAATCCAACTTCTACTAATGCTCCAACGATTTTTCTCACCATATTGTGAAGAAATCCATTTCCGTTCACTCTAATTTGGATGAAACCTTCACTTTCCACGACATCGAGCATATATATTTCACGAACCATAGATTTCTTTTTAGATTTAGCATTAGAAAAAGCAGTAAAATCATGTGAACCAATTAAATATTGCGCTGCTTTTTGCATGTTTTCAATATTTAACTTTTTCCCAACATGCATGCTGTATTTACGCATAAATGGATTTGTATGTTCCTCATTCCAAATTTTATATAAATACGTTTTCGCTTTTGAGTTGTAGCGAGCGTGGAAGCGTTCTGAGATTAACTCTACATCAGTAATACTAATATCGTTTGGTAAGTATTGATTTAAATACTTTTTAACTTTAAGTTCTGGTAAATTCTCATCAATCTTAAAATTAGCTACTTGGTGAAGAGCATGTACACCAGCATCTGTTCTGCTGCAGCCAATAATTTCGATTTCTCTTCCGGTCATTTCTGATAATACACTTTCGATTTTCCCTTGAATCGTATTATCATTATTTCCAAGACGTTGCCAACCTTTATAGCGGCCTCCGTCATATTGAATTGTTAATTTGTAGTTGTTCATTGTTTTCTGCTATTAAAAACATAGACATTTTCCTATTCATGTTTTTATTAACAGACTCACCGCCTTTCTTTTTCCGTTACATAAAACAAAAATTTTAAGCATTCTATGATGTTTTTCGTAATCTTCTTTTCATAGTAACACAAGACAGCTGATTAGGCGTCTACTTCTGCCAATGTATTATGCGCATAGACCACACATATTAAATCAATAATGTATAATCTCCCTTTTCTAGTTCACGGGCGCCACCCATGTTCCTGCAAGAACTTCTGTAGCTCTTCTTCAGACGGTACGTTTTTCTCCCATTCTTCACAATCATTTAGAAATTTCTCAGTATCATGGGCAACAGACGGTTCCTTCTTCCGAAACCTCACTGCTGCTTCCTCTACTTCACTAAGCCTCGTATATCCTTTTTCATGCCAGTCCCGTAAAATGCCCTTCACATAAGCAAGCGTCCGCTTGTTATTTTCATAGGCAATCTGGAGTGCTTTCAATACAAGTTCATCTGACAGATCATCCATCCACGCATTCAGTTCCTCCATCGTATGCGGTGACAAGCTGTCAAAGTTTTGTTCATAAAACGTGAATACATTACCTCCCGAATCAATTTCCCCATCTGTTTCACAGCTTTCGGCATCATCTTGAGGAACAGCTTGAGACTCTTCAACCGGCATGCCAAAATGCTCCAATAACAGCGGAATGCTCAGCCCTTCCTCCAAACATTTTTGAAGAAACATATGTAAAAACTTTTTGCTTTTCACAGTCTTTAGCTCACGCAAAACACATTTCTCGATGTTCGTGTTCGTAACTAGGTTATAGCGCACCCAGTTCTGGATGTATAGCTCCTTCGTTTCTGCATCATATAATATTTTTCCATAGTCAATGAACCGCTGCAGTAGCTTCTCAACAGTCTCCCGGTTATAACCTGTTTCCATCTCCGCCAAACGCTTCGGTAACGGATAAATGCCGCATTGCGTCGTTTTAGAGCATGTCAGCAAGTATATGTAAAAGTATCGTTCCTCCGGCGTTAAGTCCAATACAAAATCATCCTGCCAAAAATCCACCTGTACATTCCGGTATACTGCCATATTGATTCCTCCCATCTTTTGCGGCACATAGGAAATTGCCGTTTCCTTAATAGATATAAGGACGAATGAGGAAATTTGGCAATTTGATTTTAAAAAAATGACTAATACGGTTTTATTTCTTTTAGGATGATTCTTGTAGTAGTAGTTTTTTTTTGTTTTTGTAATGATTTATTACTTGTAAGGGGCTTGGGATGGGCTTGCAAGGGCATTGTAAGGGACTATTCATTGTGAATCAAAAGAATTTAGCTATCCTTTTGATATCTCACTCTATTAAAAAAATACAAATTCAACCAATTCAATGCGATAAAATCTAGTCAAAAATAATGAAATTTTAAGAATAATAAGGTACACTAGTCAATGGTTTTAGTTTAAAATCGGTTGACGTTGATGTATACGGAGGAATAGTTTATGAACAACAACACAATAAATGAATCAGTTGAAGAAGTTGATAGAAAACGAGTAAACTCAAGCAAGCGTTTTAAAAATTGGAAGTTTATCACAGCAGGTGGCGTCGTTACAATTGCACTTCTAATTGGGGGAATGAGTTATTATCAGGCAACTCGTTTCAATTCACAGGTTACGATTAATGACACAAAAGTCGGCGGTCTGACTGCTGATCAGGCACTAAAGAAATTAAAAACATCTGGATTAGAAAACAAAGTCTATGTCGGCCAACAACAAATTTTAGATGAAAAAGATACGCAAACGGAACTTACGGAAGAAGATTTGCCTAAAGTTAAGAAACTATTAAAAGGCCAGTGGACATTTTTCCCTTCCTCAAAGGAAAAGGATTATTCGTTGCTACCAGAAAAGGCGGATCAGTATCGAAGCGAAACGATGAAAAAACTTGTAGAAGAAAAACTCATATCTATGAATAAAAGTTTAAAAGCGCCTCAAGATGCTATGGCGAAGCTCGAACAGGGCAAAGTTGTTATCTCAAAAAGCATTGACGGAAAACAGTATGATGTTGCTAGTCTATTAAAGGATTACGACAAGCAGAAATATAAAAGTGAAATCCATCTGAATCCTGTATACATACAGCCTATTAAGGAAAACGATTCGATTGTCAAAAAAGAAGAACAAGCGCTACAGGATCTTCTTCAACAAACCATTGATTATAAGGTACAAAATGAAGTTTACTCTTTAAAAGCTAAAGATTTAATTCAAAATGCCTCTATGTCAAAGGATATGAAAGTTACAATCGACGCGAGCGACATTAAGAACAAGATTGCTGAAATTAATAATTCTAAATCAACATTAAATAAAGACTTCGCATTTAAAACCCATTCTGGTTCGGTCATATCAGTAAAAGGACAAGGCTATGGCTGGGCAATACATATTGAAAAAGAAGCAAAACGAATCCAAGAAGCCTTCGAAAAAGGGGAAAAATCGCTTTCCGCTTCTAATATTTACGGAAATGGCTGGAATAATGAAGGCATCGGTTATGAAACAACAGCGAATAATGGCATTGGAGACACGTATGCGGAAGTGTCTATTGCAGAACAGCAAATTTGGATTTACAAAAATGGAAAATTGGAAGTCACAACGAATGTAGTAACTGGTAAACATAGCACGAGTGAAGATACATCACCAGGTGTGTGGTATGTACTCTATAAACGATCACCGTACACACTCAAAGGTAGCGCAGTAGGTAAACCCGATTATTCCGTTAATGTAGATTACTGGGCTCCGTTCACAAATGGCGGACAAGGATTCCACGATGCCGGCTGGCGGACAAACTGGGCCAATAATGCCTATTTAACGGGAGGATCGGGCGGATGTGTTAACCTTCCTCCTAGTGTTGCGAAAACTGTGTATGATAATCTCAGCACTTATGAACCGGTTGTCGTGTACTAGCGAATAGCAGTATCTCAAGTATTTTCTTTATAAAAACAAAGAAGCAGGAAATCCTAAGTGATTTTCTGCTTCTTTGTTTTTATTATTTATGCTCCGCATTTCTCCTGTGCAGGGTGGAAAACAGTTGTATACTTATATTCAACTGCCATAAAAACCCATTTGCTTATGGTATTGTTCACTGTTGCACCTGCAACGGAGGCCATTTTATTTATTCACCTTTAGTACTAACTCTAACTATTTTTCAACTTCCTTTATATATTCCCATGTTTCTCCTTTATCTTTTGATTGATAAAGTGCGCTACTATCACCATTATAATCTCCATCTGCTCCTTGTCCAACTAACATATTAAAAACTCCATCTTTCTCATAAGGCATACCAGGAGAATCAAAAGGACTTATTATAGACTGTGTATGATCTAATTTCACTTCATGAGGTGTATAATTTATCTTTTTAAAAGATACGCCCCCATCATCTGTACGATATAGCTCTCCGTTAGTACCAGAAGGACGGATTGCTCCTAAAAATCCAAGTTTATCATTTATGAAAGTTATTCCTGATACACTACCAATTCCTCCGATGAATGGGTCTGTATTTATAACCTCCCATGTTTTACCTCCATCAATAGTCTTGCTTAGTGAATAAAAAGCACTACCTAATGCTTTTTCTGTCATATTTAGTTTATAACCAACTTCTTTTGATAGGAAAAACTGTTCCTTGCTATTAGTTAAATCTTGTTGCTTCTCTTTAGAACTCTTTTGATTTGGTTTAGTATTTAGTTTACTCCAATTCGGGTCACCTATTAAGTTATATCTAGCAGGTACTAACTCTTTCTCTTTTCCAGGGACAAATATAGATACAGTATATCCAATGATTTCAGAAGTTGCTTCTTCAAGTTTATGCTCCTTACCATCCTCATTAATATTAATAATTCCCTCCGTATTGTACCCCCAATTCCTTTTCCCGTAATAAATCAATCCATACTTACCTTCATTCCACTTACTAACTGTTCGCTTAACTGGAATAGCCTTAACCGTTTTAATTAAAGGTTCTACTAGCTTATCATCATCATAATCAGGATTTGCATATCCATTTCGTATTATAGTAATGTCTTGTGACTTTTTTTTATTATAAGTTATTAAGTAAGTTTCCTCTTTTCCATCAGCATTTTTCCCATAAACAAATGTATCAAACGCTGTGATTGTTCCATCTGAATGAAATGTAAGATCAAAATCAGTTGCCATATATAATTTCTTTGGCAAAGTATATTTTTTATTTATGTCTTCAAAAATACCTTCTACCCCATATTCATATATATTATTATGTTTAAATTTAACTGACCTTTCATGTTTTAACCTTTCTATAAACCATGCAAGCTTGCCTCCATAATTTGTTGCACTTTTATAAATCTGTACTCCATAAAATGATGTGATTACCACAATAATGATAATAGAAATATATTTCCATGCAGTTAAATTAGTTAATTTTTTAGATTCATATTCTCTATCTTTTATCATTTTCATTGTAGTAAATGTAATTATAGATATAAAAAATACTATACATAATAATAAAATATAAATATTATAATTCATTCTTCCATACGTACAGAATGAAGCTAACTCATAACAAAAAATCCAGTATCCAATTATTAATATTGGATTTGTTAATAATGATATAAGTATCCTTTTTGCGTTTTGCTTAAGTATAAAAATCACTCCTAATTAAATTGATTATATTTATCTATATTGAGTATACTTTGTTTTACCAAATATTTGTATAATCCTTTGATCATCATATTATTTACTTACATACGAATTAAAGTTAAAGTAATCGGAATTTATATAGGAATTAAAAACAAATAAAAAAGCACTCCATCATGCAAAGATCAGTGCTAATTTCTATTAACATTATTCCAATAGACGTAAACCAAAAATTCACTGTACTCATATCGCAGATGCATTCGCTCAAATAAGTGTTCTAAGGCTGTTTAGTGATGACAAACAAAGCATTACATCAGGTTTTCATCTAAAATAAACAATTCATTTTTTAATTCAAATCACTATCCGTTACTTATGATACGATTCAGCGTAATTCATCCTGAATAAAAATTAGGCCTTATCGATTTTTCGATAAGACCTATCTCTCACTGCTACACCTTTAATTTTCTTTTCTAACAAGCCTTACCACATTTTCCACATGCGCCGTATGTGGGAACATATCAACCGGTTGTACATATTCCACTTCATAACTCTTCATTAATGCTTTCACATCACGCGCTAATGATGAAGGGTTGCAAGAAACATAAACAACTTGCTTTGGTTGTACTTTTAAAATTGTTTCAAGTAACTTATCGTCACAACCTGTACGCGGTGGATCAACCACGATTACATCTGGACGCCAGCCTTCTTTCACCCATTTTGGTAGCCATTGTTCTGCCTTTCCAGCTTCGTACTTTGTATTTGTAAATCCGTGACGTTTCGCATTTTCCTTTGCATCTTCAATCGCTTCTGGAATGACATCCATACCGCGCACTTCTGCTGCATCATTTGCTAGCCAAAGCCCAATTGTACCAACGCCACAATATGCATCAACGATTTTTTCTTTTCCTGTTAACGCAGCGGCTTTTTTCGCTTCGTTGTAAAGGACAACAGTTTGTTCTGGATTCAACTGGAAGAATGCACGTGCTGATAATTCAAATGATAAATCACCGAGTGTTTCTTGAATGACTTCTTTTCCAGCTAAGTTGAATGTTTTGTCACCGAAAATAACAGATGTTTTACGCCAGTTCACATTTTGCATAATCGATTTGACTGTTGGCATCTGTTTTTGTACTTCTGCGATAAATTGCTCTTTATTTGGTAATTCTTCTTTTGTTGTAATTAATGTGACTTGTACTTCCCCTGTTTGAACTGCAGCACGTGTCACAATTGTACGCACTAGACCTTTTTGTTTTTTCTCGTTGTAAATAGAAATGTTCAATTTTTCTAATATACGTCGTACAACTTTTGTCGCTTCGTTTGTTGCTTTATGCTGAATCATGCAGTGAGAAATATCAATTAATTGATGTGAGTTCTGTTTATATAATCCTGTAATCACTTTTTCATCTTTACGTCCTACTTGTAATTGACTTTTATTACGATAATGCCATGGGTTTCCCATACCAAGTGTTGGACGAATGTCAGCTTCCATGCTTCCGTTCATATACTTTTCAAAGGCTTGTACCACAATATCTCGCTTTTGATTCAACTGTTCTTTATAATCTAAATGCTGCAATTGACAACCACCGCATTCATCATATACTGGGCATGGCGGTTTTACGCGATGCGGTGATGCTTTACGAATTTTTTTCACTTTCGCTTCAGCAAAGCCACGCTGAATTTTCGTTGTTTCCGCAACAACTTCTTCTCCTGGTAATGCCCCTGGAATGAAAACAACTTGTCTCTTAAAATAACCAACGCCTTCTCCGTTAATCCCTAGACGCTTAATTGTCACAGGAAACGTTTGACCAACTTCCAACTTACTCTCATGTTGCTTTTGTACCATTATTACACCTCTACTCTATACTTTTCCATAAATACAACGCTGCATAACTGCAGTATGGTTCACACTCTTGTTTCATTTTTTCTAAAAATGCATCATCTGGTTTATTCTCTAATTGAAATATACCTTGAAGTGCACGCTGAATCCCAATATCTGCTTTTGGGAACATATTTTTCCGTCCGAGCCCAAACAATAAAAAGTTTTGCACCGTCCATGCACCAATACCTCGTACTGGTAACAATTGTGCTGCTACTACTTCTTCTGTTTGTTTTTCTAGCTCCACTAAATTTAGCTTACCTTCCACAATATGTTTTGCTAGTCCTACCATATATTCAGCTTTTCGTTGACTAAATTTCTGATTTCTGAGCTCTTCTATTGAAATATTCGCTACCCTTTCTGGTGTTGGGAAAAAGAAAACGCCATTCTTCTCTGTTCCATATCGCTTTACAAATTGTTCTGTAAGAGAAGTAGCAAATTTCAAATGAACTTGTTGATGAATAATACAACGAAGAAGACAAGCAAAGTAATCAAACTCTAAAACAAGTGGTGTATAGGCATATGTTTCAAAAAGTGGACGTAATGATGTGTTTCTAAAATGGGTTTGTATATCTTGAAAAGATTCATTCCATTGAAAAATGGAATAGATGCGTTTCATAACCTTCTCTTGTTCACCTGTCTGACTTGAAACCCAAAATTGTGGGTTTTGAAGCGTACCAATTCCTTGTACGCGGACAACAATTTGTTCTTCATCCATAAGAAGTGGGACATAAACTATTTTCTCTTCTAATTGAACAACATTGAGTGGATCAAAAGACAAACGCCTGAGTACCTCTTCAAAATGGTACGAATCCTTTAACGTAACATGTTCGCTCCACATACGTTTCCCCATCCTTTTTACACATCATTATAGCATGAGAAAACCGTAAGCATACATGCTTACGGCTGATTGCTTTTTACTAAATCATCCAGGCTTTTAAAATGATACCCTTTCTCGCGCAAATCATCAATGATTTTCGCAAGCGCTTCTGCATTATCTTTTGATATAGCATGAAGTAATATAATGGATCCTGGATGAATCATATTCATTACATTATTATGAGCATATTGCCATCCTCTTTGCTGATCTACTTTCCAATCTAAAAATGCAAGCGACCAAAATACGTTATAATATCCCATTTCTTTCGCAAGAGCTAGCGTACGCTCACTAAAAATCCCACGCGGAGGACGTACATATTTCACTTCTTTTTGTCCGGTTACTTTTTTAATTTCATCCGTTACACTTTGTAATTCTTCACGAAGTTTCTCATCATTTACAGTTGTAAAATCAGGATGGCTTCGAGAGTGGTTTCCAATAATGTGACCTTCATTTTTCATTCTTAATAATAACTCTTTTTGCGTCTTTATATAATGACCCGTTACAAAAAATGTTGCTGGCACTTTCTTTTCTTTTAGTACATCCAAAATTTTTCCAGTATATCCATTTTCATATCCATTATCAAATGTTAAATATATATCTTTTTTCTTCGGGTCTCCTAAATAAAAACCACCATTACCCCGGAGTAGGTCAGTAAATTTTTCCCCTGCATCTGGCGGGATCTCATTTTTTGCTCGCGGAATCCCCCAGTGATTTGGTGCGTTCGTATACGCGAAAGCAGAAACTGGAACAAGTGTCATTATAATTGAAAAAATGAGACCTATATATAACCATCTATGCTTCATAAATAGTCTCCTTTCCATATATCATCGTACCTGTAGTTTCTGTTTTCAATATTCCTTTCATTCTAAACAAGTTTTTCTATATGTACCAAAAAATGCACCTCGAATGATTCGAGATGCATTTTTCCACTTACTTAAATACCGGTTCTTTAAAGCTTGCTAATTTTTCAAATGATGTTTTATCTACATCTGCGTGTAGGCTATTACCATGAGAGTCCATTGTTACAACAGCTTTAAAGCCATCAATACGTAGGTGCCACATTGCTTCTGGAATACCAAATTGTAAGAAGTCGACATCTTTCACTTCTTTAATACATTCTGCATAATACTGCGCAGCACCACCGATTGCATTTAAATATACACCACCATGTTCTGCTAGTGCCGCTAATGTTTTTTCTCCCATGCCGCCTTTACCGATGACAGCACGAATACCAAACTTCTTCATAATGTCGCCTTGATATGGCTCTTCACGAATACTTGTCGTTGGACCTGCCGCTTTAATTTTCCAATTGTCATTTTCATCTTTCACTACAACTGGACCACAGTGATAAATGATTTGTCCATTTAAATCTACCGGGCAATCGTTATCCATTAAATGCTTATGAATTGCATCACGACCTGTGTACATCATCCCGTTAATGGTAACGACATCTCCAACGCGAAGTTCACGAATTTGCTCCTCTGTAATTGGTGCCTGCAGTACAATTTCACGCTGCTCACTTTTTGCGTGCTCCACTTCTTGTTGAAGTGTATTTTCACCTTCTTGATATAACCAATCGATAATCTCACCTGTTTCAGGATGAATTGTTACACCAAGGCGACGATACGCCCAACAATTATATGCAACAGACACATAGAAACTAGCTGGCAGACGATTGTATACTCCAATTTTACAACCAAGTAAGGTTGTTTCTCCACCAAATCCCATCGTACCAATGCCAAGCTTGTTCGCATTCTCTAATACGTATTCTTCAAGCTTCTGTAATTCAGGAATTGGATTCACATCATCTAATGTGCGAAATAGTTGGTTTTTTGCCAACTCATAACCTGACGTACGGTCTCCCCCGATACCAACACCGATTACTCCTGCACTACACCCTTGTCCTTGTGCTTGATATACCGCATGAAGAAGGCATTTGCGAATCCCTTCTAAATCACGACCTGCTCGTCCAAGTCCTTCTAATTCACAAGGTAAGCTATACTGAATATTTTTATTTTCACAGCCGCCCCCTTTTAAAATTAAACGAGCATCAATATAATCTTTCTCCCACTGCTCAAACTTAATCACAGGTGTACCTGGTCCTAAGTTATTACCGCTATTATCTCCGAAAAGAGAATCAACAGAATTCGGACGAAGTTTCCCGTCCTGTGTCGCCCGCTCAAGCGCACTGTAAATTGCTTCTTTCATTTGTAATTGATTTACGCCAACTGGTGTATAAATTTTGAAGGTTGGCATCCCTGTATCTTGGCAAATTGGAGAGATGTTTTCATCTGCCATTTTAATATTATTTGTAATGGTGCCAAGCGCCATTGCAGAACGAGTCCCTGCATTTTCTCGTTCTTTTGCTCGTTGAATTGCACGACGAACATCTTTCGGTAAATTCGTTGATGTTTCAACAATCAGTTGATACATACTTTCTTGAAGCTTTTCCATTGTTACTTCCCCCTCAATTGTGAACGCTACCAAAACGCTACGAGATGAAATTTTCACCCTTAAGTCTCTAGAGTCTTTGTTTTTATTTTATGACTCTTAAGATCAAACGAAATTTTTCACAACTTGATTATACCTTTTTTTCCATATTCCTTCTATTTAATCGGGCAGGAAATCTATATATTTTCTAATAAAACAGCGCATTTACAGAAAACGGCTACCAATATATAATTGGCAGCCGTTTTATATTATTCGTCTTTTTTAAATTGCTCACATTTCAGTTCTAATTCATCTAACATCGCAAGAAGACGATCTACATCTTCTAATTCTACCTCTTCTGGTTCAATTGTATCGATTACTTCGATGAACATATTTAAACGTTCTTTTAAATATACTAATTGTGAATCTTTATCTTGAATTGCTTTTCCCACAAAGGCACTCTCCTTTTTATTCGAGTTACTCTTATTATACCGCAAAAATGATTATCACGAACATGAATTTTCATCATTTTTGCCACAATACTTGATTACATACAAGCAGACATTTAAATTACTTCCTCCATTACTTGAAGTGAAATCAACAGATGAAGAATTTTTGTTACAAAAAGTTTCACTTTATAAAACGTCCATATTCTTCTATTATAGAGGATGGACAAATTGTTATTTCAACAGTCAAAGGAGTATTTCAGATGAGTATATCACAAACAATGAAGCCGATTACTCCTTCTTACGATCCATGGGAAGCGTATATGGACCTTGAAGAGTACGGCAAACTACTATTAACAAACGTTGAATTTACAACGACAACGTTATGCAATATGCGCTGTGAGCATTGTGCTGTTGGTTATACATTACAGCCAAAAGATCCAAATCCGCTTCCGATGGAACTTTTATTAAAACGATTAGATGAGATTCCTCATTTACGTTCTTTAAGTATTACGGGTGGAGAACCAATGCTCTCAAAAAAATCCGTCGACAACTATGTAACACCACTCTTAAAATATGCCCATGAACGAGGCGTTCGCACTCAAATCAACTCAAACTTAACTATAGATTTAGCCCGTTATGAACAAATTATTCCTTATTTAGATGTGTTGCATATTTCACATAACTGGGGAACAATTGATGATTTCGTTGAAGGTGGATTTGCAATGATGGAGCGCAAACCTACTTATGAACAACGTGCTAAACTATTTGAACGAATGATTACAAATAGTAAAGCTTTATCAGATGCAGGTGTTCTCGTGTCAGCAGAAACAATGTTAAATAAACGTACCCTACCACATATTGAACACATTCATCGTCAAATCGTCGAAGAAATGGGCTGTAAGCGCCATGAAGTACACCCTATGTACCCAAGTGATTTTGCTAGCAACCTTGAAATTTTAACAAAAGATGAAATTCGAAGTGCAATCGAGCATTTATTAGATATTCGTGATGAAAATATATGGATGTTATTTGGCACACTACCTTTCTACGCATGTAGTAATGATGAACGTGACTTAGCTACATTAAGAAAATTACATTTAAGCAAAAACGTGACGGTTCGTAACGATCCAGATGGGCGTTCTCGCTTAAATGTAAATATTTTTGATGGCAACATTATCGTAACAGACTTTGGTGATATTCCACTGCTTGGTAACATTCAAACAAACACATTACAAGAAGCCTACGACAGATGGTGTAGTTCGAAAACAGCGAAATCATTAAGTTGTCACTGCCCTGCTGTAAAATGCCTTGGGCCAAATATTCTTGTGAAAAACAGCTATTATCCAACCGAAGATTTCTTAACAAAAGAAACAAATATTACACTGTAGCAAAAAAAACGTCAGCATATTTAGCTGACGTTTTTTTGCTATTGTGGATAAGGCGAAGAAATAAATTTAAAGGATACATAATCTTGTATAGGAATAGATGCCCCAATTCCTTGTGAAGTAATATTTTTAATGACAAGCCTCTTCTGATTTCCTTTTAAAACAAGATATACTTCTCCAAATGTAACTTTTCCTTTTTCATTTACCGCTGGTGTATATGCATATAAATACCCAAGTTGTTTTGGACTGATATTATATACACGCTCATTTCCAGTACCATAACCAATTGTTGTTTTAAAAGAAAGAGGAAGCTGCACCTTCTCCATCGCCTTTAAAAGAATCATCTTTTTCACATCATCTGTATCTTTAATATAGGCTGTTAAACCACCTTCTACCGTTTTTTGCGATTCTTGTTTGTACCGAAGCGGATATAACCGCTCCACACCACGGTTATCATATACATTACGATTTACTTGCTTATATTCCCAATTTATCGCTGTATCTGTTGATTCATAATTTAACGGCCATTGACCTAAATAAATTTTCGCCCTATATCCAACTGCAAGAGGTGCATTTGAAATCGAAGTTTCATTAAACAACCGAATTAAATCTGGGTTTTCGATTCGAATGGTCGATGTTTTCAGTAATTCTTTCGCTAGTTCACTTGGCTGCAAACGCGGTAAATCTTGCGCTTCATTTGGATACGTATTGTCCTTTGAAATATTCAAAACAGATGAAGGCATCTTTACGTTTATTGTTGTCTTTGCAGAGCTACTATAAGGAAATAATAAAATAAACGAGACCATAGTTGAAAGACATATGCTGTACACTCGTTTCACCTACTTTACCCCTTCCTAATTTAAGAGTGTATAAATCATTTAAATAGCTATTAAATACAAATTGAAAAACCGACATAAAACCTTTCTTTTTAGGTGGGATAGAGCATCTGGTCATGCATAAAAGCGGTCAGATCCTCTTCCTGCCCCCATGCCAAGTGAAAACAAAGAGATAAAACAAGTGCATGTCACCTTTTGTTCTTCGTAGCAGCGACTTATATGCCTGCAAATCAAAATGGATTTATATATTAACTATCTCTATTATTTTCTCTCCGTAATATTGTTATCCCAATTTTTTATAACAAGTAAAAGCCAATTCCCATAATGAAATAAGCGGCTAATAATGTTCCTCCTTCAAACCAGTTCGTATCTCCATCATTTGAAATTGCAATTGTTAAAAAGACCGCTGTAATCATGGACACAAGTTCCGGCATTGTAAATACAAGGGGCATTTTTACCGTAAAAAACATCGAAAGTATGATGAGAACAGGGGCAACGAACATGGCAACCTGCAAGGTTGAACCGACTGCAATTTCAACTGCAATATTCACTTTATTTTTATAAGCCATAATAATTGCAGAGGCATGCTCCGCGGCGTTACCAACAATCGCAACAATGATAACCCCGATAAATAATTCCGACCATCCAAATGATTTTGCTACCGTTTCAAATGTATGAACAAGCGCCTCGGATACATAAGCAACAGCCGCTGTTGCAATCGCTAAAATAAGTAATGCTTTCCCTTTTGACCATTCAGGCTCTTCCTCATGTTCTACTTCATCGCTTTTATGCTGATACACACCACGATGCGTAACCAGTTTAAAGAATAGTGCGGCTAAATACATGACAATCATGATGATTGAAACCCCAATACTTAATTGATATGTTTTGTCTATACTCATCTTCATTGAAAAAACTTCTGGAATAACAAATGCTACAACAACTGCAAATATTAGTAAGGCCGAATTATGCCTTGCATCATAAACATTAAAACTTTGTCTTTTATACTTGAGCCCTCCTACAAAAAAAGAAAGACCTCCAACTAACAATAAATTGCCAAGAACGGAACCAGTTAGTGAAGCAAGTACGACTTCAGTTAGCCCTGCTTGTAATGCAAAAACTGAAATGATAAGTTCAACCGCATTCCCGAAGGTTGCATTTAATAGCCCACCAATTCTTGGTCCAGAGACAATAGCTAAACTTTCTGTCGCTCTTCCCATAAAAGCAGCGAGAGCAATAATTGTAATGCAATACACAGCAAACATAATTGTTTGTGGCCAATGCAACGTATTTCCAAGAATAGAAAGCGGTACACCAGCAAGTGCAAGTATTAAGAAAATTTTATTAAACATATTTTCCATCCTTTCATCGTATGTATTTCCCCCACTATTATCATTATTCTTCTCCTAACTTGTCCCATTTCATCACAAATACGTTTAAAAAATACGATTGAAGAAAAAAGTATGAAAGAGTGTAAAAAATTTTAAGCAACAAGTTTCCGCAGAATGAAATTACGGATAACAGAAAGGGGCTCAAAAAATGAATTTAAAAGAAAAAATTGCAACTATTATTGAAGGACAAAGAACAGGTGTATTAGCTACCGTGCGTGAAAATAAGCCACATAGCTGTTTTATGATGTTTTTTCATGAAGACTTTGTATTATATGTCGCAACAGATCGTAATTCCAAAAAGGTAGTAGATATCGAACAAAATTCAAATGTACACGTGCTACTCGGAAGAGAAGGGAAGAAATGGGATGAAGATTATATCGAAGTAGAAGGCACCGCTTCAATTGAAGAAGAGCAAACATTAAAAAATAAATTTTGGAACAACAACTTAAAACGCTGGTTACTCGGCCCTGAAGATCCTAACTATGTACTTATAAAGATCAATCCAAATACAATTTACTACATCGATAGTGCTGGTACGACTCAACCAGAGTTTTTACGACTGTAATTCAAAAACAAGCCCTTTAAAAGGGCTTGTTTTGTCGAAAAGTTCTTATCAAAAAAAAGATAAAAAAGATGGAACTTTCTAAAGATTCTGTTATATAATAGTATCAACTTAAATAATCTGTATTAAAACAGATTGGGAGGAGAAACAAAATGATGAAAAGAGAAGAACGGAAAAATATGATTGAGTTTATTGAAAAGAAAAAGGGAATTGAGCGTGAAGAGCTTTTATTTATGACAGATGATGAAGTAGAACACATTTATAATGTAACGTACTTTTTATATGAAGAAATTGCAGAATAATAGATCAAAGGCCCATCTAACATCTTTATGTTAGATGGGCCTTTACTATTTTCATAGTTATATTCAAAACATCCTCTTGCTATCCGTTATACTTGAGAATGATTTTCATGTATAATAATACAAGACTGGAGGAATTTTACTATGAGTTCATGGCTATTATTCGCATTATTATCAGCAATTGCTGCAGCACTTGTATCCATTTTTGGAAAATTTGGTTTAGAAGGAATCGATGCCAATGTGGCAACAACTATCCGTTCAATCATCATGGCACTATTTATGATAGGTGTAATTATGATACAAGGTAAATTTCAAAATATTGGTGACGTTCTAATGAATAAAAAAGCACTGCTATTTATCACGTTAAGTGGTATAGCTGGTGCCTCATCATGGCTGTTTTATTTTCTCGCCTTAAAAACAGGAAAAGTTTCACAAGTTGCTCCTGTAGATAAATTAAGTGTTGTATTTTCAATTATTCTTGCAATAATTATATTAGGCGAAAAATTAAACTTCATGACTGGAATGGGTGTTGTATGTATTACAGCAGGTGTTCTCTTCATTGCTTTCAGCTAAAAACCGCTTAACTAGCGGTTTTTTTTCTTCTTATGTAGAGCCATACAATAAGTACAACTACTACTGAGATAATTAAAATCCACATTCCATAATGATGCAAACTATATTCAACAAAGCGCCACTTCTCTCCAAGTTTCCATCCAAGTCCAATAAAAACGCTAATCCAGATGAAAGCACCACCGTATGCGTATAGACAAAATCTCCAAAACGTTAAATTTGACATACCAGCAAAATATGCAGTTAAATGACGAACTCCTGGTATAAAATATCCAATCATTATTAAAAAAGGACCATATTTTTCAAACAAAACATGCGTTTTTTCAATTTGCTTTTCTTTAATTCCTATCTTTGGACCATATTTTTTTAATACAGGCAGTCCAAGTTTTAAGCCAAGTATGTAACTTAAAGTAATTCCAAGTACCGCACCAGCCATTCCACTTAAAAAAGCAGCTGTCCCTGACATAGTTCCTTTCGAAATATTATAACCAACAAACGTCAGCAAAAACTCATCTGGTATTGGCAGACCCACTATTCCACCCGCAAGAGCTATAATAATTCCCAAATACCCATAATGTGAGATTAACTCACCAATATGTTGTTCCATTTGGATGACACATCCTATGCACAATCGTTATTCCATATTGTACCCTCTCTATCTTTTAAGCAAACATGGTATACATATTCACTATACATCGTTTTTATAATGAACTCTACTCCTATTCATCTTACCTGTAATGAAACTTTTTACTACTTTTAATCTTCATTTTTCAGGACCTTAAGGTGTGAATGCATATTGTCCACGAATAGCGTGATAAATCCATACTTCACTTCATAATTATAAGAAAATCCGACTTCACAAGCGTGATTTTTGTTACAATAAAGAAAAGTTACATTTAGCATCGGTTTGACTCTCAAGAAAAATGATATAGGCAGTAAACATATATTTAAAAAGATTACATGCATCTTCCATCCGTGTAGAGTACTATGCATCCTTTTACATAAAAATCATTTTTCTAAATTATACAGGGGGAAAAAACATGACCATAGAAAAACAATTGATTCAAAAGGTATACTATGAAACATTCTTAACTGAACAGGATTCTGTTCAGGCTCCTCAAGTACTTGGGGAAGCATATGTAAATGAAGCTGAAAATGAATTTTCCAATATCGCTAACATTCGTTTCGCACAAGGAGAAGTTAATTATCATCATAAAGATTTCGAAACAGCCATCTTCAAGTGGGAGAAAGTAAACAATGATCTCTCTCTATGGGCAAAAAAAAATATAGCAGACGCTTATTTTGAATTAGGATTGCTTTCAATGGCAGAAGAAATCTATACATCGATTCAAACAGAAGACACAACACTGACAATGGAAGTTTCATTGCAACTTCTTTCTCTGTACATCGAACAAAATCGCTTAGGACTTGCTTTTAAGGTCATTAGTGAAGCAGTTTCATTCCAACCAGACTATCCAAATATCACTGCCATTGCTCGTTCCTTTTATGAGAAACAGCAGGATTGGAACAATGCTATTGACCTTGCTGTTCAAGAAGGAATTCGAACGAAATCATTACATTGGTTTGAGATTTTAACAAGTTATGTGAATCAAGGATTCACAAAACAAATGAAACCAAAATATTTTTATGAAGCATTAAAAGTTTTATATACCGTCGATTCCGTTCAATTTAAGCAACTTGTCTCATCACTTTGGAAAATCTATCAAGATGAGTCAACCTACTTATTATGGATTCAAACAATCAATCACCTTTTTTTACACGTCGAGGTAGATTCTTACGACTCATGGGATGAAATTGTTACTCTTTATCAAGACACCTACTGTGAATTAATTACAGGACAATACTTGATGCATGAACTACAGGAACTTATTCCAGACTTGTTAACAAATTGGTTTAGCTTAACAAAAGCAGAACATTCTCTATTTGTTTCCGCTGCAACGTTAGCATGGAATGAGATTTCACCTAAAAGCCTTGATACATTACTTGTAAAAAGCGCTGAAACACTCCTTTCTAGTTCAAAAACAGTTAACACAGTTGATCTAGACAAAGTTTCAAGCTTATTTGAAACTATTGTCGTATGGGCAGAAAAGAATGATGTAGACTTAGGACATTCTTTCACATGGCTTGTTCGAGAACTTTCCGACCTAAACGTACAACAAGTTCTCGTTACAGGTACGAATGATGCTAGTAAATCATCCTTTATCAATTCTATATTAGGGGAAAGTATACTAAAAAATTCTCCTGGAGCCGCTATCATATTTAAAGATAATGCGCAAACAGAAATTACAGAACTCACGGATTTAACAATAAGAACTACTTCCAATTTGGATGAATTTTACGAAATGATGGCTGTTCCTCCAAAATCAGAATCTGAGCAGAAATGTATTGAGTTTAAATTACCATGTAGGTTTTTACGAAAAAATAAATTCTCATTTATCGTTACACCAGGTTTTGATGGAAATGGCAATAAAGAGAATACAAATCTTGAATACTTACATGCAACCGATAATCTATTATATGTTCTTAATACCTCTTCGCCTTTACTTGATGAAGAAATCGATACACTACTATACATACGAGAACAAATACCGACTTTACAAGTTCATTTTGTTTTAAATACAATCGATACAATCTTTAGTGATGAAACAGCAAATAAAATGCTAAATGAAACCGAGTCTAAAATACGTGTACATTTTCCAAATGCACGAGTATTCCCTTACTCATCTTTAGAAGAGAACAGCGGGCAACTAAGTGATTTAACAGAATCCATTACTTCAAACTTTAATAATAGAAATATAGAAACCGAACGCACGGAAAAACTATTATGGTTTATTCAAAAGACCATCACGTATCTCTTAAATGAACGCGTACAATTAGAAAATACGTTAGTAAAGTCAATCCGTTGGAATAAACACCTTTTAGTGAAATTAAATGGCTTCATTAATAACCTGACTGCTATTGAAAAAGATAAGACTCGCTCTATTACAGACTCATATCGTTTAACGAAAGATGAAATTATACATGATCTTCATGATCAAATTCCTGAATTATTGCAGAGCTGTTCCGATTTAGTTCATGAAGATAGTGACTTTAAACAAGTTCCTGAAGAATTAAATGCAGCAATGAATGAAAGAATTCAAAAACATTTACAACAAATGATATTACCTAAGTTTACTCAATCTATTCAAGAATGGATTGAAAAAGTCCATAATGAATTTATTCAAAGTCAATCTTATTTAGATGAAATGAGTGAAACATTTAATAAATTATACGAAGAAGAACGTATGAAACTACCATGCGATTTCCAACTACTTGATGATTGGCGCCGCGATGTTGCAAGGATGACAAACCGGATCAAAGTTGATGATGTGAATATTTTACTACGCTTTACACCAACACAATTTCTATTAAAAAGTGCTGGAAAGCTATTCGGTAACATGCAGAAAAATCAATCCATGCTTTACAACAAATATAAAAATTATATCGAGACCGAAGACTATACAGATGTAACAACAACTATTTCTGAACAGTTCTTCCTTCAATTTGAATTATTCGAGAGTGCATTAGAACGTGATATTATGATGTTCTTTAAAGAACCTCTTAGCATATTAAAGCAAACTGTGGAAGCTGCACATCTCGAAATAAATGAAGATGAAAATGCATTAACGAAACTAAGAACAAATCCAGAAACATATCATGATCCTTTAACACTGTTTAAATTACAGTTATTGCAGTACAAATTCATGCTAAATGAAAAAAACGATGAAGCCCCTTCTTTGAAAATAGCAACGAACGAGGCACCTACAATTTAGGTAAATACAAAAAACCAAGCAAATTGTAACAATTGCTTGGTTTTTTACTTATATTCTATTTCACATATCCCAATTAACATCATTAACCTTTGCATCAATTTTCACACGCTTAATGAATTTCTTTCTTTCATCTTCTTTATGAATTAACTTATGTACATAACGACGTTTGCTTAATACATCCCTGCATGCTTTATTATAATTAAAAATTTCCTGGCAGCGCTTATCCTCATATAAAACCTTGAACCATGTATACCGCTTCAGTTTTTCTATGTGTCGCTGCACTCTTTTCTTTTTCCGTTCTTCTCGTTCCGCTAATCTTTCTAATGCATCCTCTACCACTTCATCTAACATAAAGTCTCCAGCGACTCTTATAATACTAACAGTCCCTCTTACAATCCCTTTACCTGCATCAACACATATTTCACTTAATGCAATTGCTGCGCGACCAACTCCTACTAGAATGTGTCCAATCATATCCTCCATATTGTCCCTTCTTTCTAGTTCACAATTTTCATATGATCAAACGGATAATAGATTGCAGTTAATGTGCCAAGCACTTCTGTTTTATGAATCAGTCCTAAGCCGTTACGGCTATCCCTACTCACTAAACGATTATCTCCCATGACAAAAATTTTATTTTTCGGAATCGTAATAGGACCAAAGTCTTCAGTTAAATTAATAAGAAGTTGTTTCGCTTGTTTTTTATTTTTATCTAAATAAGGTTCACTTTGCACTTGATGATTTACGTATAATTGATCATTTTTCATCTCAATTACATCTCCTGGCAACCCAATAATTCTCTTCACATAAAAATTATCAGTCTTTACTACAATAATATCTTCACGCTCATAGGTTTCAAATCTCTTTGCTAACTTATTAATAATTACTTTATCCCCATCTTGCAATGTTGGCCTCATAGATGCTCCCTGCACAGTTGTTGGAAAAAACACAAAAATTTTCACTAAAAAAAACAACAAACACGCAATAGCTAGTATTTCAAAAAGCTCACGAAAGCGACTTTTCTTTTTCATTTTCCATCTCTCATTCCTCTCCCTTTGTTACATTTATTATAGATAGTTTTTATTATTAATTTCCACAAAATTCCGAAAGAATAAGATAAAACCTATAAAATTTTATAAATCTGAATAATATTCTTAAATGTAATTGATATACTAGATTGGTCTTTTATAAATTAATGCATATACTCCAAGGAGGACTCATTTTTTAAGGAACGAAAATACTGGACAAATTAAACAGGCAAAACTAGGTTTTAGTTGGACTGTCTTTTTCTTCGGATTTTCCCCTGCTATATTCCGTGGGGATTGGAAATGGTTTTTAATTATCTTAATTGCAAGTGCTTTTACATTCGGATTTTCTAATTTAGTTTTCTGCTTTATTTATAACAAAATATACATTAATGAGCTATTATCTCAAGGTTATAAAGCGGCTGACGAATATAGTCTTTCCGCTTTACAGCAAAAGAACATCGTAGCATAATATATAATCAAAAAAGAGGATATCCCAAAAGTAGCTCAATAGCTACTTTTAGAGATATCCTCTTTTATATTCCAACATATACAATACACATCTGTGCAGCAACATATGTTACCCAGATCCAAAGTGGATCATACTTTACTTTGCGACCACCAATATCCGTTACACCAATAATAAAATCAGAAATCACAAATAACAATCCACCAAGCGCTGGAATCCACCACATTCCGTTGTCTGCATAGTATAATGCAAATGCAAAACACGCCATTCCTCCAACCCATAAACCATATACGAGCGCACCAATTGTAAACAGCCTATCTTGTTTTTGATTGCGAATAAAAAAGAACCAACCAATTATTAAAAATAAACCGTATGCTACTACTCCAATCCAGAACCCATTCCATGAGATACCCGTTTGCAAAAATGCTGTTACATAAAAACAATGCGCAATTGCAAAGGTAACCATACCGCCGATTAACCGATGTCCAAATGGAATGATCCCTGCCATAAATAAATCACCAAGCGTAGATAAAGTCATACCAATTGCAGCCCACTGACGATACTCTACAGATGGATCTTGTAACCAAATCCAGATCGCACCACCAGTTAAAGAAAAACTAAGAATAAGACGAATCAATAATGGTAAAGGCTCATTTTCTCCCGTTTGCTTTGTCTGTGCTATTGCATAAACCGCACCTACAACAAATACAATGACCTGTCCAATTAATAATATATAAATTTCATTCATAATATGTTCTCCTCAATAAATGGATATTAATATTTCTTCGTGATATAACCTATCTTCTCCTGTTTTTATCATATAAAATTTCAAAAAAAGAGGAACACTCCTATCCTTTTTTCTAAAACTAAAAGAAATTAATCCTACTCTTTTTATGCCGCTTGTTTCTCTTGCTCCGTTTTTTGCATATTTGGTGTCCGATTTACTACGATAATACCCGCTGCTACACATGCTAATCCAAATAAAACAAATGAATGAATTGCTTCCCCTAAAATCATGCTGGATAATAAGACTCCAAATACTGGTATAAAGAACATATACATCGATACTTTTCCGACCTTGTTATACTTCATAACTGTATTCCATATACAGAACCCCGCCGCTGATAAGAAGGATAAATAAAGTAACATAGATAGTGCTTTCATATTGAATACAAAAGGCATAAATCCAACTTGAAAAATACCAATACATAATAATCCGATAGATCCAAAAATCATCTGATATGCTGTCATGTACCCAACATCTAATGTTTTACTTCCTTCTTTTGCCAATATATTTCCATATGAATACATCATCGCGGCCCCAAGAAGCAATAATTCACCAATTCCAAAATGAAACGCCATACTTCCATCACTTGGAACATTCACAAGAATCACACCACAAAAACCGATAGACACGCCAATTACTTTTCGAATATTTAATGCATCATCTTTATACAAAAAATGCGCAATTAAAATTTGAAAAAAAGATGATGTACCAGAAATAATAGCACCTTCAATTCCAGAACTGTAACTCATACCAATATAAAAGCATACATATTGTAGAAATGTTTGAAATAAACCAATTTGCACTAATTGCTTCCCTGTTTCTTTTTTGAAATGCATATCTTTTCCTATTGCTTTAAAAAAGAATAAGAGCATCACACCAGATAAGAAAAAGCGATAACCAGCAAATAATATTTGCTCGCCAACTTCATGTGGCTGAATTCCGAGTTCAGCATAACTTAATTTAATAAAAGGAAATGCGCTTCCCCATAGAAATGTCGCTGCTAGCGCTGCAGCAAACACACCAATTGGATGGGTAAAAAATTTCTCTGTCTTCACTTATCGTCTTCCTTTCCGACCTTTTTACGAACAATATTCATATATACCAAAGGAAACGCAAAAAAACAAGTTTTTCAATTTGATATATAAACAAAAACATATTCTCAAGTAAAAACATATGATATAATATAGAATAATTACAAAATAATAACTGATAAAATTTTTCAATAGAAATGCTGCTATCCGTATGGATGGCAGCTTTCGTCGTTTTATGGGGATTTCGATTTTGATTCTTTTTCTCAATAAGAATTTGGAAGGAGCGAGTAATAATGAACTCAGAAGTAAAAGCATTACCATCAAAAAAGAATATGTCTAACCCATCCTGGATTCAATCATTCCAAAAGCATTATGAACTTATCTTTGCAATCCTATCTGGTGTTTTCATTTTATCCGGTTGGTTATTCACAAAAAACGAAGCAACAACTGCTGGGATAGTTTTTTATATCCTCGCTTATATAATTGGAGGATATGCGAAAGCGAAAGAAGGCATCGAAGATACAATAGAAGAAAAAGAGTTGAATGTAGAAATGTTAATGCTCTTCGCTGCCATTGGTGCCGCTATTATCGGATACTGGGCAGAAGGTGCCATCTTAATATTTATCTTTGCACTAAGCGGTGCAATGGAAGCTTATACATTAAGTAAAAGCCAAAAAGAAATTTCAGCACTGCTAGATTTACAACCTGAAGAAGCCTTGCTCATTTCACATGGAACAGAAGAACGTATTCCAGTAGCTCAGTTAGAAATTGATGACATCATTTTAATTAAGCCAGGTGAACGCGTACCTGCAGATGGTACAATTCATAGCGGTGAAACAAATATCGATGAAGCGGCTATCACTGGGGAGCCTATCCCAAATGAGAAAAAATTTGGTGATGAAGTATTCGCTGGAACCGTGAACCTACGCGGGGCTATTGAAGTTAAAATTACAAAAAGAAGCGACCAAACATTGTTTCAAAAAATTATCCGTCTCGTTCAAAACGCGCAAAGTGAAAAATCACCATCGCAACTTTTTATCGAAAAATTTGAAGGAACATATGTAAAAGGTGTACTTATCATCGTTGCTCTAATGATGTTTGTTCCTCATTTCCTACTAGATTGGAGCTGGAACGAAACATTTTATCGTGCCATGATTTTACTCGTTGTTGCTTCTCCATGTGCGCTTGTCGCATCGATTACACCAGCGACATTATCTGCTATTTCTAACGGCGCACGAAGCGGTATTTTATTTAAAGGTGGTATTCATTTAGAACGCCTTGCCTCAGTGAAGGCAATTGCCTTTGATAAAACAGGAACATTAACTCAAGGAAAACCGACTGTAACAGATGTTTACGTACGTGATGAAATAACAGAAAAAGATGTGTTGTATATTACAGCTTCTATCGAAAGTCATTCCACACACCCACTCGCAGAAGCTATCGTCAAGTACGCAAAACATGCATATGACATTACATTAACGAAACCCGAAAGTGTAGAAGATGTCACTGGATTTGGCTTAAAAGGAATTTTAGAAAATACAGCTTATAAGATTGGAAAGGCCGATTTTATTGGCGAAGAAACAAAAACTTTTCACAATGGTATCGCTACGACACTCGAACAAGAAGGAAAAACTGTTGTCTATATTAGTAATGAAAAAGGAATTCTTGGGCTTATTGCTTTAAAAGATACACTTCGCCAGGAAACAATTGCTGCTATTCGTGATTTACAAAGCATTGGTGTTGAAGCTATCATGATCACTGGTGATAACGAACAGACGGCTAAAGCAATTGCGACTGAAAGCAACATAAAAGAATACTACGCATCATGCTTACCAGAAACAAAAGTAGAAACGGTGAAGCAACTAAAAGAAAAATACGGTACAGTGGCAATGGTTGGCGACGGTATTAACGATGCTCCTGCACTCGCTACAGCAAGTATTGGCGTTGCTATGGGCGAAGGGACAGATGTTGCCTTAGAAACAGCAGATGTCGTTCTAATGAAAAATGAACTCTCTCGCCTTGCACAGGCCATTCGTTTATCAAAACGAATGAACCGCATTGTAAAACAAAATGTTATTTTTTCATTAGCAGTAATCGCAATGCTCATTTGCTCTAATTTCCTACAATTTTTAGCTCTTCCATTTGGCGTTATTGGTCACGAAGGAAGTACAATCCTTGTAATTTTAAACGGCTTACGTTTATTAAAAGGAAATAACTAAACGGGTCCCCAGAGGGAACCCGTTTTTTTAATGATAGCTATTATGTCCATTAGCACTGCTACTCGTTTTATGTTTTGGATGTGAGCTACTATTTTTTTTACCTTGGTTTTTGTTATTATGATTTTTTTTATTATTACTCATTTTGAATCCCCCCTGTTCCTCTTTATTATGGAACAGAAAATTATTTTTCATCACGGGAATTATTGTCACTTGTTCGATAAAAATGTAGTAATCCATTAATTTCTCCGCCAAGTAAAATGACCCAAGCCGTTAAATAGAACCATAACATTAAAATGATAATACCACCAAGACCACCGTATGTATTTGCATAATTTGCAAATTTATCCACGTAATAGGCAAATGAGTACGATACCACAATCCACCCAACCGTTGCAAATAATGCCCCTGATATAACTTCTCTTCTCTTTAACTTTCGATCAGGTGCAAATGTGTATAAAAAGCTAAATAAGGCAAATAACACTAAGAAACTGGCTACTAGCCGTATAATACTCCATACGAAAGAAAAGCTTTCTGATAAACCAAGCGCTTTAAAAACAGCTGCACCAATTACTTGTCCAAATACAGGAACAATTAACGCGAAGACAATCATAAAAATCATTGCTAGTGTAAGCACAATAGACAAAGCTCTCGTCGCGATAAAAGAGCGCGTTTCCTTTACATCATAGGCTCGGTTAAATGCATTCATAACTGCATTTACACCATTTGATGCAAACCATAACGTTGATAATAAACCAAACGATAATAAACCACCATTTTGTTCATTTACAACTTTATCTACGTTCACTTCAATTAAGTTCATTGCATCTTCTGGCACATAAGCCTCTAATAAACTGAGCACATCCTCTGTTTGAATTGGAATAAATCCAAGAAGCGTAATTAAAAAAACAAGTCCAGGAAAAATAGCAAGCAAGAAGAAATAAGCGAGCTGTGCTGCTAGGCCCGCTACGTCATCTCGCATCGTTCGGTCATATAGATCTTTCCCAAACGAATAGACACGATTTCCCCTTGCTTTCTCTAGAATTTTTTTCATATTTCTCTAAACGCTTTTCTTCTCTTCTTTATCTTGCTTTAACTCAATGTATGCTTCTGTTTTTTTTTCTTCTGCATTAGAGTCCTTCATAAATAATTCACGCGCTTCTTTCATTCCACCATCTTCAGCTACTACCGGTTCTTCTTCTACTTTTAATTCTTCTACTTTTGGAGACACAGCTTGAATTTCAATTGTTTCTGGCTTTTCCTCTCGTTCAATCTTTTTCTTACTAAAGATTTCTTTTGTTTCCTTTAACGTGCCAACAACAGCTGGCGTTAGCTTCTTTATTTCCGCTACCTTCGCCTTTACTACATTAAAATCTGCAAGTTCGCGTCCTTTATCTGTAACAGTTTGCACTTTTTCTTTTATCTTTGCATTCTCGCCAATTTCAATCATTTTTGATTTTGCTTTTTCTGCTGTATTTTTCACTTTTTCACGATTTTCTTTCTTAAGCATAGAAACAGCTACACCTGCTGCTACCCCAATTGCAATGTTTCGAGCTATATTATTCTTCTTTGCCATATTCCTTCACCCTTTCATTTCTTATGTTAGAAAGTATTTCTTTCTAAGCTTTCTCATATTCCTTGCTCATTTCGAATGAATGCTAATAATTTTGCACACCCTTCTGTTACAAGGTCATATACTTCTTGAAAGTTCCCTGTAAAATAAGGGTCAGGAACATCCGTCCAGCCACCGTCTGGAACAAAATCGGACAGTCTACCAATATAGCCTCCAGCTTTACCTAAAATTTCTAAATCTGCCATATTCTTGTTGTCCATGGCAATCATATAATCAAACTTTGTTAAGTCTTCTTTTTCTACTTGACGTGCTTTAATTCCTTCAAAAGAGACTTCATTTTCTTTTAAAACTTTTTGTGTTCCTTCATGAGGTGGATGACCAATATGCCAATCGCCTATTCCAGCAGAATCAATTTGAATTTTATCTTCTAATCCTTCTTGCACGACAAGATCACGAAAAATCGCTTCTGCCATCGGTGAACGACAAATGTTCCCAAGACAAACAAACAATACTTGAATCATATTTGTTTCTTCCCTTCTTGGTGCATTTCTTATATATACATATAGTATAAACAACCAATTATTAATTATAAAGGAAATCCCTACTAATTTAATAGGGTTGAAAAGTTTCATTAACGAAAATGATAAAAAATGTTAAGATATCTTTATGTTATTTCAAAGGGGGACACTTCGGTGGATTTATCCGTAAAATCGCAAGAAAATGTTGAATATATGGTAGAAGCTATTAAAGAAAAGTTACGCATGGTAAACGCAGGAGCAATGAGAGCTGAAAGCTTTAACCAAGAAATGTACGAAGATTTACGAGATATTTACGACCATGTAATGAAACGTGAAACATTCAGCATTAGTGAAATGCAGGCTATTACTGAAGAATTAGGTACGCTAATTAAAAAATAATGAAAAGTCCCTTATACAAAGGGACTTTTTTATTTCCGACAAATTAATGACACCCTTCCACTTTTCTACATCTATTTTCCAAATACTGTACAATAAAAGGAGAACTTCACCATAGACCTTCCCTTTCACCAAACTCTTTTTTTAATATTTATCTTATTACCATTGCTAACTGCTTTTACCGGAGGTGTTTATCTATGAGCAATTGGTACAGTAAAACGAAAGATCAAGCAATACTTGCACTTGAAACAAATGAACAACATGGTCTAACAGACGAAATGGTGCAAATTCGATTAAAAAAATATGGACGAAACGAACTCACTACAAAACAAAAACGGACTTTATGGCAACGTATTTTTTCTCAAATTAATGATGTTCTCGTCTATGTTCTTTTAATTGCCGCTCTTATTTCTGCCTTTGTTGGTGAGTGGGCCGATGCGAGCATTATTGCTCTCGTTGTTGTCTTAAATGCTGTAATTGGTGTCATTCAAGAATCGAAAGCAGAACAAGCTTTAGAAGCATTAAAAAAGATGGCAACGCCAAAAGCAATTGTAAAACGGGATGGTGAACTAAAAGAAATTCCGTCCGAAGATGTTGTTCCAGGAGATATCGTTATGCTTGATGCTGGACGTTATATTCCGTGTGACTTACGGCTTATTGAAACCGCCAATTTAAAAATTGAGGAATCTGCTTTAACAGGCGAATCTGTTCCTGTGGATAAAGATTCACTTTACCATCCTTCTCTTCAAAATGAAGAACAAATACCACTCGGTGATCAAAAAAATATGGCTTTTATGTCGACCCTTGTTACATACGGCCGAGGTGTTGGTGTTGCTGTTGAAACAGGAATGAAGTCTCAAATTGGAAAAATCGCTACTCTCTTGCATGAAGCGGATGATGATGCAACACCACTTCAAAAAAGCTTAGCTCAAGTCGGGAAATATTTAGGTTTTGTAGCAGTTGCAATCTGTATCACCATGTTCTTCATCGGATATTTCCAAGGCCGAGACACGTTAGAAATGTTCATGACTGCCATTAGCTTAGCGGTTGCAGCAATTCCAGAGGGATTACCAGCTATTGTTTCCATTGTTCTTGCAATTGGTGTGCAACGTATGATTAAACAAAACGTTATTATTCGTAAGCTTCCAGCCGTAGAAGCACTCGGTTCTGTTACAATTATTTGTTCAGATAAAACAGGAACATTAACACAAAATAAAATGACAGTTACTGATTTCTATAGTGACCATACATACGATAAACTAAAAAATTTAAATATAAACAATGATGCTCAGCGCTTATTATTAGAAAATATGATTTTATGCAACGATGCATCTTATAAGGCTGAATCACAAACTGGCGATCCAACAGAAATTGCTCTTCTTGTTGCCGGCAGCATCTTTCATCTTCAAAAGGATACTTTAGAAGATCAACATAGACGCGTGAACGAATTACCATTTGACTCCGAACGTAAAATGATGACAACATTGCATGAGTACAATGAAAACTATTACAGCATGACAAAAGGAGCAATTGATAAACTCTTACCTCGTTGTAAACATATCTTTATAAATGGTAAGACGGAGGTCTTAACCGAAGCAATTGAAGAACAAATATTAGAAGCTGCTCAAATGATGTCTCAAAAAGCTTTACGAGTACTATCATTTGCTTTCAAACAGTATGACACAAAAAACGTTAACACCAATCACATGGAAGAAAATCTTATATTCATCGGACTTGTCGGCATGATTGATCCACCGCGAACAGAAGTAAAAGCATCTATTGCAGAATGTAAAAACGCGGGAATTCGTACTGTTATGATTACAGGAGATCATAAAGATACCGCTTTTGCTATTGCAAAAGAACTTGGTATTGCTGAAAAAGAATCCGAAGTCATGATTGGAACGGAATTAGATCGTATTTCAGACGAAAAACTAACAAATGAAATTAATCATTTAAACGTCTTTGCACGCGTTTCTCCTGAACATAAAGTTAAAATTGTGAAGGCACTACGCGCAAAAGGAAATATTGTTTCTATGACTGGAGATGGTGTCAATGATGCACCATCTTTAAAACAAGCTGATATCGGAGTCGCAATGGGGATTACAGGAACAGATGTTGCTAAAGGTGCGGCTGACATGGTTTTAACAGATGATAACTTCTCATCTATTGTAAAAGCTGTTGAGGAAGGAAGAAATATTTATCGCAACATTAAAAAATCGATTCTTTTCTTACTCTCTTGCAACTTTGGAGAGATTATTGCACTCTTCTTAGCTATTTTACTCGGCTGGGCTACCCCACTTCGTCCGATTCACATTTTGTGGGTGAATTTAATTACAGATACACTCCCAGCTCTATCACTAGGTGTTGACCCAGAAGATCCGGATGTGATGAAAGAAAAGCCGCGTGATGCAAAAGAAAGCTTGTTTCATGGTAGCGTTCCTTTTCTTATTTTAAACGGGATTATAATTGGGTTCATCACGTTAATCGCCTTTATTGTTGGGGCAAAATTATATACAGGAGATACAAATATCTTCCCTCTTTTCCCATCTCAAATTGATGATGATGCTTTATTACATGCCCAAACGATGGCGTTTGTCGTACTCAGTTTTTCACAGCTTGTTCATTCATTCAATTTACGATCAAGTACAAAATCAATCTTTTCGATCGGAGTATTCACAAATAAATACTTAGTTTTCTCCCTACTTATTGGTGTACTTATGCAAGTATGCATTATCTCCATTCCACCGATTGCTAATATATTTGGCGTACATGCTTTAACTTTAAAAGATTGGGGATTTGTTATATTACTAAGTATTATTCCACTTGTTATAAACGAAATGATAAAAGTGTTTAAGAAAAATTAAAAGGCAATGAGGGAGCTCCTCATTGCCTTTTTACATTACCCTTGTAATTCTTTTTTTATATTCTCTGTAAGTTCCGCCATACGCTTGCGGCTTTCTTCACGTTCACGTTTGTTTTGTTCTTCAATTTGCTGTGTTTCTTGCATACCTCTTGAAATAATATTCCATGTTTCTTCAAGTGTTTCCATTTTAATACTAGAAGAACCAGAAATTCTTGCTACCTCTACACTTTGCGTTGCAATGTTTTGTGCATTTTTCTTAAGTAGTTCATTGGTACGACGGTCAAGCTCAGCCATAGAATCCGCAACAAGCTTTTGACGTTTTGCATTCACAGCCTGAATAATTCCATTTTTAAAAATAGGAATTGTTGTAATAAACGCTGTATTAATTTTACCGATTAATTTGTTATTACCACGCTGAATCATACGAATTTGTGGTGCTGTTAATAACGCAACCATACGAGCCTTCTCTAAATCATCAATGCGTTGCTCTAAAATTTCGACAGAGTTTCTTAAAGATTCTAATTCAATACCTGCCAATTGATCATTGTTACGAACGCGTTCTTCATACATTGGAACTAGTTCTGTATTTAGACGCTCTAATAACATTTCTCCTGCTACTACATATTTCTCTAAGTCTAAATAATATTTTAAGTTTTGTTCATATAAGCCATCTAACGTACCAATTGATTTTTTCATTTCATCTTGGTATTTCGTAATTTCCACGTACACTTTGTCCATTTCACGGCCCATCGTTTGATACTTACTAAAGATTTGTTCAATCATTTTATCCGCTTTTTTAAACATACGAGAGAAAAAGCCACTTTTCTCTTCCGCGAAATCTTTACTATCAAATCTGTCCATAATTTTACCAAGCTGTTTTAAAAGTTCACCGGAATCCTCTATCTTGGATAAAGACATCGTATGTAAAATTTGATCTGCAAAACGTGAAATCTCCATAGAAGGTTCTTTACCAAGTTCAATTAATTCCAGTTGATCTTTAATATCAACAGCATTATAAATACGTTGAACTTCAGCATCTTGTCTAAGCTGTAAACGAACATCTTGTGCAATTTGCTCATTCAATTCTGTTTTTGAATCTAGTACGACTGGATTATTCATGTATGATTCTCCCTTTCCTTATAAAAATGGACGAAATAGTCCTTTAATTGTTTGAGATAAGTTCTTGTAGGCTGATGAACCATGAAATTCAAGATCTAAATTCACTTCTTCGAGCCAATGCGAATCAAACGCTCCCGCTTCAATATACTGCTCAATATCATTTCGACCGCTTGGATTAAAATGTAGTACATCAATTCCAATTTGATTTAAAAACAACAACAAGACAGCATCAGAACGAGTTAATTCCCCACTCTTTTCATTATTAAATATAACAATTTTCGGTACTTCTTGCGAATAATCAAATTTCTCAAGTAACTCTAAAATATGAGGTGGAATTTGGGAAAGCTGTGCAAAAACATACAGTGCTACCTCTTGTTTTGTCTCTTTTCCAACTGGTTTACAAAGTTCACTTTCACACGTATGAATAATAGCTTCTGCAATCCCATGTTGCAGCCCTTCAGGTAAACGCTTATGTGGCCACCAATGACTATTCATAATTTGATCGGGATGCAGATTTCCAGCACGGTCTAACGCATCACGATAATGAAATTGAAAATTCGCTTTTTGTTCTTTTGTAAATGGGAATGTATTAATTAATAAGCTGTTATCAAACGATGTGACAGCTTTCAATCGCTGAAAATATTCTTTATCATTTTTTGAAACACCTGACACTTTCGCAAATAAAGACGGAATATAAATATGTTTATTTTCCACAAAGAATGTCGGGCGTATAAATGCTTTTTCTTTCGTAATTATAAAGAGTTCATCGTATGTTGTCTTCAGCGTACGTGCTACAGGCGTGTACGTACGAAATTGCCACGGTTTGTATAATAATGAATTATCATGATGAAGCACTTTTTCAATTTCTTTCGATGCTTGATAAGCTACCGTTGCAACACGCTCACGACGCCGATCAGGGAATGGCTCTAATGAAACGCGACCTGGATGAGAAACGACAAAAGTCCTATCTTCATCATCAATGCTTTCAAAACCATCTTTTCCTTCTGGATGATAATAGAGAACATCACATCCGAGCATAATAAGAAAATATAAGAAATAGATCTGACTCTCTTTCGCATCACCGTACCAGACGATACGCGGCATTTGTTTCTTATAATTAATTGCAGAAAACCATTTCGCTACGTAATTTTCGCTTAATTTAATTATATCAATTAAGAAACGGCGAAATCCTTCTGTTTTTAAAGATTGATTATGCTGTTTCTCATACAATTTCAATACAGTGATAAATGCTGTATGTATATAGTGTTGTAAATCTGGATTATCCACTTTTGGTAACAATTGCTTTCCTGATAAATGTGCAACAAGACGGTTTACAGTAAGTCCATTTGGCGCTTCTTGATGTAATGTAAATACTTCTTGAATTTGGCGGAGCTTCTCAGAATCGATTACTTTATTTAAATTCTGTTCGTGTAGTACAGTAATTCCTTTTGCTTCGCTATAATCAAATAGTTCATTAAAATATTCATCTACATCGTTTGGGACACCAAGAATACGACAAGCTATATAGCTAAATTTCATCTCATTCTCTGTTAATTCATATTGTGGGCGTTTTTCTAAAATCATTTCGAATTGTTTTAAGTCAGCTTCTTCTTTTAATGCATATGGATGAAGTGTAAAACGCGAAAACACGACAGTTCACCTCCAGAAACATTTACTTTTTTAAAGAAATAATATCTTATCTTTTTATTATAAACTATTTTAAGTTATAAAAAATGGGCGCTCGCATAACGAGCAAACCCATTTCAATTATTTATCTTCTTTCTTAGTAGCTGCAATCTCTTCTCGGGCTTGTCCAGAATTTCGCATATAATGCAAAATAAATGTTGCACCAAATGCGATAACTAAAATCATAAAGAATAGCCAGTGTGGCACTTCAATATGAATAACAGATAGTAACATCTTCGCTGCAATAATTAAAATTAAAATATACGCCGTTGATTCAAGCTCTGGAATACGTTCTAGTAATCTTAAGAATACACCTGCAATACCACGCATCATTAAAATACCAAGCATTCCGCCCAGAAGCAGAATCCATACTTCATTGGATACACCAAACGCTGCAAGAACGCTATCTACTGAAAATGCAATATCCATTAATTCAACCATGACAACTGTTCCCCAGAATACACCAAACATTCTAAAAAGAATACTATTTTGGTTCAGGCCATGTTCTTCTTCTTCACTATTTTCTTTTCGTTTATCAATGAAATATTTAATAGAAAGCCATGCAAGGTACAATGCTCCTAATACTTTTACCCACCATAATTTAATTAAGAACATACCGATTCCAATTGCAATAAAACGGAATGCATATGCACCAATTAACCCATAAAATAATGCCTTTTTGCGTTTTTCTTCTGGTAAATGTTTTACCATTACCGCTAACACAAGGGCGTTATCGGCAGATAGTAAGCCTTCAAGTACAACAAGTGTACCAATTAATCCCCAAGATACAGGATCTTGTAATACTTTAATCCACATGTCCAAGTCAAAAAATTGGGCATACGTATCAAGGATTCCTTGTAAAATGCTCATCTTACTGTTTTCCCCTATTCTTTGCTAGATTTATAGAAAGGTCAAAAAAAGGAAACGAAGTTCGTTTCCTTCTTATGCATCCAAGCCATACGCTCTTACAAGCGCACCTAATCCGCCTTGGAATCCACTTCCTACTGCATTAAACTTCCACTGTCCATTATGACGGTATAATTCACAAAAGACAACTGCTGTTTCAATGGAGAAATCTTCTCCTAAATCAAAACGAAGAACTTCTTCATTTGTCTCTTCATTTGCTAAACGAACAAATGCATTTGCAACTTGTCCAAAGTTTTGATTGCGACCTTCCGCATCATAAATCGTAACTGTAATTGCAATTTTATGAACACCTGCTGGAACTTTAGTTAAATCCACAACAAGTTGCTCATCATCGCCTTCGCCTTCACCTGTACGGTTGTCACCTGTATGTAAAACTGATTCACAAGGAGATTGTAAGTTGTTATAGAAAATAAAATCTGTTTCTTTCGTACATTTTCCATTCGCATCTAATAAAAAAGCTGATGCGTCTAAATCATAATCAGATCCGCCATCATATGATTTAATATCCCAACCAAGGCCGATAACTGCTTTTGTAAGACCTGGACTTGTCTTACCTAAATCAATCTTCTGTCCTTTTTGTAATTGAATAACCATTTATATTCACCTCTTATACTATGATTCTAAAAAGTATATACACGAGTAAAGTATATGTTCACTCATATATATCCATTTTGATGTTTCAACATTTAAGTTGCTGCTGTGAAAAAACAAAAGTGACCTGCACTTTCTTTTCATTTGGCATGAGGCAGGAAGAGAATCTGACCGCTTCTATTCATGGCCGGATGCTCTCTCCCACCTAAAAAGAAAGCTTTTATGCCGGTTTTTCAATTTGTATTTATATATTTTTCTTATTACTCTACATCTAAACCAAAGTTGCTACACAAAGCACCTAATCCGCCTTGGAATCCACTTCCAATTGCATTAAACTTCCAATCCCCAGCATGACGATATAACTCACCGACTACTACTGCTGTTTCAATAGAGAAGTCCTCACCAAGATCATAACGAATTAGCTCTGCACCTTTTTCTTCATCTACAATACGTACGAAAGAATTAGATACTTGTCCGAAGTTTTGGCTACGGCTTTCTCCGTCATAAATTGTAATTGTAAAACAAATACGCTCAATATGAGCAGGAACATTCTTTAAATCTACTTTAATTGTTTCATCATCGCCTTCGCCTTCGCCAGTACGATTATCTCCTAGATGCTCTACAGAACCGTTTGCTCCCTTTGGATTATTATAAAAAACAAAGTCTTCTGAGCCTGATACTTTTCCGTTTGCACCTACTAAGAAAATACTAACGTCTAAATCAAAATCATTTTGTCCATCATAGCGGTTTGTATCCCAGCCAAGACCTACAAGAACGTTAGAAAGACCTGGATTTGTTTTTGTTAAATCTACTTTCTGTCCTTTTTTTAACGAAATCGATGCCATATATTATTCCTCCTTAAATTGTATTACTGATAACGTGATACAATCTCACTTAAATTCTTATCTTGTGTACCTTCTCCAACTGCAGAAAACTTCCATTCATTCCCATCGCGATACATTTCGCCTGCAACTAACGTTGTTTTCCCGCCGTAATTTTCCGATAAATTATAACGCGCTAATTCTTCACGTGTTTGCGGATTTTGAATACGAATATATGCGTTCTGAATCATGCCAAAATCTTGGCGACGATTCACGCAATCATAAATATTTACAACAAATACTAAACGATTAATACGACTCGGAACTTTATGTAATTCCACGAAAATTGTTTCATCATCGCCAGAACCTTCACCTGTTAAATTATCACCTGAATGAATAATACTTCCACAAGCAGAGAGTTTATTTCCAAAATAAACAAGATCATTTTTATTTAAAAAACGATCATTTTCTAGCATAATCACAGATGCATCACAATCGATGTTTGGTTTACTTCCAAATAACGAAGATAGAAATCCACCTGATTGTCCAATTGGATCCCATCCTAAGCCAACCTGTAATTTTGCTACTCCTGGTTGTCCCTTCGTTAAATCAATCTTCTGTCCTTTTTCTAAAATAATAGGCATGAAGTTTCTTCCTTTCTACAAGGTATTTTCCAAATGGGAAAATATTGTATTCTCCTCTTATATTGTAGCATCATTTGTCAATTGAAAAAAAGAATAAATTTTCAATTATATGAAAATATCTGTATCATTTATTCATAGGGATGTAATAAGTGGTAAATTGAACCAATCATTCCCGCATGATTGCGATTTTGCGCTAAACTAATCTCACATGTATTATAAATTTCTTGATGCAAATATTTCTGTACTTCTTCTTTCACTTCATCTAATAACTTAGTACCTCTTGCCGTAATACCACCACCAATAATAATCGTTTGTGGATCTTTAGCATTTAACGCTTCATTTGTACACGCAGATTCTTTACCAAAAGTTGAAGAAATAGGACAAGGTGCGAAAATTATGCATAGTCTAGATTCAACTTATAATGCTGAAGCAAACATAAAAAATTCAATAAAAGTTTCATTCATTGATGATCCAAATACTGATAAAAAATATGCTATCGTTTTTACAGAAGGAAGTAATATTGCTTCGAATTTTTCGCGTGGTACTGGCACATATTCAGCTCAGATTTTCTGGCCATCCGCTTTTAAAACAGGGTTAGAAATTACAAGTAATGACAATGCAAAATTTTATAAAGTTTCACCTAAAAATGAAATTGAATCAAAAACAGTATCTTCTACAGTTTCATACAATGTAGGTGGGAGCTTAGAGGTTAAACCAGAAGGTCCCTCATCTTCCGTATCAGCTGGTGCATCTTGGTCCAATACTATATCATATGAACAACCAAATTATAAAACGTTTTTAACAAATAACACAGATAAAAAAGTAGATTGGAATGTAGAATTTAATCAATTTTATAATAAAGGATATGGACCTTATAATAGAGATTCAAATGGTTATTATGGTAATGAATTATTTATGAGCTCACGTACCGATCCACTCATTAATGCAGAAGATAATTTTTCATCAGACAGTGAACTTCCATCTCTAGTAAGATTTGGTTTCCAACCAAGTACAATGGCAATCATAATTGCAGATAAAAATGCAACTTCAACAGATTTATCTGTAAAACATGCTAGAGAACGAGATGTGTATACATTATCCTATGAATATTTAAAAGGTTGGATAGGATCAAATAGCAAAACCTATAAGCATCCTCACGACAAGTTTGGAACTATAGATAATTATAAAATTGATTGGCAAAATAATAAAATTATTCACCAAAATTCTAATCTACAAACATGGAATTAACAACAAATTCTTATCTATAATAGTTAAACCTATTCCAATACTGGAATAGGTTTTTTACTTAATATTTGAATGTGAACTTTTAAATATTAGTTTACTTTCAGTGATAGAAATAGCACCATATGCCCATCAACCTAATATTTTGGAGTATCCCAAAACAAAAATTCCACCTCACTACAGTTGTCTATGAGAATTCAGTTCATTTTTTTGTTTTAGAGAACAATTAATTTCTAATACATGTCTTAATGCGAAAATGTGATATTTCGTTACCTCCCTATATGCAATATTGCATATAAGAATGTATTGATAAAAATGTAAGCGCTTACTATAATAAAAGCATAAAGATAAATCACATCTTAGCATCAACAACAGAGGAGGAAATAATATGGCAATCGCAATGGCAGTTTTATCATTCTTAGGTGGAGTACTTCCATTAGTAACAGAACTTTTAAAAGCAGTAATGTAAGTTCATTATTCCGCAATTATTTATAAAAATTATCATACCTTAATACGAACAAAGAGGAGGAAATCATATGGCAATCGCAATGGCAGTTTTATCATTCTTAGGTGGAGTACTTCCATTAGTAACAGAACTTTTAAAAGCAGTAATGTAA
>NZ_KB895707.1:0-105512 GCF_000374965.1 Bacillus sp. 95MFCvi2.1 | reverse complement strand
TCCTAAAACCCCCCCGGTCAAAAATTTTAGCTTTTTTTCTGGGGAACCATTCAACGGGGAGGGGACGTCGGAAAAAATATTTTTTGATTTTCTCACGTGAGGGGGAGGGGTGCACACAAAATACAGGGTGCATCCTTTTTAAATTCGTTTAAAACCGCCTCAAATTTGATGTATGGAAAGAGGTGGTGAATATGGATGAATAATAATGCGACACCTCAAGAAGCCGCTCACAGTGACTATTTAAGCGGTATGAAGTATAAGGACATTGCAGAAAAATATGCTGTTTCTATTAATACCGTAAAGTCATGGAAAAAGAGATATGGGTGGCAAAGAGAGGGTGCACACAAAGTTCAAAAGGTTGCACCTAAAAAAACAAGGGTGCACACAAAACTAAAGCCGAAAATAAACAAGCTAAAAGAGACTATCAAACAGGATTTAATGAACCAATTAGAAGAAAACGGAACATTTGGCGCACATTATACTGATTTAGTATCTGACTATATGGCACTTTGGGACATTAAAAACAATCTCATTCTTGATATAGAAGAAAGGGGTGTTGTTGTTGATTGGTCGAATGGAAAGCAAAGGGGCAAAAAGAAAAATGAAAGTATTAGTGAACTAAATAAAACGAATGCTCAAATGCTTAAACTTTTAGCAGAACTAGGATTGAAAGCAACAGAAGTAGATAAGGGTGATGATGATGACGAAGACGTATAATTATCACCTCTACATTGATGATTACATGAGAATGGTTGAAAATGGAGAAATTCAAGCTTGTAAAGAACAAAAACAGCTTATGGAATTTCTACGATGGAAATTAGATCAACCAAACGTTGTAATAGATGCAGAAGCAATTGAAAAATCAGTGAGTGTTCCAGCACCTTATTTTCCTTTTCAATTATTCCCTTGGCAGAAGTTTTGCAATGCATTTATATTTGGCGTTCGTTATGATGATGGTCGATTAATGTTTGATCGCTTTTTTAATTTATTAGGGCGTGGTGCTGGTAAGAATGGTTGGATGGGTTATGATAGTTTTTTTATGCTGACATCACATCATGGAATACCAAACTACGATATTGATATTGTTGCAACATCAGAAGATCAAGCAAAAACTTCATTCGAAGATGTTTACAATGTTTTAGATGATCCAAAACATAAGAAAAAAATGAAGAAGAATTTTTATAAGTCTCAAACATTGATTCAACATAGACGTACAAAATCAAAAATGAACTACAATACATCAAATGCTAGAACAAAAGATGGTAAGCGTTCTGGTATTGTTATTTTCGATGAGATACATGAATATGACAATTACAAGAATATAAAGGTATTTACTTCTGGTCTTGGTAAAAAGAAAGATCCACGTATTTTCTATATTTCTACAGATGGTTATGTTCGTGGTGGTGTTCTTGATGATTTAAAAGAAGAAGCAAGAGCAGTATTAAATAAAGAGTTGCCAGATTCCACATTATTTCCGTTCATTTGTAAATTAGATGATCCGTCAGAAGTAGATAATGAAGAAATGTGGGAAAAAGCGAATCCATCATACCGATATAATCCATCTTTACAACAAAAAATGCGTCAAGAATACTACGATATGCAGAAAAACAGTTCATTACGTATTGAATTTATGACAAAACGAATGAATTCACCAGTTGAAGATTCTAGAAAAGAGGTTGCAACCTATGAAGATAGATTAGCAACAGATCAACCTTTTCCAGAGAATCTAAAAGGTATTGATGCAGTAGGTGGTATTGATTTTGCAGATGTACGAGATTTTTGTTCTGTAGGTTTGCTATTTAAACATGATGGGAAAAGGTATTGGAAGCAGCACACGTTCATTCATCATATGGCCTTAAAATTGCAAGATATCAACCCCGACATTATTGAAATCGCAAAAGAAAAAGGATTATGTACGATTGTTTATGACAAATCCATTGATGCAGATCGTGTTGTGAATTGGTATCTGGAACAAGCAAAAATATTTAATATCAAGAAGGTCGCTTGTGATAGTTTCCGTGCTTCCATCTTAGAGGAGAAATTCAAGGAAACGGGGATTCCTTTAGAAGTTGTGAGAAGAGGCCCGATTACACATGCAAAATTAGCACCATTAATTGATGAGATGTTTATTAAACAATTAATTGTATTTGGTGATGATCCATTAATGCGTTGGTATGTAGGGAATGTTTATGTAGATGAAAAAGGAAATGGAAACAAAGAGTATTGCAAGATTGATAAAGAGAAACGGAAAACAGACGGTTTCTTTGCGTTGACTCATGCTTTAACACAAGATAGTGAATTAACAGAAGCAAAACCATTTTCTGTTGGTGCATTTAAAGTAAGAACTTACTAGAAGGGGTACAGCTCCATGCCCATCAAGTTAAAATCTCATACCACCCTCATAACGAAAATTTTGTGCATTTTGCTCGTATTTATTGTTTGGGGATAACTCGTTCTTTTAGCTTGATGGCGATGTGATACTACCCCATTTAAGAAATTTGTCGTGTAAAAATTGCTGACTCTACCTTATCTATAAAGTAATGTTATTATGAATTATCAAAAAAGGGAAGGGTGGGATTTGATGAGTAAATTTAAAAAGTGGTTTGCTATACTGGGAGTGGTTATTATACTTACCTCTATATTTACTTTTATAACACCAGCATCAGAAGCAAATGCAGAGTCTTATAGATGCCCTCCAACCACGAATAATATTGGAAATGGTATACTATCCTATGGAGAAAACTGTGATTCTACACCAAGCGTTTGGGTAGGACATGGTAAGTATATTAAGTATTCTGTAATTAACCGTTCTGGAAATAGAACTATCCATGCTAGATTTGTTCCTTCATATTCCTATTTTAATGAAGTACTTTACAACATTGGTTATATATATCCGAGGGATTCACATTGGAATGAAGCAACTGGAACAATTTACCATGAAGGTTATGGTTGGATATCATTACAAATGCGATGTACTAGTGGTCGAACGATCTATAATGATTGTGATGCAAGTGCAAGGTTTGAAATAGTAAAATAAATTCAAAAAGACTTAATTTATTTAGAGAAAAAAACTAAAAGAACATTAGATCAAAAAAGTATCCTTTATTAAGGATACTTTTTTGATTTAACTATGTAATAGGTGTAGAGGGAGCAATTGTGACGTAAAGTGCAAAGTAACCCTAACGTGTTTTTTTCCGAAATGCTGGTGGTATCCTTAGAAAGGCAGGTGAGAGAATGGGTTTAATTGATTGGATAGGCGGTTTGTTTGGAAAAAGGAGTACAGCAGATTTAAAAAGCTGTTTTTATGAAGCATCTGTTGATTACTTCTTTAAAAAACTAGCTGTAAATACTTGTGTTGATTTAATTGCAAATACACTTGTTTGTTGTGAGTTTCAAACCTTTGAAAAAGGAAAAGAGGTTCGAAAGGAAAATCACTATTTATTTAATGTGCAGCCCAACCAAAACCAAAATGCTTCACAATTTATGCATAGTTTAGTCTCCCATTTAATTTATGATAATGAGTGTTTAGTAATTATGCATAACGATCAACTATATATTGCAGACAGTTTTAGCAAAGAAGAATTTGCATTAAAAGAAAATATATAAAGGCGTTACTGTTAAAAACTTCACTTTTACCGAAAAGGTATTTAAAGAGAGTGAGGTTTTTTATTTTCAATTAAGTGATGAAAATATCATGAATGTAATTGATGGTTTATATAGCAGCTGGGGAAAATTAATTACTTCTGCTACAAGTATTTATAAGCGTTCTAATGCAATGCGTGTTGTGGTGAAAGGTGAATTTTTAAGAGCGCACACACCAGAAATGCAACAACAAATGGATGCTATGTTCAATGAACAGTTTAAAGCGTTTTTTGAAGCAGATAATGCAGGTGCTGTGTTCCAATTACAAGATGGATATACATTAGAGAATTTTAGTAACACTTCCAAAGGAAATAAATTAGATAGTCGAGATATTAAAGCACTTGTTGATGACATTATTGATTTTGTTTCAATGGCTTTTCATGTACCAAAAGGAATGTTAAAAGGTGATGTTGTCGATGTCTCCAAGCAAACAGATAATTTCCTTATGTTCTGTATTAATCCGCTTGTAGAACTTATTGCAGATGAAATAAATCGTAAGTTTTATAAGAAGGAAGAGTACTTAGAACGAACATATTTAAAAGTAGATACGAGTCGTATTAAATATGTAGATATTACACAGTTAGCAAGTGCTTGTGATGTGTTCTTTAGAATTGGTGCAAATTCAATTAATGATATTTTACGGATGTTAGGACGTGAAGCAATTAATGAGGAATGGGCAAATAAACGGTATGTTACGAAAAACTATGAATCAGTTGAAAATGCAGCAGCATTAAAGGGAGGTGATGAGAATGACAGTAACGGAAATCCCGAAAATCAAAAATAGATTTGAGGTACTTAATAGCGCTAATACTGAAGAAGCAGACTTATATATGTATGGAACTATTTCAGCGTATTCTTGGTATGAAGGTATCTCAAGTAGTAAAGTGCGAGAACAGTTAAAGAATATTACAGCCAAAACAATTTATACGTTTGTTTGAGTCAGACATTACCCGTATGTTTTTAGGATATTATATAAATTCAAGAAAAGAAATGCAGCCCACTATCTTTTTAGGCGGAAACGATGATATAACCGCTTCACAAGGGGCAGTAGCAATATATCAACAATCTGACTCATATCCCAAAGCTGGCGGTATTGGTATCACAAGAGGGTATATAAGCGGAAGTAAAACAGATCTGTACTTTTCAGCAAATATTTTCTTTGACCAAAATGGAAAGATGAGTATAAAAGCAGAAGAGTCTTTAAATATAGATGCATTATATTCATACATGAATTTTTATGCTGCAACAGATTTCGCAGCGAAAAGTAAAAAGAATCTCATGCTTGAAGCAACTGAAGAGAATATGCATTTTACAGCAGGAAAAGGATTTCTGTTTCATCAAAACGGAAAGAGAATCTTTTCGGTAAAAACTGCTTCTAGCGGTGATACAGACTTAGTGCTTCAGTATTCTTTGCTACGAAATTCTAATTCTGCAAATGGATACCTTCAAGTTATGTCTGGCACTGGTTCATTTTATGGTGGGATTTTAGCTGCTGATTTTAAAGTATCATCAAAGAAAAAATACAAGACTAATATTCGAGATATACAATTTAGTGCATTAGAGAAAGTCATGGATTGGGATATTAAACAATACAATCTGAAAACAGATATTCCAAAGCTTTATGAAATGCGTATGAATCGAAAAGAAGGAGAGCCACCAATTACCACTGATGCAATTCCAACACATTATGGTTTAGTTATTCCGAATGAAGATGAAGAAACAGGCGTAGGTTTATATGGTATGCTTTCACAATTAACAAAAGGGGTTCAAGAGTATGTTACAAAAACTGATACCAGAATTGAAAAAATAGAGCCACAACAACCAAAAGGAAATGTAAAGCATAGAGGAAGACCAAAACGCACGAGAAGACCACCTAGACGTCTTAAAAATGGTGTGATTGAAAGGAGCGTAACGAGATGAGAAATGAAGTAATTACAATTGATTTAGCTGATCCAGTATTCACCAAAACCATTCGTTCACGCCAAAATGATAAAAATGGTTTAAAACTAACTGTATATCTAAAAGATAATGGTAGAGTAGTTGATTTAACTGGATATGTAGCAAAGTATGAAGCAACAAATAATAAACAGTTTATTCGGGATGATGCCAAAATTATTGATGTGAGTAATGGAATCATTGAATATATATTACCTGCTAAAGCAGTCTCAACTTCTAACGAATGGATGGCTTATTTTGTTATAGAAAAGGGAGATTCAGAACGTACAAGTACACCCGATATCCGAATTGTTTTAAGAAGAGATGTCAAAGAAGGAAATATTAAAATGGAAAGTTATATTTCTGATTTTGAAAAAGCATTGGAACAAGTAGCAGGATATAGAAAAGAAATTGATGACATGAATAAACTAATCGTAGAGTTAACAAAATTAATTAATGCAAATAATGTTCAAGTACCCAAAATCACAACAGATGTAGGCGGTGCGTTAATCTCGGTTAGTGATCCTACAAAAAATATTCTTGATGAAATTGTAGCCAGAGGGCTAGGGATAAACACAATTTATTGTCATGGAAGTGTACAAGGAAATACACCTAATGCTAAATCTTGGCGTGGTATCTCATTTATAAATTCCCCTACTTACGGATTTATTTTTGCGAAAGATTACCAAAATAAACTCTGGACTAATTATATTGATGATGCAAAAGGTTGGTTAGGGTGGGTTGAACATCCATCATTTGAAGATGTGAAAAAACTGTTTGCATCATGGAGTTTTGATGAGAAGAGATTACTTTTGAATGGTAAATCAATTTTAGAAGAAGAAACTGATGCCTTAGTTATTAGTAAAGACTCGAAATATAAAAAAGTTAAAGTTGAAGCTGATCTCTTAATCCACAATAAACTTCAAGCTCCTTCTAATGTGGCTGTTTGGTTTCATAAAGAAAAACGCTACAATAGCGGAAAGTGGATTGTAGAGTTTAATGATCTTCCTCGTTGGGGTTTTAATAGAAGTGTAGACCGTTCTGGTGGTCTATTTCACATTAAAGAAAGTGGTATCTATGATGTACATGCTTACCTGTCTGCATTAGCCCAAACAGCGGATGCTGAACATATACTTGAAATCCACATATTAGATGCAAGTGGAAAAACAATTGAAGAACATGAAATTGCAGGAGAAATTACGGGCTATGTAAGTAAATGGGTTAGGATGACAGGTAGTTTTCAGTGGTACTTTACAGCAGGGCAAAAATTCAAAGTTGTTTATAACAATAAAGACAAAGATCAGATTTATGTCTGGGAAGCAAGAGCTACTGTTACCCAGTTATCAAAAGGTTTAGATGAAAATAATGCGGTTTAAAAAGGGTGTGCAGAAGTAGGCTTTTTTATTTTGGATAAAATACGGCTTTGATACGCAAACATCTGAATTACATTCACAATGAATAGGGTTGTCTCATAATATATAAGGATTGACTTATTAAGATTAACGGAGGATGTGAGCGTATGGAAGACGTATATAAAAAAATTGACAGCCTAAAAACGGAACAAAAAGAAATCATGAGAGATATTCGCAATTTAGAAACTCGTACAACTATTAACGAAAAAGACATTTCTACAATTAATAGGCAGTTAGAAAAAATTAGTATGAATACAACATGGATTTTGCGAATTGTTATTAGTGCAATAGTTATGGCAGTTTTAGGATTGATAATAAAAGGTGGTATTTAAAGTATATGTTTAAATGTGATTATAAAGGGGGACAATCGTCTCTCTTTTTATTTTGCTCGAAAGGGGGTGAGAACAATGTAGAAAAGGATAAATAAGAGTCGATTAAAGAGAATCAAAAAATCAAACAAAAAAATTCAAGGGAGATGTTCAATAATGACTAACAATGAATTAAAACAAGAGGTAATTAAAGAGATTCAACAACAATTCGGATTAATTCCAGGATTCTTCAGTGAGGATAAGGAAGCACAAGCTATCTTCTTAAATAAAGGTAGTTATGAAAGCAGTGTTTGGATGGATGGCGAAGGACTCTTTTATATGGATGATGTAGCATGGGAGGAATTAGCGATTACAAATGCAGTAGCCGACACTGATACACCTCCAATGCTCCGTAGACACGGAAACTGGGTTCACATGACAGGTGCGATTAGATTGGTTAAAAACCAACAAGTATTCACAAGAATCACACCAGATATTGCACCACACCAAGATTCATATTTTGCTGCTACAGCATTTTTAGATAATAATCCAAACCATCCGGTTGCAGCTACTGTAGTAGTTCATAAAGATGGAAGGGTTTCTACTTATCTTCCACAAGCACAAACTCGCTATGTATCATTTTCTTTATCATATCCGATTAAGTAATAGTAAGCAGTAAAGGAGATGATCAGTTAAATAGCAATAAAAAGGGAGCATAAACGATGCTTCTTTTTTATTGCCAAAAAGGGGATGAAAAAATTGCCGGAACAAGAAAATCATGATGATTTCACTAAAGTAATTATTGGATTAACAAGAGTAGAAACAAAAATTGATGGTCTTGGCAACGTGAGGGAACTTGCAATAGAAGCACAGCAATCAGCAAAAAGCGCTCACTTACGTGTAGATCGTTTAGATAGGCTTGTATTTTGGATAGGAACAACCGTAATTGGTTCAATTATTGCTGGTGCCATTACATTGCTTTTTAAATTTGTAGGGAAGTAGGGGGAAATAATGGGCAAACAAGATATTAAGAAACGATTCCGCAACTGGAAAACATGGGTTGCGGTTTTTTCGTTGGTCGGATTTCTATTCACTAAATTCGGCTTACCAGAAGCAAAAAGCTTTTTAGATGAATTAGCACCTTATGTATTATCCGTTGGTATTGCATTAGGAATTTGGTCAGATCATGAAGAAAATGAACAAGGAGATGTTGAATAATGACAGAAAAATACATTGTAGATATTTCAAAATTTAACGATAAAATTAATTGGGATGTAGCAGCGCCACAATTGGGATTAGCAATTTGCCGTGTGCAATATGGTTCAAATAAAGTAGATGAATTATATAATCAACACGTGAAAAATTTAGAAGCTAGAGGTATCCCACATGCAGCATATGCGTATGGCTGCTATGTTAGTGTGAATGATGCAATTGTGGAAGCAAAAGACTTCTTGAATCGAGTTAATAAGAATGCTAAGTTTCTTGTTTTAGATGTGGAAGATGATACTGTAGCATCTATGGAAAGTAAGGGTAACTTGAGAGACTTAGCAAAGGCATCACAAGCATTTATTGATACTTGTAAGGCTGCAGGTTGGAAAGTCGGTTTATATGTATCGCATCATATGTATAATCAATATAATTTACAAAATGTAAAAGCGGATTTTATTTGGTTACCACGTTACGGAACAAATGATGGACAACCACAAGTCAAACCAGCATATCCATGTGATATTTGGCAATACACTGATAACGGATATATCAATGGTATTGGAAGAGTAGATATTAATTTATTACGGGGAGATAAAACATTAGATTGGTATATTGGTGATGATATAAACACAATCGCTTCATCTCGAAATATAGGCATCGGAATTGCTGTTTCTAAATATCCTGTTGGATATGGAATTAATCTTTATGATGCACCAGATGGTAACTTTACTGGAGAACGTTTTAATGACCAAACACCACATGTAATTCTTGAAGGTGTTTGGTATGGTGGAAATGAAAACATGCTTTGTTTTGGTCCGAATCAATGGGCGAAGCAAGAACATTTTGAGGTGCAATGGTTTCATGCTTATTCTAAATATCCTACTGGATATGGAATTAATACGTATGAAGCGCCTAATGGTCCGTTTCTTGGTAGGGTTGATGGTTCTGCAACTTACGACATCTATTATAGAAAAGATGGATGGCTTGCTATCGACAATAAGAACTATGTGGAAGAAAAACATTTTGATATTCGATAAAAATAAAAAGCTGGCTCTTAGGAGTCAGCTTTTTTTATTTCCCTAAACCAATGCTTCAAAAAATATTTATCAATATGTATTTCAATAATGATTACCACTTAATTCCATGGAAATGTGTTAATATTTAGATAATTACAGATAGAATAAGGAGGATGGCTTGTTATGAGCACAAATGTAGTAACCAAAGAAAAGATCAAGCATTCATTAGATACTTGGTATCAATCAATGTTGCAACAACAAGTGGGGAAAGCGACACGATTTAAAGAAGAAGTTGATAATAAAATCAATCATGTAGAAACAGATCAAGACATATTATTGTATTATGCACTATTAGATTTTCGATACAAGGTGCTTACAGATTGGTTAAATATTAAAAAAGATAGCTTTGATAGTGTAGAATCTTTTGAAGTTGCTGAAGAGGGATTTTTAGCATATTACTATCATTTCTTCAAAGCATTCTATTTTAGAATCACCGAAAACTATACAGAAGCAAAAAAACAGTTTGAAAAAGCAGAAACACTACTAAAATATATTCAAAACCCTCTTGAAAAAGCTGAATTTAATTATCGTTTAGGTGAATTTTACTATCACACATACCAACAAGTAAAATCCATTGAATACCTTCAAAAAGCAAAAGAAGAATTTATAAAACACTCCGAATATGAAATTAATGTTGCATTATGTGAAAATGTATATGGCTTATGTTGCATTGAATTAAAACACTTTGAATTAGCAGAAGAAAGTTTCAATATTGCTTTAAATATATTTCAGAAAGTAAAGCACGAAAAATATATTTTAATGATTAGAAGTAACTTTGGATGGTTATATGGAAGTCAAAATTTATCTGAATTAGCCATTCGTCATGTTTCTGAAGTTGTCGAAAAATTACCTGAACATTATAAAGCTGTTTTTACTATGGCTGAGGAGTGTTATAAATTAGGTAAAATCGAACTAGCAGAAAGCTATATCGCATCGGGAATTAAAATTTGTAATGAATTAAAAAATAAGGAATTTCTACATCGTTTTATGATATTGAAAGAATTAAATAAAGATTCGAATACAATTGAATTAGAAAAAGCTGTATTAGAAGGAATTTCATATTTTGAAAGTGTAAATTTACTAGAATGTATAATAGAATACAGTCAAAAATTAGCCATCAAATTCCATGAAGAAGGTAACTATTTAAAGGCAAGTCAATATTTCTATATGAGTAATAACGCAAGTAAAAAACATTTAGAAAAAGGGGCTTTGAAATAATGAAAAAAATTAGTGGAGTAGTAACAGGATTAGTAGTTGCTGGTGTTCTAGCAATTAGCTTAAATAGTTTTAATGAATCGAATCAATATTCAACCCGTGGTGATACTGGTGGAGCACCTGCAAGACCTGATTATATCAGTATTGGTGATGGTGGTGGAGCACCGTCTAATGCACATGGAGATACTGGTATAGTTGTAGCACAAGAAATTTAAGTGAATTTACAGTAAAAGAAGAACGTTTACCCTCACTAAAAGGCGTTCTTCTTTTTTTTTATTTCAAATCAGATATCTTTCTAACTTGTTTTTCCTTCTTCTTAAAATCCTTCTTGTATTGTTTGAAATCCTCTTTATCTACTTTGAATTTTTCACCAGTAGCTACGTTTTGAACTAAGTATGTTTTAGCGAAAATTTCTCTTATGCCAAAATAAAGAGCATAGAGTACAAAAGACCATCCTAATGTTGGAATTAATAAAATAAATGCAATAATAATTAACCATATATCTAGAGTAGAATTAATTCTTTTTAGCACTAAACGTTTTCCTGATGCTGCTTGTGCTTGTTCTAATTGTTGCATACGTTGCAACGAACCTACTGTATCGTAACTCATGAAAAAACCTCCTCGAAATAATGCCTAAATCATACCAATTTTACGTAATAACTGTAAGTATTACATTTTTGATGGATAATTACATAGATCAATAAAAAAGAAGAACGTTACCTCAATACAAGGAGTTCTTCTTTTTTATCATCCTTCTGTTTTAGGACTTTGTTTTACATGTTCGATTCCGAATCCCATACCTCAACAAATTCGAAACCTGTCAAATCACTTTCTAACACTGCATTTCTAAATTCATCTGACACTAAAACAGTAGAGGAATGTAATCTTTGATTTAAATAGGTTTTAAATATTATCTGCCCTTCAACTATATTAGGTAGAAATGAGTATTTTTCGAAACCTATTATTAATCCTGTACTTAGTTTTTCAAAAACTGCTTTATTGTAGTCAATTGCATCAACTGTATTTAAAACATTTATTAGGTAATAAACTTCACCTGTAACATCATGAGTTAGCGGAAGAAACTCAACATTATTGCAAATTAGAGGTTCTAATACCTCTTTTGCTTTTTTACTAATCATTGGCGTACCAAGTTCCCCCCAGAACATAGGACAATCACTATGGTTATCTCCTTCTACACACTCAACAAGAATTTCTCCCCACGAATCAGATAACTTTATTGCCAAATCAATTTTTTCATCAAAATATTTTTTTCGATCTTCTTTCAAATTTAATAGCTGAAAAGATTTATAGTTATCAAATAAGCTTTTTAATTGCCAAATTTTCATACCTTTTACTCCTTTATAATTTAATTAGTAAAACACTTGAGATTATTTGGGTTCATTTAGTTTTAAACTACCGTCCAATAACCTTTCTCTTATTTTCTGCAAGGCTGCAACTGCATCTGCTTGATTACCCTCAAAGCGTTTAACTTCACTTAATACTCTGTATACTTCTCTTATATACTCTGGACTATGATTACCTATATGTAGGGCTTCAGTAGTTACATATTTATGTCCTTCTGCCCCATAGCCTGGAAGAAACACTCCGTTAGCAGCAGAATTATGATGTATTCCAAACTCTTCTAATAGTTCTTGTACCTGTGCCGCCCTTCTATCATTCCAAGGTGCAATATGATGTGCCGCATTAGGATATGGTGGTGGTTCAATTCCTACTTCTTTAAGTTCTTCACGCAATACTTTAGATGCTGTATATGAATTAAGGTGCTCACCTTCTACTTTTACTCTATCAAGAACCTTATCTGCATAGTCTTGAATTACCTCTTGTACATCTTTAACTCTAGTTTTTCCACCTGTTGTTTTGGCATATACCATTGTATCCTCAGCTTTATTAAAAGTAGAGGAATCAAAACTAGACCTTAGATTAAGTCCATTTGTATCAGCAAACGCCAATCGATTTTCTATGCTTAAATTATCAACCCAATTTGTAACAGTTTGTTGTATACGTGGTACTTTGATGTCCTTTACTTTTGCATATCTAGCTCCTTTTAACACTTTTGTGATTTTACCAATACCTTTATCACCAATTAGTCCTACTCCTATTCCTGTTAGGGAATAACTAAACCATATTACAGCATCTTCAAAATCACCATTTTTTACATTCTTAATATATGAATCTGAAAGGACATTGTACATGGCTCTAAGGGTATTAAAAGGGTGCGATGCAGCATACCCCATATCTTCCCACGTTTCCTTGTCTCCCAATGCTTTAAAATCTTCTATTCCGTCTCTAACAGCTCGTCCAGAACCGACACGTACACCTTCATCAAGCTGGTCTGATATAGTCTTGTCATTCTTCATGAAATCAGATTGACCAAGTTCTTCAACACCTTGACTGGAAAACCGTTCTGCTTCACGCTTTGCTATAATTTCTTGAATAGAAGTTGTCCACTCCATATTCAATCCCTGTGTACTAAATGTACCACTAGCAGGACTAAAACCTTTCCCACTTTGGACTTCAGCAAGACCTGTAGCAATACTAGCAGCTAGTTGAAGTGCTGTAGCATAGTTATTGCTAGACGTTTGATTAAATTCATATAGATGATCTAACTTTTCTTGCAGTTTTTTCCTCATGAGAGTAAAAAGATTCGCCATAGCGTCCATACTTGGGATTGGCATAGCTTGACTGACGGCTTCCATACTTGTTTTCATTCGGTCAATTTCTTGAATTTGTTCTAATATTTCTTGTTCGATTACATCGGTTGAGGCTACCTTTGATTCAAATTGACTTGGAAAAGCATCATTCTGACGAATCAATTCCTCACATAAGTAAATGATTCCTTGTGCTAAAGGACGAAAAGTTTCTGTAAAGAATGCTTTTGCACTGCTATATGTTTGTCCTTGTAGAGCAGTATCAATTGCAAAAGCATCAATCGACTGAATAGCTTGTTCCATACCTTGAATGGTAGCGGTACATATAGCGTTCATACTTTGCGTTTGGGTATGTACTTCTCCTAGATACATATTTAAATTCAAAAATCTCCCTCCTTAATTAAGTAAATCATACCAATTTAAGGGGGGGACTGTAAATCTTATATTCCCATAAATTCACAGTCAAAATAGAACTTGTCCATTAGGTTATTTACAATCCCATTGAAATAAGCGAATTTACCATTCTTCATTTTTACTCCAGACTTCACTTTCGTAACAAACTCTTTAATAGCTTTTAAGCCAATAGAAAGCTCCTGGTCTTTATCAAATGCTTTATCACCTGTTGTATGGTTAACAACTCTATTACACTGTTTTACAACCTTCCACAGTTCTTGAATTGTTTTTGATTCAGAATAAAAAGAGCTAACTAAAGAAACAAAACGCTCTGGAACCCAATGGGCAACAAAATCAGCTTGTTTAATATTATCTTCAGTAGTAATACTATTCTCATTACTATTACGTTTGTTTATATCTTTTATATTTTGTTTTAAGGAAATAGGTGTTGTTTTAATGGTCGGACACTTTGTAGGACTTTTAGCAGATTGCTTGTCGGACACTTCTTCCACAATAGGTTGAATAATAATAGCATTAGCTGTTTGAAGCATATCTTTTTTACGCTTCATAGATACCTGGCGGATCATGCCCAGGTTCACAAGTTTCTTCATTAAACGTTGAACAGTTTTATAAGATATTTCCATCATGTCAGCAATTGAATTTTTGCATAGGAAACTAACACCTACGTATTTGCAACTGTGGCGTTTTAAAATTTCAAGTAGTGTAATGAGTTTAGTTTGTACGTCAGTACGTTTAATAGATATACGAATGGTGTCTCTATATGCTCGTACAGTTTGATTTAGTTCTTCTACTTCTATGAATGTAGAGAGATTGTGAAAAGATTCTTTACTTGCTATAACATCAATACGTTCTTTCATGATATTCGTCTCCTTTGTGGAAACAAAAAAGCAACGTCACCAATTCGGCAAACGTTGCTTAATAAGCCCTACATGATGTAAAATATTTCATGAGGGTACAGCAAGTGTTTACCTGGGTGCTTCAGGTGGACGGTATAAGAGTGTTGGTAGCACTACTTATACACGCTGTGCTCTTTTGTTTTTTTAATTATAAAAAAGTAAACTTATAAATTTTTTTTGCCCACAATTCGCCCACATATCTTTCTTTTTATAACGATTCTTATCGATAGCAGGAAAATATTAAAATGAGCAAACGTTGATTTATGAACGATTTAATATATTTTTCGGTTGATATCCGTATATAAAATAGAATCGTTCGTTTTATAAGCCTACTTTTCATAACTAAATAATTCTTATGGGGCAAGTGATTTTAGCGTATAGCTGGGGTTGCTTGCCTTTTTTATTTTTAAAAGTGGGGGTAGTAACACATATCCATCAACTTAAGAAATTGGTTGTTTCCCAAAACGAAAAAAGTAAGCTGAATTCTCATAAATAAATGTAGAAATATAAAATTTTCGTTTTGGGGATATTTCAAAATCTTAGCTTGATGAGTATGGGGCGTGGCCCTATCTTAAAAAATAAACCTTTTTTCCTACTTTTCATTATTTTTTTCTTCAGAAACAAAAAAAGCCTCTCAAATAAACCGAGAGACCCTTTAAAATAAAAATCACTTTTGACACAAAACAATGATTTTATATGGCGTAGTTTGGGCTGGTATACTCATTGTTGTAAGACCATAAATAACTATTAAATTTCGATTCGCAAGATTCCCTGTAAAAAATTGGCCATTTGTTAATAAAATTTGAGTAGAAGGAGAAATATTTAATTTTAATTTTCCATCACTACTCTCTAACTGTTCATTAAAATTATCTACTTTTACATTTTGATAGGGTATATATTTCGCTATAACAATTGCTTGAAATTGTGGTGGGAAAATGAGAGGAACAGGGATGTTAGCATCGTAAAATCCAGTTACTTTATCTCCTACTACTACCGCTGCGTAGTCAATAAAATAAGTATTTGGTTTCACTACAAAATTTGTTAGAGTCCCATAACCATTATCTACGGATATTAATTTAGTACATCCTATTTCTTCATTTGATCCTGTTACAAAATCGTTAATCATAGTTATTGTCCCATCAAATGATTGAAAGTTTTTCATTCTAATACCTCTTTTGTTTATATAATTAAACTTTTATCGTTACTCTATAATTTTTAAAAACATGTAAATGAACTAATCCTTCTTGTATCAATTCCAAAAATCACCCAAAACCTACCGTTCCATCTAAAACCAGTAACAGATCTTCGTCCTACAAAAATCAGATAATACCAAAACTGTTCACCATTCGTAAGCCATATATAGGTATTTCGAAATAAACAGAATGAAATTGCCCCTGGATCAACAGCAAATGGTGAAGCAGTTGATTGTTGAGGAATAAATGATGGAGGAGGAGATGTTGGAGCTTGTGAACTTTGCTGTCCGGGTGCACCCGGAAAACCTGGCATTCCCGGTATACTTGGAATCTGAGGACCAGGGAATTGACGATCGAAGTATTGATTATAATTTATATAAGGAAAATATATAGACTCATTATACATTTAAAAACCACCTCTTTACTTTTAAAATTTCCTATACGGAAAATATTTTAATAAAGCGGATATCAAACATAAATGTATTACCCTTTGTTTTTGGTATGTTCGGCTCGGCAACATATCCATACTTACCGAATTTCTTCATACAATGGAGGAAAGGTGGGGTTAAACCCCACGAATTTAACGTAACTTTATATATGGAATAAATTGATCTGTCATCTTAATTCACATAATTTTCAAAACTATAAACTTTGCATGTTAATATTTGTTATATAATAAAGAGGTCCTAGTAGTCTTAAGAAATAGTGATCCCTAGTTTTTCTGATAAGATAGTTTGTTTTACCCTTCAGTTTACATTATTTTAAAAAGAACTTGTATTTTTTTACAAGTTCTTTTTATTTTTACTACAAAAATAAAAAAAGAGAAAAGAATTCAAAAGCAAAGAGGGAAAAACGAAGAAAGAGCGCATGATTAATCTCACTTCTATTTTTAATGAAGTCTATTCCTATACCCAATCCCTAGAAAGTACCTGGTTATTTCCTTCTCGAAAAAGAGATCAACCCATTAGCCAAATCCAAGCGTACCGACAATTACAAAAAGCTGGAGATTTTACCGATGTAGAATCCATTGGTATGCACACTATGCGCAAAACCTTCAGCTATTGGTTTTATAAACAAAAGATGTAGCCATGTTGCAAGAAATACTCATCTATAGTCATGTAAATCCTTACGGGACCTTTAAATTGGATATGATGGAACGAATTCAAATTGAAGAGAGATCATATCTAGAGGAATCAGTGCATTCTTAATTCATATCCTTATTGCGGGTAGTGACAGTTTCGCTGGTACTACCCGCAATAAGGATATGAAAGCTATTTTTTATGAGGTGGATTTTAATTATGTCTTTTGAGTTGAATATTCTGATAATTATTTCTCAAGTTATTTATATATTTAGAGGGATATACAATTTGTGGAAAAGTGATAATTACAGTTGTAAACGAGGGGGATGAATTTCTATGAGTGCACATGTAGTAACGAAAGAACAGATTAAGCATTCATTAGACGCTTGGTATCAGTCAATGCTGCAACAACAAGTAGAGAAAGCGACACGATTGAAAGAGGAAATTGAATCAAAAATTAATCATATGGAAGAAGATCAAAACATATTGTTTTATTATTCATTATTAGATTTTCGCTATCAAGTGTTAGCAGATCGTTTAAGTATTACAAGCAATAGCTTCGATAAAATTGATTCCTTGTCTCTTCCGAATGATCTGCTTTTAACACATTATTATCATCTCTTTAAAGGTATTCATCTAATGTTCATTTCGAATTACAAAGAATCTGAAATACATTTTGAGAAAGCTAAAGAATTATTAAAGCAAGTTTCTAATCCGATAGAACAAGCTGAATTTCATCAACACTTTGCTGTATTGTATCACCATACTTACAAAATGCTATCTTCTATTGAATATATAAATAAGGCGAAAGCAATATTTTTAAATCAAGAAGGATATGAAGTCAAAGTTGCATCCTGTGAAAATATTATAGGGACAGCTTGTATATTTTTAAAACAATTTGAACAAGCCGAAGAACATTTAAATCGTGCAATTGACATTTTACAGAAAGCTAAAGAAGATAAGCTAATTTTAATAGTTAGACATAATCTAGGTTTATTGTATGCTACCCAAAATCTATCCACTTTAGCTATTCGTCATTTATCAGAAGTAACAGAGAAACTTCCTAATCATATCAAAGCCATTTTCCTACAAGCAAGGGAACATTATAAATTAGGTGAAATAAATATTGCACAAAAATTAATTGAAAACGGTTTAAATATTTGTTCTGCAGTAGGAAACAAAGAATATATGTATCACTTCAACATTTTGAAAACACTAAATGAAAGATGTTCAATGGATTTAGTGGAAAAAGAGATAAAAGAAGGAATATTTTACTTCGAAAAACAAGGATTATGGGATTATGTTGAAGAATATGGTGAGTTGTTAGCTGTCGAATTTCGTAAATTGAATAATCATGAAAAAGTAAGTGATTATTTTAATATCTGTTATGAAGCGAAACAAAAATTATTAAGTAGAGGAGCGTTAAAATAATGAAAAAATTGGGTGTTATTACTGTTGGTTTATCTGTTATCGGAATTCTTTCCCTTGGATTAAATCATTTTGCTGAAACACAACAAGCTACTCACGCAGACCATTTCATATCAAAGCCTGATTTAGCATATAGCGTTAGCGATACATCTGCCTATTCATATACTGATGGAAACACCGGTATAAGTGCTTCAGAATAGACCACGAACACCTATAATGAATACTCATGTAGACCTATAACAAAAAGAAGAACGTTTACCCTCACTAAAAGGCGTTCTTCTTTTATTTGTTTTCTTTATCCTTCATTTCTATACGTATATAAAACTTTTGAAAAATGATTGACCTACTTTTTATTTGTAACTATAATGATTACAAGAGGGTTGGACAGTACGAAAATAATCAAATACAAGAAATATCCCAATGCATTCTTACTTAGAGAGAAAGCATATTTTTTTGATATAGTTGTAACTTTAATAGTTACAACTATATGGCTATAAAATACCGACAAAAAGTGAAAGCTTATGTTAAGTGTATTTTTTCATGATTTAAAGTAGCGGAAAGGAGATGATAAATTTGAAACGATTAAAGTTCTATATAATTAGTTGTATTGTTCTTGTCGTATTAGTGATTTGTAATATCGTTGAGAAACCAACAGCAAAAGTAGAAGAAGTAAAAAATACTGTTGCAACAAAATTGAACACAACAGAAAAAATGGCAGAAATTGATGGGCAAACAATATATTTTAAACAAATTGGTGAAGGGAAACCGCCGCTTCTTATGCTTCATGGCTTTGGAGGTTCTTCTGATGGATTTCGTGATATTTATCCAGAATTAGCGAAAGATCATACGATCATTGCAGTTGATATTTTAGGATTTGGTCGTTCTTCGAAGCCAATGGATTTTCAGTATTCATTTCCAGCGCAAGCAAATATATATTATAAGTTAATGAAAAAATTAGGCTATGATAAGTTTGCGATGCTTGGTCATTCAATGGGGGGAGAGATTTCTCTTAATTTAACATACCTATATCCTGAGGCGATTACGCACCTTATTTTAGCGGACTCGACAGGAATAGAATCCTTCCAGCAAAAAGAAGATTTCCAAAAGCCGAATTTATCGGTTGATTTAAATACGGTATCTACCATTACGGATTATGATAAAAATGCGGTGAAAAATAGAAGAGATGATAAAGAGCATTATAGTGAATTAAGTAAGATGAGAGAACATCGATTAGCGATGGATGCGAATGAAATCAAGGTGCCGACCTTAATCATTTGGGGCAGAAATGATAAAAGCGTTTCATGGAAAAATGGTGAAGCCTATCATCAACTATTTAAAAATAGTACATTCCATATTATTGAAAAAGGGTATCATGCTCCGTTCCGTCAAGAGCCGGAAGAGTTTATGAAATATGTCCAAGCTTTTTTTGAAAAGCATGCTGTATCCATCAATGAATAGAATTACCCGTTCCTTCTTTCATAATTAAGAAGATGATTCAAACAAAGGTTCTGCTATTTAGGGCAGAACCTTTTTATTTTGCTATCTTATGTATTTCACCCTGCATAAAAAAATATTTCTCAACATTTTATTTGTTGAAAAATATTGAATATTCGTCATAATACGAATATTATGTTGTTATCGACAAAAAAACGATAGTTCGCAAACAACGGGGAGGAAATGCATTGAAAAAGAATAAGAAGTTAAAACCTTTATCAGTATTAGCAACAGCAGCAGTGCTAAGTAGTACTTTTGCTTTTGGAAGTCAAGCAGCATATGCTGAAACACCATCATCATCTCTACCAATAGATGAGCATTTAATACCGGATGAGCGTTTGGCAGAAGCATTAAAAGAACGGGGAGTCATTGATAAATCTGCATCACAAGCTGAGACGTCAAAGGCTGTTGAAAAGTATGTTGAGAAAAAGAAAGGGGAAAACCCTGGGAAAGAAATCATTACAGAAGATAGTCTTACGCAAGAAGCTTCTGATTTTATGAAAAAAGTAAAAGATGCAAAAATGAAGGAAAATGAACAGGCGCAGCAGCCAACAGCAGGACCAGTAGCTGGACAAGATGCAGGATTGAATCCTAGAAAATTAAATGGAAAAGTACCTACTACACCAGCAAAGCAAGAAGAGTACAATGGAACTGTTCGAAAAGATAAAGTGCTTGTTTTACTCGTAGAATTTAGCGATTTTAAACATAATAATATTGATCAAGCGCCAGGATATATGTATTCTAAGGACTTTAATCGTGAGCATTATCAAAAAATGTTATTTGGTGATGAGCCATTTACGCTATTTGATGGGTCAAAAATTAACACATTCAAGCAATATTATGAAGAGCAATCAGGTGGTAGCTACACAGTTGATGGAACTGTAACGGAATGGCTTACTGTTCCAGGAAAAGCTTCTGATTATGGTGCAGATGCTGGTACCGGTCATGATAATAAAGGACCTTTAGGACCGCGTGATTTTGTGAAGGAAGCATTAAAAGCAGCAGTAGCAAAAGGGATTAACTTAGCTGATTTTGACCAATTTGATCAGTACGATCAAGATGGAGATGGTAATAAAAATGAGCCAGATGGCATTATTGATCATTTAATGGTTGTTCATGCTGGCGTGGGTCAAGAAGCTGGCGGCGGTAAATTGAAAGATGATGCGATTTGGTCTCACCGTTCAAAACTTGGATCAAAACCATATGCAATTGATGGAACACAAGCTTCTGTTCCGAATTGGGGCGGAAAGATGGCTGCATACGATTATACAATCGAGCCTGAAGATGGAGCGGTTGGTGTGTTTGCCCATGAGTACGGTCATGATTTAGGCTTACCGGATGAGTACGATACAAAGTACACTGGACAAGGTGAACCAGTTGAATCTTGGTCTATTATGAGCGGCGGCAGCTGGGCTGGAAAGATTGCAGGAACAGAGCCAACAAGTTTTTCACCACAAAATAAAGAGTTTTTCCAAAAGAATATGAAGGGTAACTGGGCGAATATCGTTGAGGTAGATTATGATAAACTTCGCACGGGAATCGGTGCTGCAACATATTTAGATCAAAGTGTTACGAAATCAAAACGACCAGGAATCGTTCGCGTTAACTTGCCGGACAAAGATATAAAAAATATCGAATCGGCATTTGGTAAGAAGTTTTATTACAGTACAAAAGGAAATGACATTCATACAACACTTGAGACACCAGTATTTGATTTAACAAATGCAACGGATGCTAAGTTTGATTATAAGGCATTCTATGAGCTTGAAGCGAAGTATGATTTCCTTGACGTGTATGCTATTGCAGAAGATGGAACGAAGACACGTATTGATAGAATGGGCGAAAAAGACGTAAAAGGCGGTATGGATACAACTGATGGTAAGTGGGTTGATAAATCATACGATTTAAGCCAATTCAAAGGGAAAAAAGTAAAACTGCAATTTGAGTATTTAACAGATATTGCAGTAGCGTATAAAGGATTTGCGTTAGATAATGCAGCATTAACTGTAGATGGAAAAGTTGTTTTCTCTGATGATGCAGAAGGACAACCTGCAATGACGTTAAAAGGATTTACTGTGTCTAACGGATTTGAACAGAAAAAACATAACTACTATGTAGAGTGGAGAAATTACGCTGGTTCTGACATGGCGTTACAACATGCACGTGGCCCAGTCTTTAATACAGGAATGGTTGTATGGTATGCGGATCAAAGCTTTACAGATAACTGGGTAGGCGTTCATCCAGGTGAAGGATTCTTAGGCGTAGTAGATTCTCATCCAGAGGCAATCGTAGGGACATTAAACGGACAACCGACTGTGAAGAGCAGTACGCGTTATCAAATTGCCGATGCGGCATTCTCATTTGATCAAACGCCAGCATGGAAAGTAGATTCGCCAACTCGCGGTATCTTTGACTATAAAGGATTACCAGGCGTTGCGAAATTTGATGATTCTAAGCAGTATATCAACAGCATCATTCCAGATGCAGGACGTAAGTTGCCGAAACTAGGATTGAAGTTTGAGGTAGTAGGACAAGCTGAAGACAAGTCTGCAGGTGCAGTTTGGATTCATCGATAGAATTTTAAAGACAGTACTTCTATCTACGGTGATTGTAGATGGGAGTACTGCTTTACTTGTTTGAAAAAGAAATTGTCATAACTCTTGTCCTACCTTCATATAGTGAAACTAACAAGGCTTGTCTCAGGAAAGGAAGGGCGAAGAGTGGAAACTTTACCATGGTGGATTTATCTTGTTATTATCGGGATTATCGTAAGTGGTTACATGGTTTTATATACTTCGAAAAAAGAGCAAGATATGGATAATGAGTTTATTGAAAAAGAAGGAGAAGTATATATGAAGCGTTTAGAAGAAGAACGCGAGAGACGTAATCAAGAGAGTGATAAGGATTCTGTGTTGCTTTAATCCTAGTAAAGAGTGAGTAACTAATCGGTTATTCACTCTTTTTTTGCGCCATCATTATATTGGCGATTTTTAAGATATATCGACCGTTTCTCGTCATATATCGGCAATTGGACATAGGATATCGACTGTTCAACACAATGCGACAAGAATGAGAATTAAAAATTTCTCTTGCTAGCTTTTCTTTTCGCTTAAATTGTGTACTATAAAAGGTAGGAAGACGTAAAGAAGGGGACTTTTTGAATGGAATTTCATGAACAAAATATTTTGCCAGCTGTTCGGCAAATAAAAGATTTAGAAAAGTTACTATATAGTTCTTATGAGTATATTGTTATTTTAGACATTCATATCGGTCAATTGAAAAGTGTTGTTGCACTTGCGAAGCAGCATTGTAAAAAGGTATTTTTACATGTCGATTTAATTCACGGTTTGCAAAGCGATGGCCATGCAACAGAGTTTTTATGTCAAGAGTATAAGCCATATGGACTATTGTCGACAAAGGCAAGTGTAATTATGAAGGCGAAGCAAAAGGGTGTTGTCGCGATTCAACGTATCTTTTTAATTGATTCGAGTGCGATGGAAAAGAGTTGTAATCTTTTAGAGAAAACAAAGCCGGATTATATTGAGGTGCTTCCCGGAGCTTTAACAGGTGTGATTGCTGAGGTAAAAGAACGGACGGGCGTACCGATTTTAGCAGGCGGATTTATTCGTACGGTTGATGATGTAGAAAGAGCGTTATCCGCTGGTGCGACGGCGATTACAACGTCGAAAAAAGAACTCTGGAAACATTACCAAAAATAGAAAAAGCTTTCTTTTAGGCGGAGAGAGGATCCGTCTGAGCATAGAAGCGGTCAGTACCCATTTTCGTCTCATGCCGTATGAAAACAAAGAGAGAAAATGAGTGGAAGACCGCTTTTGTTTACAAAGCCGCGATTTATATGTGGGAAAACCGAAATAAAAGCTTTCTTTTAGGCGGGAAAGAGGATCCGCCTGTGTAAAGAAGCAGTCAGTACCTAATTTCGCCTTATGCCTTGTACAAACAAAGGGAGAAAGTAAGTGAAAGACCGCTTTTTTCTCGTAACAGTGGCTTGTATGTTGAGAAAAATAAAAAGTGTCGAAAATGTGAAAAGAATGTATTGACACCGCTTTCATTTAAGGTTAACATTATAGATAAGTTAATAAACGTGACGGAGAAAAGAAGAGATCCACATTTCATTGTTTCTATATTTTTTATATAGAAGCATGCCAGGTGTGGATCTTTTTCTTTTGAAAAAAAACGAATGGCCATTCATTTTACCTCTATCACATTGGAATTATTTAAATTGATTGTGGAGGGATTTTATGTCAGCATTTTTAGGGGAGTTAATAGGGACAGCGTTGTTAATCGTTCTTGGTGGCGGCGTTTGTGCAGGCGTAAGTTTAAAGAAGTCGTTTGCTAAGGATTCTGGTTGGATTGTTATTACGATGGGCTGGGGCTTAGCGGTTGCCATCGCAGCATATGCAGTAGGATCGATTAGTGGGGCACATTTAAATCCAGCAGTAACAATTGGACTTGCTTTTAAGGGAGCGCTTCCATGGAATGATGTACCAGGTTATATCGCAGCGCAAATGATCGGTGCAATCATCGGTGCAATTATCGTATATTTACATTACTTACCTCATTGGAAAGAAACAGAAGACCCAGGTACAAAATTAGGCGTTTTTGCAACAGGACCAGCAATTCCGAATACATTTGCAAACCTTTTAAGTGAAATGATTGGAACATTCGTTTTAGTATTTGGTATATTAGCAATTGGTGCAAATAAATTTGCGGATGGTTTAAATCCATTCATCGTAGGTTTCTTAATTGTAAGTATTGGTTTATCATTAGGTGGAACAACAGGTTATGCAATTAACCCAGCTCGTGATTTAGGACCTCGTATTGCACACTTCTTCTTACCGATTCCGGGTAAAGGTGGATCAAACTGGAAATATGCATGGATTCCGGTAGTAGGACCGATTTTAGGTGGATCACTTGCAGGTTTATTCCATCAAGTTGTATTTGAAGGAAAACAAAATGCAGCATTTATTTATGTGATAATTGCAACTGTGATTGTACTAGCAATCTCTTATATGACAAGTAAAAAGAGCGAAAACAATACAAATAGTAGAAAAGTAGCATAAGGGGGAACCGATTATGAAAAAATACATTCTTTCATTAGACCAAGGAACAACAAGCTCACGTGCAATCCTTTTTAATAAAGAAGGTAAAATTGTTCATTCAGCTCAAAAAGAATTTACACAACATTTTCCAAAGCCAGGTTGGGTAGAGCATAATGCACAAGAAATTTGGGGATCAATTTTAGCGGTTATTGCAACTTGTTTAAGTGAAGCGGACGTAAAGCCAGAGCAAATCGCTGGTATCGGAATTACAAACCAACGTGAAACAGCGGTTGTATGGGATAAAGAAACTGGTAAACCAGTTTATAACGCAATCGTATGGCAATCTCGCCAAACAGCTGAAATTTGTGATGAGTTAAAAGAAAAAGGCTATAGCGATATGGTTCGCGAAAAAACAGGACTTTTAATTGATGCATATTTCTCAGGTACGAAAGTAAAATGGATTTTAGATAACGTTGAAGGTGCAAGAGAAAGAGCAGAACGCGGCGAATTATTATTCGGTACAATTGATACATGGCTTGTATGGAAATTGTCTGGTGGTAAAGCGCACGTAACAGACTATTCAAACGCATCACGTACATTAATGTTTAATATTCATGACCTGCAGTGGGATGATGAGCTTCTAGATATGTTAGAAGTGCCGAAAAGCATGCTTCCAGAAGTACGTCAATCTTCTGAAGTATATGCCCATACAGTTGATTATCATTTCTTTAACCAAAATATACCAATCGCAGGTATCGCAGGTGACCAACAAGCTGCGTTATTTGGACAAGCTTGCTTCGGTGAAGGTATGGCGAAGAATACGTATGGAACTGGTTGCTTCATGTTAATGAATACAGGTGAAAAAGCAGTTGCATCTGAACATGGCCTATTAACAACAATTGCATGGGGTTTAAATGGTAAAGTTGAATATGCGCTGGAAGGAAGTATTTTCGTAGCAGGTTCTGCAATCCAGTGGTTACGTGACGGCATGCGTATGTTTAAAGATGCAAGTGAGAGCGAAGAATACGCATCTCGCGTTGAATCAACAGATGGCGTTTACGTTGTTCCAGCATTCGTAGGGCTTGGAACACCATATTGGGATAGTGAAGTACGCGGAGCGGTATTTGGCGTAACACGCGGAACAACGAAAGAACACTTTATCCGTGCAACGCTAGAATCATTAGCATATCAAACAAAAGATGTATTATGTGCTATGGAAGCAGATTCAGGTATTGAACTGAAAACATTACGCGTTGATGGAGGAGCGGTTAAGAATAACTTCTTAATGCAATTCCAAAGTGATATGTTAGATGTTCCAGTAGAGCGTCCAGAAGTGAATGAAACAACGGCTTTAGGTGCAGCGTATTTAGCAGGTCTTGCAGTTGGATATTGGGAAAACCAAGACGAAATTAAGGCGCAGTGGAATATGGACAAGCGCTTTGCACCAGCAATGGAAGCGGAAACAAGTGAAGAGCTATATGCGGGTTGGAAAAAAGCAATTGAAGCAACAAAAGCTTTTAAATAATTATAAACAGTGTTATAATGATGATAAGTTAATAATTCGGTAGGAGATTTGGAGAGACCACAACACGCTATAGAAGCGAATTCTATAGCGGAGTTTGTGGTCTCTTTTTTCGTTATCAAAGGGAGGAATTACCATGAAATTTTCAAGTAAACAACGTAAAGACGTATTAAATGGAGTAAATAAACAAGAGTTAGATGTGATCGTAATTGGTGGAGGTATTACGGGTTCTGGTATTGCATTAGATGGAGCAACACGCGGTTTATCAACAATTGTGTTTGAAATGCAAGACTTTGCAGCAGGTACATCAAGTCGTTCAACGAAGCTTGTACACGGTGGTTTACGTTATTTGAAACAACTTGAAGTGAAAATGGTAGCAGAAGTTGGGAAAGAGCGTGCGATCGTATATGAGAACGGTCCCCATGTAACAACACCAGAGTGGATGTTACTTCCGTTCCATAAAGGCGGGACATTCGGTTCATTCAGTACATCAATCGGTCTTCGTGTATACGACTTCCTAGCGGGTGTAAAACGCAGCGAACGTAGAAAAATGTTTAGCCGCGAAGAAACAATGAAAAAAGAACCGCTTGTAAAACAAGAAGACTTAAAGGGCGGCGGTTATTACGTAGAGTATCGTACAGATGATGCTCGTTTAACAATCGAAGTTATGAAAGAAGCAATTGAACATGGTGCAAAAGCAGTCAACTATGCAAAAGTAGACGGTTTCTTATATAAAGATGGAAAAGTATGTGGTGTACGTGTCGTCGATTTATTAGATGGAGAAGTGTATGAAGTATACGGTAAGAAAATTGTAAACGCAGCTGGACCTTGGGTAGATACATTACGTGAAAAAGATAATTCAAAAAGAGGAAAAGTATTGCAATTATCTAAAGGTGTTCACTTAGTAATCGATCAAAAACGTTTCCCACTAGGGCAAGCGATCTACTTTGATACACCAGACAAGCGTATGGTCTTCGCAATTCCACGTGGCGGGAAAACATATGTAGGTACAACTGATACGTTCTATGATAAAGACGCAGCAGTACCACAAATGACAACAGAAGATCGCACATATATCATTAATGCGATTAACTATATGTTCCCAACTGTGAAGATTACAGAAAAAGATATTGAATCAAGTTGGGCTGGTGTTCGCCCATTAATTTATGAAGAAGGTAAGAGTGCATCTGAAATTTCTCGTAAAGATGAAATTTGGACTTCTGAATCTGGTTTAATCACAATTGCGGGCGGAAAATTAACAGGATATCGTAAAATGGCTGAAATGGTAGTAGATTATGTAACGTCATTATTACAAAAAGAAGGACATAGTGCGTATCCGAAAAGTGAAACGAAGCATATGCCAATCTCTGGTGGACATGTAAGTGGATCAAAACAATTCCCAACATTCGTTGCGAAAAAAGCACAAGAGGGAACAAAATATGGTTTAACAGCAAAGCAAGCAGAAGAGTTTGCGAAATTCTATGGATCTAACGTAGATATTCTCTTTAACTTAGCAAAACAACATAAAGCAGAAGCAAAAGAATATAACATGCCGTTAGACGTGCTTGTACCGCTTGTATACGCGATGGATTATGAAATGACAGCAAAACCTGTTGACTTCTTCGTACGCCGTAGAGGGGCTGTATTCTTCAACATTCACTGGGTATATGATTGGAAAGAAGCAGTAATTGCATATATGGCAGCAAAATTAGGCTGGAGCAAAGAAGAACAAATGAAATACACAGCTGAATTAGAGAAAGCATTAACGGACGCTGTAGTGCCTGTAGATCAGCAAGAACAAGCAGCTGCATTAGCATAAAAATAAATACACCTTTTTCCGAACGAAACCCCGAATTGTCCACAATTCGGGGTTTTTTAACAGAATGTTGGGAAACGGGAACTGGACGGCTCCTGTTTTTGTTTTTATTTATCGCAAAGTCGATATCCTTTGTCGAAACGCCGATATATTGTGAAGAACGGTCGATATATTTGGATTTGCGCCTATAAAATTTCATTTACTAGTTTCTACTAACCCATTCTGTTACTTCTTCTACAACAAATTCTCCTGTCTCTTCAACGGCCTAATAAAAAAGCTCGGCATATGCCGAGCTTTTTTTATTATTTCTTCTCTTTTTCAGCTTTTGGAGTCTCAAAGGTATCTTTTAAATCTTTATCTTCAACCTTCACATCAGCTTTTTTAAGTTCTTTGTCTTGAAGCTCAGCCATGAATTGAGGATCTTGTTTTTTCTTCTCAACTAGGCCTTTTTTAATGTTTGCTTTTTCTTCTTCAAATGATTTTTGTTCTTTAATATCAGTTACTTTGATGATATGGTAACCGAATTGTGATTTCACAGGCTCACTTACTTCATCTTTTTTCAATTTATATGCAGCATCTGAAAATTCTTTTACCATTTTACCAGGTCCGAAGTAGCCTAAGTCGCCGCCTTTTTCAGCAGAACCTTTATCTTCTGAGTATTGTTTTGCTAATTCTTCAAAAGATTTACCTTGTCCAAGTTCTTCTTTTACTTTTTTCGCAGTTGCTTCATCTTTTACAAGGATGTGACTTGCTTTAATTTCAGGTTTATAATTCTCTTTTAATTCTTTGTCAGTGATACTGCTTTCAATAGCTTTGTCCATCGCTAATTCAGCACGAACGCTTTCTTTAAATGAGTCTTTTGTAAAGCCTTGTTGTTTTAAAGCTGCGTCAAATTGATCGCCAAGTTGCTTTTTGTATTCATCATATTTTTTGTCAACTTCTTTATCGTCGACTGTATGGTTTTTAAGAAGTACTTTCTCAAGTACCATACCACGTAAAATTTGTTTACCAGCTCTGTCTTTCATTTGTTTGTAAAGGTCTTCTTTTGAAATGTCACCAGCTTTAGATGTAACAATTTTGTCAGATGATCCACATGCTGATAAAGCAATCAAACTTGTTGCTGCTAAGGCAAGCATAGCTTTCTTCATTCAATAAACACTCCTACTATTATGTATTTTTAATTTATCCCGCACAAATGGAGAGCGTCCTCATTTCAGATGATGCTTGTCCAAAAGAGCCCGATTAAGTCTCACTGGTTTCGCCTTCTTATAAAGTTAAAAGCCTGCTTAACAGGGCTTACCGAGGCTGAGGATAAAATTTAGCTGAAGGTAATTTTATTCTATAGTATAAGCAATATGTACAAAATTTAATATATCACATTTCGACGTCTTTTCCTATTGATAAAGAAAAATTACCTATTTGTTTATAAAGATTGTCAGATTGGGAATGAGTACCAATTTGGGCGAATGTGCATATATAGGAAAGAGGAGAGGGGATGGGTGAATGAATTCATCACTTATTTTATTGGTTGTACTGTTTATTTTATTAGTCATTATAGGTATAATTTGCTTATAGAGGAAAAAATGAGGAAGGGGCTTTCCTTCCTCACTTTGCATGAAATATAATTTCTATATAACTAGAAATTAATAGAATGGTAATACATACATTAATAACCCGAAAAGCGCTCGTTTGTCGGCTCTCGGATAGTTGTTTCCGCACACACAGTGTATGTGTCAGGAAATTCGTGTAGAATAGAACAATAAGTGCAAATGTGACAAAAACAATTTCTATAAGAGTCACGAGGAGATACCTCCTTTTGGCCAAAATACATATACTTTTATATATTGTATCATACGATATTTTGTTCGTGTTATAAAATTCAGAAATAGAAGACCTTGTGTTAGAAAGTGAGGGGAAAAATGGACGTTGTAAAACGACTAGAGCAAGCTGAATATTATGTAGAACTTCTTTTCCAAATGATCGATGAAGATAAGTGTCCATTTTATTCTTTAATTATAAAGAAAAAAGCTCGTAAAAAAGATATTGAACGTATACTGAATCTTTGTGAACAATTGAACGAACAATACATAGTAGAAAAACAAGAAGGCTTACTTTTGTTTGATGCTCTTTTGGAGCAGTTTGAAAAAGCGCTTCCACATCAGCTCGAAGTAAACGAGACTGCGGAAGCGCTACATAGACAGGGCTTATTTCAGCCAATTATGCAAGAATTTTTACGCATGACAGCGAAAAAATAATCAATATTATTTTTTAATTAATTTTTTATCGTGTTCCGTAAAATTTTCCTCAATATTTTCTAGTGATTTCTCAAAAATATCGATAAAATCTTGTCCATAAATATTTCTTAAAATCGCGATTAACTCGATATTTTCTGGGAACTTACCATAAAAATTGCGAAGTGCAAGAGCGCCATTAAAGACCGAATTATTTTCAGGGTCATACTCCTCCATTAATTGCAGCAGCAATGTTTCCCCTTTTTCTGTAATTTCAATATACGTATTTCGTTTATCATCTTCTTTTTTTGAAAATACAAGATAGCCGCGCTCTTCAAGTTTTTTGGAAAAGTTAAATGCAGTTGATACATGCATAACGCCAAACTTTGCAATCTCAGAAATAGAAGCCCCTTTTAAATGATACGCAATGGATAAAATATGATGTTCGTTAATGTTTAAATCATATGGTTTAATCCACTGTTGCCAATCTTTTTCTACGCATTTCCATAATGCCTTCGATAATTGAGCAATGCGTTGACTGAAAATCATGGCTTCTTTTACCGAATAATCTTTTTCTCCACTTTTCATTTACTCACCCACTTTTACATTCTTATTCATTAGTATCTATTATGCCAGTAAAATAAAAATTAATAAAGTCTTTTTGTGAGAATTGTGAAAATTTTTAGGAAAAATTATATTCTTGTACAAATCATGCATAACTGTGGAAGCGTTTTAGGTGTCATAACTATATGTGTTATCTTCACGTAATAGAGGATAACATATATTGTAAATGCATAAAAACACGACATATCTATGTGATATGTCGCGGGAAGAGAAATAGTCATAAAAAATATTTGTTATATGCAAAAACTAAGAATGAAACATTGTTTACGCTTTTTCTGGAACTGCTTGTTGCAGTTTTTCAATTGATTTTTGAATGTCTAAAATCTCTTGTTCAATATGAAGCTTGTTTTGGGAAATATCTTGTTTCCATGTGGAAAGCGTATCCTGCATATCGTCTTTCAATTCTTGAAAAACTTCTTTACCTTCTGAAGCTGTTTCAACAATTTGACGTTTTAATAATTTTGTATCAGCAGTAATATCAGCCAGCGTTTTTTTTATATCATTTCCTTTTTCTTTTAGTTTACTCCGCATATCTTTACCAGAAGAAGGAGTAGAAAAAAGAACGGCTAGTCCAGCGACAGCTCCGCCAAAAATGATACCTGTTACAAAGGATTTAGCTTTTGACATAAAAGGAAACCTCCTTATTTTTTGTTGGTATTCATGATGTATAAAACAATGCATATGCTTAAGACAAGGGGGGAGAAAAGTGAAACTTGTGACAACAATTTGTTTTATCGTAAGTCTTTTCTTTCTTGTACGTGCTATGCATTTATTGTTATTTATAAAGCAAAAAAGATCGTATCCTCCAGCATTTTGGGCTAAGAAACAAGCCATGCAGTACATTTCTTTTGGAGGAATAGGCTTGTTATGTACAATCGTATTTTATATGTTTCTATAGTACGGTTTACAATTCGTACAAAATAGAGAGAATTCTTACCCTTATTTTACACTATTTGCAATGGTACTTGCGATGTTTTGTAAATTTTCCGTCGTATATTCATTTTGGTGTGATTTCCAAACAGCGCCAAAACCATCGTTTTCACCGTAGCGTGGAATTAAATGAAGGTGGAAGTGGAATACAGTTTGTCCAGCCTTCTCACCGTTGTTATTCAAAAGGTTAAAGCCGACTGGGTTAAATTCAGATTTAATCGCATTTGAGATTTTAGGAACGACAGAAAAAATATGTGATGCGATTTCTGGCGTTAAAGCAAAAATATCTTGTTTATGTACCTTTGGAATGACAAGTGTATGTCCTTTTGTCACTTGGCTAATATCTAAAAATGCAAGCACATGTTCATCTTCATATACTTTTGAGCAAGGGATTTGTCCTTCAATGATTTTACAAAAAATACAATTATCCGCTGTGTGATTCATTATTCTCATCCTTTCAAGTAGTCTTAGCCGTATTTTACCATACTTACATAGGAGAACAAACACGAAAAACAGGAAGCTGACTCAGCTTCCTGCTTTCTGAAGAGGGATTGAAAAAGCATTTAATATAATCTACCGTTCGCAGACACCTCATTTATTTAGGAAATATGTGACAATTCGGCTCGTATTCTGCCTTAGACACCCCATTTACAATGAAATGATAATCCTTTATGAAATGAACTTGTTTATTTTATAAAACAGTATATACTCTCCTCGAGACACCCCGTTTCTAAAATAAAACAAACTATCTGGTTTCGTGTAAATTTTCTTTGTCCATTATGGACACCCCATTTCATGATGATTTCGCTAGGCTATGTTCATCAACTTGGTGGTTGCTTTTTCAATGTGTTCCTTCTTCACTAATTATGATGTCCCGTTTTGCAGAGGATATGTAAAGAAATTATTTTTTTTTTTGAAGAAATTCGATACTATGTAGTATCTTTTGTTTTTTGGTAAGATGAATGTATACATTCTGATGGAATATATGCTTTTGTACAAACAAATGAATATAACGAAGAAAGTGGTGTCATATGGGACAGTTATTACGTGTGGAAAATGTCACAGGAGGATATACGAAGCGGCCGGTGCTGCAAAACGTTTCATTTTCTGTTAATAAAGGTGAACTTGTTGGTTTAATCGGTTTAAATGGTGCTGGTAAAAGTACAACGATTAAACATATTATCGGTTTAATGGAACCGAAAAAAGGTACGGTAACAATTAACGGAAAAACAATACGAGAAGATATGACAGCGTATCGATCTAGTTTTTCTTTTATTCCTGAAACACCTGTATTATATGACGAGTTAACATTGGAAGAACATTTAAAGTTAACAGCGATGGCATATGGTATAGATGAGAAGCAATATGAAGAACGCGTCGGGCAATTATTAAAAGAATTTCGAATGACGAATCGTTTAAAATGGTTCCCAGCTCATTTTTCAAAAGGTATGAAGCAGAAAGTGATGATTATGAGTGCTTTTCTTGTTGAACCGTCACTTTATATTGTCGATGAACCTTTCGTTGGACTCGATCCATTAGCGATTCAATCATTACTCCAAATGATGGACAAGATGAAAAAGAGCGGTGCTGGTATTTTAATGAGTACCCATATTTTAGCGACAGCAGAACGTTACTGCGATTCCTTTATTATTTTACATCAAGGTGAAATTCGTGCGAAAGGAACGTTATCTGAGTTGCAATCACAATTTAACATGCCAGGTGCGACGCTAGATGATATTTATATTGCGTTAACAAAGGAAGAAGATTATGAATAGCAAAGCATTATGGAAAGAACGGTTCAAATATTTCTTAAAAGAAGTTCGTACATATAGTAAGTATGTTTTTAATGATCATTTAAAATTTATTTTCGTATTTATCATTGGAGCAGGGGCCTATTATTATCAGCAATGGTTGCAAACACTGACTCCTTCATTTCCGACCGCGCTAGTTATGGCGGTACTATTAGGACTTGTATTAACAGCAGGATCGATTCAAACGTTATTAAAAGAGGCGGATCTTGTGTATTTGCTTCCAGTTGAAGAAAAATTAAAACCATACTTTACAAAAGCATTTCTCTTTACATTTATGATTCAGCTATATGTAATCGCAATTGTAGCGGCTGCGCTTGCTCCGCTATATTTCCAGCAGATGAAGCAAACAGGAGGGGCTTACATATGGATTGTGGCTGCACTTGTTCTCGTTAAAGCATGGAATTTATTTGTAGCATGGGAAAAATCATTTTTAACAGATCAAGGCATGCAGCGCGCGGATTGGTTTATTCGCTTTTTATGTAACGGGTTATTTGTATACTTCCTTGTCGAGCGAACTTCAGTGATTTACATCGGAGTAATTCTCTTTGTAATGGTTGTATACCTTGCTTTCATGTATCAAAAGGTACAAGGAAAACCGTTAAACTGGGAATACTTAATTGCAGAAGAAGGAAAGAAAATGATGCGCCTGTACCGCATCGCCAACATGTTTGTGGATGTACCAGCATTAAAAGAACGAGTGTCACGCCGGAAATGGCTTGATTTTGTACTTTCCATGATTGGTGAAAAACGTACATATTTATATTTGTATACACGGACATTTTTAAGATCTGGCAACTACTTTGGTCTATATGTTCGCTTACTTGCGATTGGCGGTGTCATTCTTTACTTTATACCGTTTTTATATGGACGCTTTATTGTGAGTATCGTATTTTTATACTTAATTGGATATCAACTATTAAGCCTTTGGAAACACCATCGTTTAAAACTTTGGCTTGATTTATATCCAGTGACCGTAGAAGAAAAGAAAAAGGATTTTCTGAAACTGTTAAATGCAATTCTATGTATAGGCAGTGTTGTATTTACCATCATTTTTGCTTTCGCAACAAAAGATATCATCATGACTTGTATTTTACTTGCCGCTAGCATAGTATTTAGTATCGCTTTCGTATATCAATACGGTGCAAAGCGCATCGAGCGTTTAAACTGAAAGGAATGAACTTATGACTGAATATGAAGGGAAGGTCATAAAAGAATTACAGCAGTGGAAACTTACAATCATGAAAAGTTCTTCTATGATGACCAGGTTTTCGAAAAAGGTACAAACGAAAGTACAACAGCTAATTCCAGAAAAAGTGCAAAATGTGTTAACAGAAACAATTAAAAAGATGGTGCAAGGTATTAGCGCCGGATCCAATTTTATAAAACCGAAGTTAAAAGAAACAGACTGGTCGCTCGAAAGAAGAGATGCAGAAGTGTTAAAGAAAATGGACGAGTACAAAAAGATTGCCGCAGCAGAAGGCGCCGGAACAGGAGCTGGTGGTATTCTTTTAGGACTTGCCGATTTTCCGCTCCTGCTCAGCATTAAAATTAAATTTTTATTCGATGCAGCGACTATGTATGGATTCGATACGAGTAAAGAAGAAGAGCGACTTTTTATTCTGCACGTGTTTCAATTAGCATTTTCAAGTGATGATCATCGCAAGGAAATATGGAAAGCGATCGAAACGTGGGACACAGAGAAAGAAAATCATATGGACTGGGAGAAATTCCAGCAAGAGTACCGCGATTATATCGATTTAGCGAAGATGCTGCAGCTTGTGCCGATTATTGGTGCCCCGGTTGGTGCATATGCAAACTATCAATTGTTGCAACGCCTCGGAGAAGTGACGATGAATTGTTATCGTTTGCGGTTGCTTCAGCGGAAGGGAATATCGATTTGATATGTGGCTTTGAAATGAAGTCACGAAGTTTCCCCCTCTTTGGTTATGCTTACCAAAGGGGGGGTGTGTCTAAAAGAAGAACATCTGGAGTGGGAGTGTGGATGAGATTTTAGTAAAAAAGGATTATCTCAATCATTCGTACATCAGTTATAAAGAAATTAAAGAGACCTCTATACTTGGAGGTCTTTTGGTATGTATTCTTTACCCGTTTCTATATGTAGAAAAATGATTGGGGAAGTAGTGCTCAACGAATGGAAGTAATCGTGTTACGCTATTTATAGATTGCTTTGAAGTGAGTGATGGTATGAGTATTTTAATTTATAATCTTCGAGTACAGGTCTATCTGGTGGGCTTATATTTTTTGGCAAGTCATATAAAGAGAAAAATTGAAGGTCTGTTGCCTCATTCTTATCATGACTTAAATGACCGTTATATTCTTTACATTCAAAAGCCGTCACAACATTATAGACTTCATCACCATGAGGATATTGATAATAAAAAGCTTCCCCTGAGTATGTATGAATTAATTTCAGATTCTCAGCCGTTAGTCCTGTTTCCTCAAACAATTCTCTATGAGCTACTTGTTCAAGTGTTTCTCCTAACTCCATAGAACCGCCAATCAGTCCCCAACATCCATTATCTTTTCGAAGTTGTAATAAAACTCGCTGCTCATGATCTATAACAAGGACACACGCCCCGACCATAATTAAAGGTCTACTTCCAACCAAATTACGCAAATCCATAATATATCCCATATATATGTCTCCTTTAAAAATTCTGCAATCCTTGTACTATCAGAATTAAATTTCATTGTCTTAGTTCGTTACTATGCAATTCCTTTTGGGGCTAAAAGAGCATCAGATCTAATATAAGAGTCTACATGAAAACTAGCTTCATACACTTTTAGAGTTTCAACTGCACACTATCCACTATATTTGTTTTAAAATCTCTCTATATAATTTATTAAACAGGAGTATTCGGCATTAACCATAATATTCCTTCTAAAACAATAAAAAACCTGTCGAAATTGATAGGTAATCCGTTATAAATTGAAATTTTAAATCAGTAGCATGTAGTTCATTAAAATAATACTTTCATTTCTTTAAACATTACAGAAACAACTTTAAAAGCTTGCCAACAGTCATTGACTGGAAGGCTTAAAATTAAGGGCGCATATTATTCCTTTACAAACAAATGATTTCTATTTAGAAAAATTTATTAGAAATTTATTTTTGTATCGTATCCTTTCAATATAGCTTGAAAGGAGAATTCTATGAGAAAATTATGTAAAGTATTAAAGAATATATGTATTGTGTCGATTGCGGTTATCTTACTGGTGTTACTATCTGTTTTTATATACCATAATTATCAATTAAGTAAAGAATCGTCATTAATCAAAAGTGAGGGAACATTAGTCAATTTTAATAATAAAAAAATCAATGTATACAAGGAAGGGAGCGGTGAGGATACATATGTATTTATGTCTGGATCTGGGATAGCTGCTCCTGTTTATGAACTGAAAGGACTATATAGCAAGTTTTCAAAAGAAAACAAGATTGCGGTTATTGAAAGAGCCGGTTATGGATACAGTGATGCTTTTCACGATGATAGAGATATTGATACGATGTTAGAACAAAGTAGAGAAGCGCTCATGCAAAGTGGAAATAAACCGCCGTATGTATTAGTACCACACTCTATCTCAGGTATCGAAGCAATTTACTGGGCACAAAAGTATCCAAATGAAGTGAAGGGAATTATTGCTTTAGATATTGGTTTACCGAAGCAATACGTAACTCATAAAATGAACTTAGTGGATTCATTAAAAGTAAGAGGATTCAATCTGTTAACGAAAATGGGTGTACATCGTCTTTTTCCTTCTGTTACGTATAATCCTGAGGTGATCCGACAATCTTTTTTAACTGAACATGAAAAAGAAATGTATAAAGCACTATCATATAAACAATTTTTTAATAATGATATGGAGCAAGAGCTTTTACAGAGTTACAATAATGGTAAAAAATCAGTTAACCTACCGACACCAAAAGAAACACCTATTTTATTTTTAGATGCGATCGCTGAACAAAATAAAAATTCGAAATATACAAAACAAAAAAACAAAGATTATGAGGAGTTTGCAGAGCAACTATTGATAGCAGATGTAATAAAAATTCAAGGTACGCACAGCATTTATTTATATGAGCCTGATGAGATATATAATCTTGCCATGAATTTTATTAATAAAAAAGTAGAAAAACATTAAGAGATTCTTATTTTGAAAATGGAAGGTCTATGTGATGAAGGGATATAAAATTTTAATTGTTGAAGACGATTTAATGATTGGAGATTTATTACAAAAGATTTTGCAACGCGAAGGGTATTATGTATGTTGGAAGAAAGAAGGAAAAGAAGTTATTGATATCATCCACGAGATAGATTTAGTCATAATGGATATTATGTTGCCAGGTGAAGATGGCTATCAAATTACAAAGAAAATAAAAAATCTAGGATTAAATATTCCAATTATTTTTCTATCTGCTCGAAGTGATATGGACAGCAAACTCCAAGGTTTAACAATCGGAGAGGATTATATGATAAAGCCTTTTGATCCTAGAGAACTATTACTAAGAATGCAGAAAATGCTAGATAATCGCTATGGTACTTTTACACAAATCAAACATTTATATATTGATGCTGAGCATAAAAAAGTTTTCAACAATAACTTACATAATGAAGTTGAGTTTACTGCGATTGAGCGTAAAATATTTTTCTATTTATATGAAAATAGGAATCGTATTTTAACGAAAGAACATTTCTTTGATTATTTATGGCAACTCGAAGATAGAAATCAAAATATCGTAAATGTGCACATAAAAAAATTAGAACAAAGATTAATGATAACACAGGTGAAATTCTTCAAAATATATATGGAGAAGGGTATAGATTAAATACCTATATAAAGAAATGAAATTAAAGAAAAAATACCAGTTATTGTTGTTTTCAGCTGTTATAAGCGTACCATTTTTATTACTGTTGATTAGTATCTCTATGTCAGTCATTTATAATCTTGCCTTTAAAACGAAAAATAATAATATTCCATTTCATGAATCTTTTGCGTATCCTACAATGCTAGTCGTCTTTTTTTTATCACTATTACTGTTAGCCTTTTTATTCTCGAAATCCATTAATTCCCTATTAAATAAAATAAATATATTGAATAAAACCATTCGAAATTTAGCTAGTGATGAAAAGATTCCGAATAAATTAGATGTTAAAAACGACGATGAAATAGGGGAACTCGTCAGGGCGGTAAATTTATTAATTGAAAGAACTACATATCGAGAATTAGAACTTAAACAGCAAGAGGAAATAAAAAAGGAACTTTTAAATAAATTAAGACATGATATTAATACACCTTTAACAGCTGTTAGGTTACAATTATTCTACTTAGAAGGTCAATATAATGATCAAGCACCAATACTAGAATCGTTATATCAACAAATACAGTATATTGCTGAATTAACTAATGAATTTAATTTACAATCCACTGATACATTAGAGAGTTCATATGTTTTAAATCATGAGGTAAATATACACGATTTATTAGAAGATATGGTTAAAAAGTGGGACTATTTGTATAGTATTCATGATATTGAATTAATATATAATCCAATAAATAAGGATTTAATATGGACGAGTAACGATTTATGGATTCAAAGGTTATTTGATAACATTTTCCAGAACACGTTAAAACATTCAAAAGCTAAAAAACTTGAGATAACCATTGAAAATAAGGTTGTTTCTATTAAGGATAATGGAATTGGTTTCGATATGAATCGTAAAAGTGCGGGGTTAGGATTAAAAATCATTCAGGATATATCTAGAATGCTCAATATAAAATATACGTTACAATCAAGTGAAGACGGGACTATATTTTGTTTTACAACAAGTGAAAATAAAAAGAGAAAATGAGTGCAGGTTTTCTTTTGTTTTCATAGCCGAGATGTGGATATTGGGAATCGAAAATAGATAGAATCAATGAATCGGTAGAGAGGAGAAGGAAAAGATGAAATTTCGAAAAGACTGGTGGCTTGGCTTCCTTGGGTTAATTGGAGTTTATAAGTTTCCGAATGTAATTGATGCGTTTCAAGGCGAAAAGGAATGGACGGCATTGATTAGCCTTATTTGGTTTATTTGGTTCGGCTATTTCATCCCGGAGAAGAAAGATGATGAAAAGAAAGAATTATAATAAAAACATTTCTATTTCCATGTAATTTTCTGTAAAATAGTAAATGAGAGAATTCATATATTAGATTACTAAATTTGGAGTGATTAGATGCAGCCGTTGGAAAATGAAATTCATCCTGATATGGTCAGAGTTTGGAAAGCTCGTGTTTTAATTGAACTAGGCATAAGTGTATTAGTAATCCTTGCTTATCTCTTTTTCATGATTAAATTTAATTGGTGGGCTTGGCTGTTTTATGTACTTATTGGATTGACGGTTGTGTATACACCGTTTGACTACTTTATATTTCCGAAATTACGTCAGCGTTATTACAGCTATCGGTTAAATGAAGAAGAATTAGAAATTCAGCACGGAATGTTTACGGTTAAGCGTGTATTAGTTCCGATGATTCGCGTGCAACACGTTACAATTGAGCAAGGTCCAATTATGAGAAAATATGATTTAGCAGAATTACAAATTTCAACTGCCGCTACTTCTCATAGTATTCCAGGTTTAAAGATGAGAGAAGCAGAACAATTGAAACGACAAATTGGAGAACTTGCGAAGGTGAGTGATGAGGATGTATAAGAGGCAGCATCCAATCACAATGTTACTTGAATTAAAGATTACAGACTTTATACCATTTATTATTTTTCTGTTTAGTTTAAAAGGAAAATTTCCATTTTGGTATTTAGTACCGATAGGTTTCTTAGTGATTTCAGTTATCTCTGTTATTGTTGAGTGGTACTATAAATTATATTGGATCGAAAATAATGTACTGCACATTAAACAAGGACTATTTGTGAAAAAAGAAAGTTACTTGAATAAAGAACGCGTACAGACGATTAATACAAGTTCAAGTATGTTATATCAAATATTAGGTTTAACGAAGCTCAAAATTGAAACAGCTGGCGGTGGTGGTGAGCCTGAGGTTAGCTTAGCTGGTATTACAGCTGACGAAGCAAAAACATTAATTACAATGTTAAATGAACGGGCAGAGGAACATACAGAAATAGAAGAGGATACTGTAAATGCTAGTTTGACAGAAGAAAATCGGACGGAATATAAGTTGACTTGGAAAGAGATTTTATTAGCATCCGTTACATCTGGTCAATTTGGTTTGTTGTTCTCTTTATTATTCTTTATTTACTCCCAAGTAGATGAATATATCCCGAAATGGATGAAAGAAAGAGTAGAAACATATGTGATGGATCATGATGTGTATGGCTGGATTTATATGGTTGCGGTCTTACTTGTTGTTTCTTGGATTGTATCCACATTTGGTTACGCCTTAAAGCACGCGAACTTTACCGTGCATCGGAAAAATGATGAAGTTCGCATTTCACAAGGACTTCTAGAAAGAAAAGAACTTGTGTTAAAGCTGCACCGCATTCAAGGGATCACGATAAAAGAAGGGATATTCCGTCAACCATTTGGTTACTGCTCTGTGCATGTAGAAGTGATTCAAAACAATGAAAAAGGTGAGGAGAATGTTACGCTTCATCCGGTCATTCGGAAAGACCGCGTCGCAGAATTGCTTGCTCATTTGCAGTTGCCATATGAACTAAATCAAAATGTTACAGCCTTGCCAAAAACGGCACTGCGCCGCTATTTATTAGAGAGTTTTCTTTTCTTTTGTATATTAGCAGTTCCGATTACAGGCGCAAGTGTATATTTTGAAAAATATTTTGTGATTTGGACACTGTTACCTTTGTTTGGATTACTTTTGTCACTCGGATATGCGACATTCCGTGCAGGTGGCTATAGAGTAGAAGGAGAACAGTTAACGATGGTGTATCGTAACATTGCTAAATATACAGGTTTAGTAAGAAGAAGACATGTACAATCAATCGAGAAAACGCAATCTTATTTTCAGCGTGGAGCGCATTTATGTTCGCAGACTTTCTCTAGTGCATCCGCAAATTATAAATTAGAGCATACGCGTTTAGAAGATGCAGAGTGTATGTTAGATTGGTATAAGAATAAGTAGAAACCAAAATAGAAAAAAGACAAACCTTTTCTTTTTAGAGGGGGAATAGAGGATCTGGCCATGCGTAGAAGCGGTCAGATCCTTTTTTAGCCCCATGCCAAGTGAAAACAAAAGGAGAAAATGAGTGGAAATCTGCTTTTGTTTTCATAACCGTAATTTGTATGTTGGAAATCAAAATTATATAAAATGAAAAACTGATAGAAAACCATTCTTTTTGGGTAGGAGAGAGGATTCGATCATGGATAGAAGCGGTCAGCTCTTTTTTTCTCCATGCCAAGTGAAACCAGAGAGAGAAAACGAGTGCAAGTCCATATTGTTTTTCATAGCAGCGACTTATATGTAAAAAAGGGATTCATCAAGTTAAGGCAAATCATTACCCAAAAAACGAAAAAATACTATTCTTTCTGTATTACGATAGAAAGTGTTGAATGATAATAATGTTGTTTCATTTGTTATGCGAATAAAACAGCAGGACAGTTAATTGATAGACAAACAAGTGAATGGCAACCTCTATTTTCTTTCCAATCGTTTTTATGCAATATCGCATGAAAAATGATTGGAATTTTTGTTATAATATTATAATTGTACACTTCAAATCTTGTTGTTTAGTCGCTAATATTGTCTATGAAAACGAAAAACTTATAATATTGAATATTTATTTTAGTTTTGCAACGCCCTCACTGTTAATGCTTGATAGATAAATAGGTCAACAGAAGGGAAATATGAATTTATGAAACAAAACATCAAAATGTTAGCTATGGCAGTTGGTCTAACAGTTATGGGATCAACAGTAGCTACTTATGCAAGTGCTGATACAGGGTGGAAACAAACTGGATCGGTATGGAATTACTACAATGTAAACGGCGCGAAGCAAACAGGTTGGCAGTCAATTAATGGAGCATGGTACTACTTCAACGGAAGCGGAGCAATGCAAACAGGTTGGCAGTCAATTAATGGAGCATGGTACTACTTCAACGGAAGTGGAGCAATGCAAACAGATTGGCAGTCAATTAATGGGGCATGGTACTACTTCAACGGAAGTGGAGCAATGCAAGCAGATTGGCAGTCAATTAATGGGGCATGGTACTACTTCAACGGAAGTGGAGCAATGCAAACAGATTGGCAGTCAATTAATGGAGCATGGTACTACTTCAACGGAAGTGGAGCAATGCAAACAAATTGGCAGTCAATTAATGGAGCATGGTACTACTTCAACGGAAGTGGAGCAATGCAAACAGGTTGGCAGTCAATTAATGGAGCATGGTACTACTTTGGTGGAAGCGGAGCAATGCAAACAGGCTGGATCCAAGATAATGGTAAAAAGTATTACTTTGAAAGTAATGGTGTTTGGAATCCAAACGCTGCAAATGCAAATAACGTTTCACGACCTGACGGGCAACTATTAGACGCATTTCAAAATGAAATAAAAAAGCATATTAATAATCAAGAAGAAAATATAACAATGACATACAAATCCAAAAACTCTAATATTAATGAAGTTATGGATACACTTGTTAAAGAATACGACAAGGCAGTCGAATCTAACGAATACTTAAATTATAATATCGCAAATACGCAATACTCTATTCGTGGTATTCCAGGAAATTACACGTTTACATTAAAGATTACATATCGTGAATCCAAAGAACAAACGAACTATGTAAAGACACAAGCGAAATCAATTATCAATTCCATTGTTCAAGCTGGTATGGATGAACACGAGAAAGTAAAAGCAATTCATGATTATGTTGTAAAACATGTCTCTTATGATACTTCTTTCCAAGCTTATACAGCGTATGAAGCTTTAGCAAACCGTTCTGCTGTTTGTCAAGGATATGCATTATTAACATATCAATTGTTAAAAGAGGCTGGAATAGAAAATCATATTGTAACAGGAACTGGAAATGGACAACCACATGCTTGGAATCAAGTGAAAATTGAAGGAAAATGGTACCATCTTGATACAACTTTTGATGATCCAATTCCAGATGTGCAAGGACGAGTAACTTATTCATACTATAATCTGTCTGATGCACAAATCGCTCAAGATCATCAGTGGGATCGTAATAAATTTGCGGCAGCAACAACAAATTACACGAATGAATTAGCAAATAAAATCCAGTCAGGTAGCTCAAAATCATGGAAATACCAGGACATTTTAAAAGCCATCAAACGTTAAACTGTATCTTTTGGTACAAAAACTTTAATACATTTGCTTAGACATACGGATATGATGAGCCTATAAAGGTGAGTAATATCCGTATGAAAAAGTACATGTATTCACGTAGAGGGCGTTGCAAAACCAAAATAAATATTTAATATTACATATCAATAAAACTAGCTAAACATAGAATATATAGTGATTCAATTTTCACGATAGTAGCGACTATTGGGGCTACACTTAAGAAGTCTAATCTTAACGAATATATATTGTAGTTCTAGACAACTGCATTTGATAGTACATTGGAAGGTAGGAAGCAACTTTAATTGATGAAGAGTGCTTCCTTATTCTATTTTCTAAAGCTTTATAGAGAATATTCTTTCTGTATCACGATAGAAAGTGTTGAATGATAACAATGTTGTTTCATTTGTTATACAGATAACACAGCAGGATAATTACATGAAGCATGAAGGGATATTGGAATCAGTAACGAAATGTTCAATGAATGACGATGGTGTTGGCTCTTCAATAGTATTTTTTAGGAGATGATTGATTTGAAGTTGTTGCAAATAAGACTTTTGGTCAAAGATTTTAAGAAAAGTGCCGTGTTTTACAGAGATCTATTGGAATTTCCAGTGAGTTGGTACGAGGAAAACATGGAATATGCGCTTTTCAATAATGGAGAAACGAAAATTGAGCTTGTATCTCGAAACGTGATGGCCGAATTGGTCGGAGAAGGAAATAAGCCTTTAGAAGCTGAGTCCCAATCAAAATTCTTGCTTCAATTTGAAGTTGAAGATGTCGATCAGACTTATAACCGTTTCAAAGAAAAAGGAATTGAATTTGTTAATGAACCGCATGATCGTGAGGAATGGCGAGCGCGTGTTGCACATTTTCGTGACCCTGACGATAACTTAATTGAGATATATAAAATGCTGTAATTCGATTGTTCAAAATGGGATTAGGTTAAACAATATTAAACAACTTTAGTAGCGCAGTTCAATTTATTTGAACTGTGTTAATTGTGTTTGTAAGAGTAGAATCTTTATAGGGAACGAACAGAAAAGACGGTGCTTTTTTGCATGAGGTATCAGCTGAACTTACTTTTTTATCTCCACAAGCTCTCCAACTGCTGGTCTATCTAGATTATTTCTAATCCAGTAATTTCTTACATTTATTGCAGATTCTAAATCAGTAGGCTGGTCATAAGTTATTTCAATTTGATTACGAGCTGTTTGCCTTGCAACAACAGGGACTGGGTACCATTTGAGGTATTTGACTGTCTGTAGACACCATCCGTCCCGAATACATTTGAGACGGCATACCAGAATAAGGCATCATTTGTTGCACCTCCTTTTATAAAAGAGTAGTCATTTAACCAACGTATATTGTATGAAATGAATAAGAATGGTGTAACTAACTACCTATAATTTGGTTTATCGGGTACGGTAATGATTACTTCTGTTTAGGAGTCATAGATAAAAAGTGAGCCTTACTTTGTTATTGATAATGATGATTATGTGAGTAAAAAGCCCCTTCATATTCTGTAGGGACTTTTTTTATAGGTTTCGAGATACATTGACTGCTGATAAGTGGGGTTATCGGAAGTCGATGTTGTCGTTAGTTTGGATTCGACTTTTGTATAGTTGACGAAATTTGATGAAAGAGATAATTCTCCAAGGTAAGATATACCCCAGCGCTACAGTCATAAATAGTGCTGCTTCTGTTTCTGGACCTAGCCATTTTAAATAATCACGAAGTAAAAATCGGATAATAAGTATGATGAGAAAGGTAATGATAAAGCTCTTGTTTCTTACGGCATAAATATGCCGATCGGATCGGAGTTCATAGTTAGTGGTCCAAATAAGTGGAATTGACAAAAGGCACCCAAAGATAACTGCACAAATCCATTCCCAGCCAGCGGCATGTGCTTTTGGATTTAAGATGATGGGAATGCAGGGTAATAACAAAAATAGTATGGGTAAGAGAAGACGGGTTCCGTTTCCTTTAATAGGATGATGCATTGCCCTGATTCTACGCCATAAGACCAACGCAGCAACTATGATCACAATAGAGTAAAACGAAGAAGAATCCATAATTTCACCTCTATACATAGGATATTTCAATTATATGGGAATTGTAGATGGTTGAGTAGTAGTATTTGTTTTAATTGAATACCAATAACGCTGATTATGTAAAAAAGCTAGTCTAGATCTAGCTTTTTCTTTTTTTGTATATCTTTAAAACAGAAAATCAGTCCCCGACGGAATATGAAATCTTGAATAAACTATTCAAAATTTCATATTGGGGCAACATTTTAAACAGTGAAAAGCTTGCAAAATCCAAGCATGACGCAAATTGTATAATTGGTATGGTACTTGCAATAGAGGAGAGTGAATGAAATCGCTCTAAAAAGACTGAATTTTCAAAACAAAAAAAGAGAAAGGATGGAAACAAGCTAAGAAGATATACAACGTACAGGAAAAGTGGAAGGAGGCTTTTTATGCACACAAAAGTCAAGCAGGAAACGAATAACATGCAGCAATATCACTACAAGCAAGAGTTAAAGAGGTCTTTAAAATTTTTTAGCTCCTTTGCAGTCGCGTTTTCATTTATGTCCATCACAACGGGCATTTTCACGAATTTTGGGTTTGTTTTAAACAATGCGGGGCCCGCAGGTATTTGGACGTGGCCAATCGTATTAGCAGGTCACTTGCTTGTCGCTCTTGTTATTGCTGAATTGGCAGGGAGAATGCCACTCAGCGGCTACTCGTATCAATGGGTGACGCGGCTGGCAAATCAAGGATTAGGGTGGTTTTCCGGCTGGCTCGGATTTTGCTTTTTTGTCATTGTCATTCCTGCCGTCGATTTTGGCCTGGCTCCACTCATTGCGGATGTGTTCGGCTGGAATATCGGTGGGAAGACCCTTTTGTATATTGTACTCGCAACCTTACTGCTACAGGCTGTCCTCAACATTTTCGGCGTAAAACTGGCTTCTCGTCTCAATGACATTGCAGTATATACTGAAGTAATCGGTATGGTAGGCATTCTTGTCATTCTTGCTATCGTTGCGCTATTCACAACTCCGAATTGGGATATGCTAACAAATATTGGCGAGCAAAAAAGCGGTACTTACCTTGGTGGCTTTGTGATCGCTATGCTGATGGGGTCGTGGACCATGGTCGGCTTTGAAGCCGCGGCGAATCTTTCGGAAGAAACAATTGACGCGAGCAAAAATGTACCGCGTGCTGTATTTTTCGCATTGCTGATTGGCGGTATCATTGGATTTGCTTTTCTTTTTACTGTTACAATTTCCATTTCAGATTTAGCCGATGTGACAGCTTCTGTCAACCCGCTTCCACTTATTATTAAAACAAAGCTCGGCCAATTCATTGGGACTTTGTTTATGCTTCTTGTTATCATTTCCATTTTTGCATGTGGCTTAATCGGAATGGCTTCTGCTTCCCGTATCATTTATGCAATGGCGCGGGATGATGTGTTTTTTGCTTCGCGTTATTTTAAAAAGGTAAATCCAAGAACATCCGTACCGGTAAATGCAATTGTGCTTGTATTAGTGCTCGATATTATAGCGAGCCTATTCTCTGATTCTTTGACTTTGCTAGTCGGATCAACATCCGTTGTTCTTACAGCTGTATACTTCATAACAGTTTTGGTTTACTATTTGCGTAGAAAAGATTTACCTGACGCAGAGGCATTTAATTTAGGGAAATGGAGAGTACCTGTCACGTACGGTGCTTTAATATGGCTCGTGTTCGAAATGGGGATATTGACCATCCCTGATATGTTCCATGAAGTAGCAATTGTAGGCGGAACACTATTTTTAATGGGAACTCTTGTATACTTTGCACTGTTCCGGAGCAAGATTAAATCAGGAAAAATCGGGATTCAAAATACAAACATTGATGCAGGGCACTCGTAATCAGCCTCATCCCTCTTACTGAAGTGAGTTCTGAAAATGGGACAAACATCAAAACACCTAGATTACCTGTTCGCTATACTTTTTAGTGCACAGGTAATTTAATTTTTCTTGTGTGGGTTTGAAATAAAGTCACGATGTTTTGAAGAAAGACGCGATATTTCATTACTTCAAAAAAACCAATTGGGTTTTGATTAAACTTTTTTATTAACTGTAAACTAATATACTAAAGTTTACTTTCGAAATGAGATGAAAAATAAGATTCTTTTTGTGATATTCTTGAGGAAAAATTGATGAGAATGTGATAGTGTCCGTCCGTTAAAATCGTACATACCATATATGGAAGAAAAATATTTTTGATAGGAGAATATGGTATGCAAAATAGATCAAGTTCAGATACTGAGTTTATTGATGTATCGCATTGGGAAGGGACTATTGATTGGAATGCTGTTAAAACCTCAGGGATTCCAGCAGCGTATGCGAAAGCAACGGAAGGTGTGGGTTATACAGATCCTATTTTCGTTCAAAATGTACAAGCAGCGAGAAGTGCTGGTGTATTGATAGGAGCTTATCATTTTGCTCACCCGGATCAAAATGATGCGATTTCCGAGGCGAAGTATTTTGTTAGTATTTTACAAGAAAATCAAACGGATCTTATACCAGTTTTAGATTTTGAATCTCCAACAAATTCAAATACAAGTAACATAACCGGAGCATTTCTATCCAAGTGGGCAAGAGATTTTATTAATTATGTGAAACAAGCTACTGGGAAAAATGTAATGTTATATACAGGTGTTTGGTATATCACTGAATTTGGGATTAGTGGACTAAGTGATGTGCCACTTTGGGTTGCAAGATATTCCAATACTCCACCTGTTGATTGTGGTGGGTGGACAAAATGGACAGCTTGGCAATATACAGATTCTGGTTATATTTCAGGGGTAGGGAATTGTGATGTATCAGCGGCTATTTCTTTAGATGCATTAAAGGATGGTGGATCATCATCTGGCAACGCAACATCGGTATATGGAATTGCTGTCATTAATGGAAATAATGTGAATTTACGAAGTGGTCCATCTTTACAAGCAAGTGTGATCCGTCAATTGAACCATGGAGAAGAGTATGTAGTATGGGGTGAACAAAATAATTGGCTTTGTTTAGGGACCAATGAATGGGTTTACGATGATCCTAGTTATATTCAGTATAAACATTACGTTGCTACTATCACTGGAGATAACGTGAATTTACGAGATGTACCATCGCTAAGCGGGAATATTATACGTCAATTACATCATGGAGAAGCGTATCGAGTATGGGGTGAACAAGATGGCTGGCTTTGTTTAGGAACAAATGAATGGATTTATTATGATGCGAGTTATATTCAATATGGTGTACAATAAGTAAAGTTAAAAAGGTGCCTTTTTATTGTATGAATGTTTATGTTGTGAAAAAAACATTCATAGTTTTCAATATGAAAATATTTAATTTTCACAGATTATTGTTTTATAGCATATATAGGGGGCCATGCCCATCAACTTAAGAATTCAGAATTACCCTAAAACGAAAAAATAAGCTTTTTTGTTACAAGTTAGCACAAAATTTCGTTCTGGGGGTACTATAAAATTTTAGCTTGATGGCTATGGGCTGAACCCCTAATTGACAAAAAATGAGAATAGTAGTAATCTAACGTAAAACATACGCTACCGTATTTTACTGGAGAGATGATATGCAATTAACGAGGGAAGATTGGATAAAAGCAGGATTACAACAATTAGCTGATGAAGGGATACATAAAGTTCGCATTGAAGCACTTGCTCGATTGCTAAAAATAAGCAAAGGAAGCTTCTATCACTATTTTCGTGACCATCAAGAGCTTTTAGATTCTATGCTCGACTTTTGGGAAGTACATGCAACAAAGCTGATTGTTCAAAGTATGGAGCAACAGGATGCCTCTTTAGAAAAGCTATTACAGATTAGTTTTAATCGAGATAAAAAAATTGAGAATGGTATTTATACTTGGGCTAAATATGATCCTGTTGTGGCAGTACGTTTAGTAGATATGGAAGAACAGAGAATTTCTTGTGTTGCAAAATTGTATCAAAAAATGGGCATAGACGAAACTGAATCAATTGATCGAGCGAGACTTGCCTATTTAACGTATGTAGGATGGATGACAAGGTTTGAAGCAAATCCTAATTTTGATATTGATAAAATGGTTGAGCTTTTAACTTCTTTCAGCGGGTGTCCAAACATCCGCTGAAAGAAGTTAAAGCCTCCGGCGGATGTCACGGAATCGGAAAGGAGTTCTTTGTGCAAGCACAAATCCGATTCCGGACGCAATTATGCCGAGGCATAATTGATTATTCGATAATAAATGTCCCTAATATGGTTATAAAACCTGAAGGGACAAAATTTTCACTATAACATACGGTAGTGTATGTTTTATTTGAAGTTACGACATTGGGGGCGAATAAATGAAATTACTATTAATATTAGTAGCTGTAGGGCTTCTGTGGTTTATCAGTTTTTTGCATATTTATTGGGCTTTTGGAGGTCGATGGGGTTCTGCCGCTGTTCTCCCAGTAAAAGAGGGAGAACATAAGCCCGCTTTTACTCCGAGCATATGGGGAACATTATTCGTAGCCATTCTTATTCTACTGGCTAGTGTCATTATTGTTGTTCAAGGAGGTTATTTGCAAGGGTTCCAAGCAAGTAGTTTATCTAAAATCGGAAGTATTGTCTGTGCTTTAGTTTTCATTATTAGGGCAATTGGTGATTTTAAGTTTGTTGGATTTTTTAAAAAAATTAAACATTCTCAGTTTGCTAGATACGACACTTGGTTCTATAGTCCATTATGTTTATTCTTTGGCTTTGTCTATATCATGTTGTTGTTTTAATAAGTATAATGAATTCCCTATAAGGGGCACGGCAACATCGCCATCAAGCTAAGAAAAACATAATACAGAAATATGTAAAATTTTCGGTTCTGGTGCAAATATGGGGTTCAGCCGAGATACGTGTAAAAACGGGTCATAGGCTTACTTTTATTTCCAGACGATGACCCGTTTTATGTTTATACCGGTATATTTTCCTCTACTGGTTGAGGGATGCTTTGTAAATCGATGACATAATCACCAAAACGTTTAATGTGCCTTGTAAGGTATGAACTCAGCATAACATGATCTTCTCGTGAAAACTTATACCCTTCATTTATGGGGCGAATTTATTAAGCACACAGAAAAGCTGAAGAGAGCTCTTTTATTTTTGTTCCGCAATCGGGCTATATTCTGGAAAAAGAAAGGGATTTAGATAAGGCATCTAGAAAGTTAAAGTTACTTCCAAAAAAGGGAAGTATTGAATTAGATATTTAGATAGATAAAGATATATAGCTACAAGTCCTAAAGGGCGTAGATTTCGAGGTGGATAAGGGCAGTATTTTCGCCCTGCTCGGCTCCAATGGGGCGGACAAGACAACGGTTGTAGAATAAACGTCTGATGAACACATGGCTCTATGTTAAGTGCAGGACATATCTCGATTCTGATAAGCAAGAAAAGGAAGTGAGTCAGATTTTGATTGCCAATATTCATTTTCTTTGATGCATCGAATCCACCTTTTTGACAAAGGGCTTTCAAGCATGAACAACAAAAGAGAATTTGTAGTTTTAAAACAATAGGGCTGATAAAAAAGTAAAAAGAGGGAAACCAAATGAAAAAGATTACAACAGAAGATTTTCGTTCATCAGAAAATGGGAAAAAAGGAGAGATTCATGATGGGACAAAGTAACAAAGGCTTCTCCGAAACAGGGCTGCACAAAATGCGCAACGTGCTGGCACGACATGTCGATTCCGGGAAGATTCCTGGGGTCGTCGCCTTAGTCAGCCGGAACGGTGAGACGCACGTCGAAGTGCTCGGCACGATGCGCCATGATGGTGGTGCGCCGATGCGCCGGGACACGATCTTTCGGATGGCCTCGACGTCCAAGCCGCTTGCGATTGCGGCGGCAATGATCCTGCTCGACGAGTGCAGGCTGCGGCTGGATGACCTGGTAGAGACGTGGCTACCGGAACTCGCCGACCGGCGGGTGCTGAAGCGGATCGACGGCCCGCTGGACGATACCGTGCCAGCGCGGCGGCCGATCACCGTACGGGACCTGCTGACTTCCACGTTCGGGCTCGGTATGGATATTACGTCGCTGGGCACTCCGATCATGAACGCGATCTTCGAGAAGGGGCTCACGCCCGATCTACCGGTGCCGATGCCCGAGCCGGATGAGTGGATGCGCCGCCTTGGTGAGCTTCCGCTGATGCACCAGCCCGGAGAGCGCTGGCAATACCACATCAGCAACGATTTACTCGGCGTGCTCGTCGCCAGGGTCACGGGCCAGTCGTTTGAGACGTTCCTGCGCGAACGCATCTTCGCCCCCTTAGGCATGAAGGACACCGGTTTCCACGTGCCCGCCAACAAGATCGACCGGTTGCCGACCCTCTACGCCCCGAACCCGCAGACCGGAGAGTTCATCGTGTGGGACGAGGCCAAGGGGGGACGCTGGAGCCAGCCTCCGGCGTTCCAGGGCGGCGGAGGTGGGCTGGTCTCCACCGTCGACGACTACAACGCGTATTTACGGATGCTGCTGAATCACGGGATGCACGAAAGCGAACGGATCCTGTCCCGGCCCGCCGTCCAGCTGATGACCACCAACCGCCTCACGCCCGAGCAGCAAGCCGCTCGAAACGCCATGGCCACAAACAACGTCCATGTGTCATTCGGCCAAGGGCAGCACGGCGGCTGGGGCTTCGGGATGGCGGTGCGCACCTATCGTGGCGACTACGCGCCCATCGGCCAGTTCGGCTGGGACGGCGGAAGCGGCACCACGACCTACGCCGACCCGGACAACCAGCTCACCGGAATCCTGCTTACTCAGGTCGGGCTGTCAGTCCCGAATTCGGCACGGCTTATCCACGACTTCTGGACCATGGTCTACCAGGCAATCGAAGACTGACACCGAGCCCGTGGTTCGTCGTTCGTTTAAAAAAAGGCTGGTGAATTTCATCGACCTTATTGGGGCAGAATCAGGACGTGACGCGGAGTTGGTTGGACGGAGTGGAAGCGGGCAGGGGCATGACCGCAAGTCCTTGGAGGTCTATTCAAAGCTTGCAATCACCGATGCCCAGCAGGGATATAGCGAATACCCCAAAACGAAAAAATTGACATCTCCAGGAGAAAATGTGCATTTTTTTGTTTTGGGGTGTTATAAAATTCTTAAGTTGATGGGCATGGGGTCCCGCCATATATAAGTAAAATAAAAAAGAATCCGATCTTTGGATTCTTTTTTGCTACTGATAAGTGGGGTTATGTGAACTGATTTAGATACCCTTACTTGAATTCCACAATATGGTATAATTTAGTTGTAAAGTTAAAAGGGGTGTGGGTATGGAAGACGTATATGGAGGACTAAGATATTCTGGTTTTTTACTTGTATTAGTATTTGGTATGGGATTTATTATACGTTGGATTTTTCGTGATGTAATTTCGTTAGATCAATTACTTGGTTTAAGTATAGGAATTATTACGTTAATAATGGCGTTTTTTGTAAAGAAATACAGTAAGGAGCTAAATACTACTAGTTAATTTATGCTTTCTTTGATGAGTATCTCAATAGTGATGAGATACTCGTTTTTTTGCTTGCATGGGATTTAATCCCTTTATTTATATTGTTTTGAATGTATACTTTTATTGTTAATTTTGAGGATATCAGAGGATTTGAAAGTAAACTAATAATAAGAGGTTTACTTTCATATTTATTATAAGAAGAAAAAAAGACGACTTTACATTAGTCGCCTTTTTTTCTAAAAAATCATGTTAAATCATTAAGTAATTAAGCGTTTATTTTATTTAAAATTGAAACCTTATTAGTGGTAAATAATATATAATTCTGTTTTTTAGTTTTAATTAAAATGCGATCAGTTGTGCCATATGCTGTTCCTATTCGAATCGCATCAGCTTTTTCAATACCAGCATAAGTATCATCTTCAGTAACTTCAATAATTTCATTTAATGGAATACTAACTTTTGCTAATTGCCATTTAATAATTAGTTCCTCTGTTGTTTTTATAACATCAATACCTAACATATCACCAAGACCTTCCTATTCTATTTTCTAAATATAATTATAAATTAAATAAAGATATTTGTAATTAAATATCTTTATTGGATATTTATGTTTACGGGTGATATGGATAACAAAGTATTTTTATCTATTATTAAAAGTTTACTTTCAACGGTTCACTACATACTTATAATTTAATATGCACATTAATAATAGTGTAATGTAGTTAAAAGGTTCAGTTCTATCATAAATATATTGACTCAAATCCAGGGAAATATTCAATGACTGGAAAAGTAAAATACGTAAATCTAATCTATTGTTGGTTGTATTCTACATATTCAGAAAATAACAAGTTTTATTTTTACAAAAAATGTTTATTCTTCCTTGTTTTGTATTGTATGATTATGGCATATTACAAAGTATACATATTTAATAGATTTCTAAATTTGGAGTGATCAAATGCAGCCATTAGAAAATGAAATTCATTCGAATATGGTTAAGGTGTGGAAGATCCATGCATTAATTGGTGCAGGGGTACTTGTAAGTATCGTTTTAGCATATCTCTTTTTTATGATCAAGTTTAATTGGTGGGGTTGGTTGTTTAGTATATTGGTCGTTGCCACGATTATATATACGCCGCTAGATTATTTTATCTTTCCGGAACTACGCCAGCGTTATTATAGCTATCGATTAGATGAAGAAGAGATTGAAATTCAAAAAGGGATGTTTGTTGTAAAGCGTGTGTTAGTTCCAATGATTCGTGTTCAGCATGTGACGATTGAACAAGGGCCGATTATGAGAAAATATGAACTAGCAGAATTACAAATTTCAACGGCAGCGACTTCTCATAGTATTCCAGGACTAACAAAGAGAGAGGCAGAACAGTTGAAACGACAAATTGGGGAACTTGCGAAAGTGAGTGATAAGGATGTATAAGAGGCAACATCCGATTACTATATTATTTGATATAAGGATTTCTAGTTTATTTCCCCTTATTATCATTGTTTTATTTGGTCCTAAAGATGAAGTAGAGCCTTGGTACTTATTTCCCATTTTCATTCTAGGTTTTTTGTTGATTTTGGCCATATTTTCGTTTGTGAAATGGTACTTTAAAGTGTATTGGATTGAAAATAATATTTTACATATAAAATACGGGGTATTTGTCAAAAAAGAGAGCTATTTAAATAAAGAGCGTGTGCAAACAATTAGTACAGCTTCAAATATCATCTATCAGTTATTTGGGTTAACGAAGCTTAAAATTGAAACGGCTGGTGGCGGAAAGGACCCAGAGGTGACGTTAGCTGGCATTAAGGAAGAGCAAGCGAAAGAATTAATCGCCTTATTAAATAAAGTAGAAAGTAAGAAAACTTTAAAAGAAGAGGAAACCCTACCGTCAGAAACAAATACAACTGTTTATCAGTTAACGCCAAAAGAAATTTTGCTAGCATCTATTACATCTGGTCGGTTCGGTTTATTATTTTCTGGGTTGATTTTCCTTTATACACAGTTTGATAACGTTCTTCCGAAATGGTTAATAGAAAAAGTAGAAACGTATGTGAAAGACAATAGTGTGTATGATTTGTTATGTATGGTTGCTATTTTAATTGTAATCTCATGGATCATTTCTACAATTGGTTATGCTTTAAAACATGCGAACTTTACAGTGCAGAGAAATGGAAATGAAATTCGTATTTCACAAGGGCTACTTGAAAAGAAAGAGATTGTGTTAAAACTGCACCGGATTCAGGCATTGACAATGAAAGAAGGAATCCTTCGTCAACCGTTTGGGTATTGTTCTATTGAAGTAGAAGTCATTCAGAGCATAGATACAAATAATATGAATGTCATATTGCACCCGCTCATGAAGAAAAAAGATGTGCAAGAGTTGCTGGCATATTTAGATTTGCCTTATGAAATGGAAGAGGAGATCGTCCATTTACCGAAAGCAGCATTACGCCGTTATCTCATTATGAGTTGGATGATTTTTGTAGCTGTAGCAGTACCGATTATAGGAGCGAGTGTATATTTTCAGCAATATAGTGCTTTATTTGTATTAGTGCCATTATTTTTGTTCTTTACGATTCTTGGATATGGCAAGTATAAAACGGGTGGATATGCGATAAAATCTGATCAGTTAACGCTTGTGTACAGGGGCATTGCAAAGTATACAGGATTTGTGAAAAGAAGACATGTACAAGCAATGACAAAAACGCAATCATACTTTCAACGAAAAGATAGATTGTATACGTATATTGTAGCAGTAGCTTGCAGTGTTGCGGGACGTCATTATGAATTGAAGCATGTGCGTGAAGAGGATGTAGCCCGTATTCATGAATGGTATAAGCAAAAATAAGAAAAAGTTAGATATATAACCCGGATAGTGGATAATTCAAAAATTCTATTATTCGGGTTTCTTGTATGTTATTGCATGTATTTTATGGTCATTTTTAAGATAGAAGTGTTTTTGACGCAAGTATTGTGAAAGAGGGAAGAGATAGGTGAAAATTAGAATTCAGTGCAGGCGATTATAATTAGAGACAACCAAATATTAACGATTAAGAAATATGACTGTAACAAGTTTATCCCGCATTAACGGACAGTAACACTCCCACCTCAAAATTCAGCGAAAGCAAGGAAGTTAGGTGGGAGATGAACTGTCCGTAAAAGCCCGATTGGTTCAACTAATAATCAGTGGGGGATGGAGAAAACCCCCACTGATTAAAGTTTCACTTTATGAACATCCTACCTGGTGGTGGTCAAAAACCGGGGGGAACTTTAAAAGAAGCTGTTGTCAGAGAATGTTTGGAGGAAACTGGATTAAAAGTACAAGCAGGAGAATTGCTATTTGTAAGTGATGAGTATATAGGAAAGAATCATGAACATGCCGAGTGGGATCGTAATGTTCATGTCGTTGTTCATCTTTTTGAATGCCTGTATCCGGATGACGATCGTTCTTTTGGGGAAGGGACAGAATTTGATCCTGATCAACTAGCACTTGAATGGTTGCCGCTAGAAGACTTTTTAAACACAAACCTTTATCCAAAAGCAATCATACCGTTCTTAATAGAATATGGTCTTCAAAGTAGGAAGTCCGCAATTTATGTTGGGGACATGGGATAATATGTAGCAATTCGTAAATGAAGTGGAAAGTATTTCAAGATAAAAGAGCGATGAGTTCGTGGAAGACAGAGAAAAAAGCTGTAGCTTCTCCTCAATCGAAGTTACAGCTTTTTTGTTTAAGCTAACACATCAAAAGTAGTCACAAAAGAAGGTCTTGAAAAAATGCTCTTTTGCGGCTCTGCATTTGTTTGTGCAGGGCGTTTTTTATGTGCATTTTCGAAAGAACGTGACTCTGTCCAATCTTTAAAGTTTTGTTCATTTTCCCACATTGTCATAATGACGTAGGTATCGTTACTTAATGGGCGAAGAACGCGGATTGCTTGGAAACCAGGCTCATTTTCAATCAGTCCTGCACGGTTTTTAAAACGATTTTCAAAAACAGGACGGCCTTCATCTGTAACAGAAATGTTGTTACACACAATATAGCCAGGTTGTCCTTTAAATTCCCCGACTGCATCTAGCACGTCATATTGAAGTGATCCTTCTACAGTTTCCTCGGTATTTTCTTTATAAAACATATCTTTCTCATCATTCTTTGCAGTGAAATGTGGTTGTTCTAGAGGTGTTTCGTATGAAATAATCGCTTTCATTGTAATGCCCCCTTTATGAGTTTAGTTTCATTATAGCAACTCTTACAAAAAACTTCGAAGATTATATACATAAAGATAATCGTTTTTCAAATAATAAACATACCATCATTTGGAAAGAAGGACGATGTATGAAGAAAATAAAGTGGAGCCTAATGGGCGGCGTAGCAGTGTTTGTAGTGGCGATTGTATTCTATAAACTGATTGTGTTAGCTGGTGGTTATATAATGGATGAAAAACGGCTTGTTTTCCACTCTTCATCACGTATCGTTGATCAGCGAGGAAAAGAAATTACGAAGTTATATGTAGAAAATAGAGAGCTTGTACCAATTGAGCGAATTCCAAAACATGTAGCAGAGGCGTTTATAGCTGTAGAAGACGCTAGATTTTATGAACATTATGGAATCGATTACCCTTCTGTGTTTCGCGCGTTGTATAAAGACATTTTAGCAGGAGAGAAAGTGGAAGGCGGAAGTACAATTACGCAGCAGTTAGTTAAAAATGTTTTTTTAACTCATGAAAAAACATTTACACGTAAATTAAAAGAAGTGGCAATCGCTCTTCAATTGGAACATAAATATACGAAGCAACAGCTTCTTGAAATGTATATGAATCATATTTATTTTGGTCATGGTGCTTACGGGATTCAAGCAGCGGCGAAATTGTATTTTAATAAAGATGTAGAAAAATTAACAGTTGAAGAAGGGGCGATGCTTGCAGGTCTTCCGAAAGCACCGAATGGATATTCTCCCTTTTTATATCCAGAAAAGAACAAAGAGCGCCGTGATTTAGTTTTATCTCTTATGCATAAACAAGGATATTTATCAGCTGAGGAGAGTGTTCGTTACCAAGGAAAGACAATTGCTCTTTATAAAAGTTTAGATGAGCGAGAACTTGCTTATATACCGTATGTGGATATGGTTGTAGATGAAGCAGCACAGTTATATGGTTTGTCACATCAAGAAGTGCTTCGCGGAGGATATACATTTATTGTATCTATGGATGAAAAAATTCAAAAAGTAGCTTATGATCAATTTCAAGATGCACGAAATTTTCCAGGTAAAGAAAACGGGGCACAAGGTGCTTTTTTATTAATGGATAATGCAACTGGAGGAATTAAAGCCGCAATTGGCGGAAGAGAGTATGTCCCAAGAGGATTTAATAGAGTGTTTGCGAAAAGACAGCCAGGGTCTGTTTTAAAGCCGCTCATTGTGTATGCACCAGCGCTGGAAACGAAAAAATATAATCCGTATTCTTTATTAACAAACGAGCAAACATCTTTTGAAGGGTATGAACCACGAAATTATAATCATAGGTATTCAAAAGAAGTAACGATGTATGATGCACTCTTAGAATCGGCGAATGTACCGGCTGTATCTTTATTACATGAAATGGGTGTAGAGCAAGGGAAGCAATATTTAGAGAAGGGAAATATTCATATTGCAGAATCTGGTTTAAGTACGGCACTTGGCGGACTTAAAGAAGGGGTCTCTCCATTTGAACTTGTAAAGATGTACCGTGCGTTCTTAGCGAATGGAAAAATTATTGAGCCACATGTTATTGAACAGGTACTCGATCGACACGGAAAGGTGATTGGAGAATCACCTAAAAACGAAACGAAAGTTTTTTCAAAACAAACAGCATGGTATATGACAAAAATGTTAGAAGGGGTTGTAAGGGAGGGGACAGCGAGAGCGGGAGTATATAACGGTGCATTAGCTGGGAAAACGGGTACAACGTCACTTCCTAATCAAAGTGAAGGCGCTAGGGATATTTGGTTTGTTGGATATACTCCGAGTTTAGTAGGCGCGGTATGGATTGGGTATGATCGTACGGATAAAGAACACCAACTTTATGATGGAAAGCTATCTGCAACAGAATTATTTAAAAAGATTTTAACGAAGGCAAATGTACAAGATAATTCAAATTTCAAGCGGCCAAAAGGTGTCGAAACAATTGGAAAACCAATCCGCCTAAGTAAAATTGAGAACGTGGAAGCACAGTTATCTTTTAGTCCATTTAGCTTGTTTACTGCAAAATTACACTGGACTCCACTTCTCGATAAACGAGTTGTATATAGAATCTATAAAGTAGAACAAGGGAAGCATATTCACGTTGGAACGGTAAAAGGGATTGGTGAGTATGAGGAAAAGTTTATTAACATATTCTCTAAACCAAGCTTTTATGTAGTTCCGTACAATCCACAAACAAATCGAGAAGGAGAAAAGACAAAAGTAGCTAAACCGTAATTTTTGCTTGTGATATAATAAGAATGTTATGAAAATAGTAAGCGGTTTTACGAGCGTTTGTGTCAATTTCATGAACAACGTACATAATGTTATGCATTTTGTTTTTACAAGCTGTATAGTAAAAAAAGATAAATAATAGGATAGGGTTCGTATAGGTAAGGAAGGGAGCAAGGGTTTTGGTAAGAAATATAAATGAGACATTTTTAAAAGCATGTAAAGGGGAACAAACAGAATATATACCAGCATGGTATATGAGACAAGCAGGGCGTTCACAACCTGAGTATAGAAAGATAAAAGAGAAGTATTCTTTATTTGAAATTACACACAATCCGGAGTTATGTGCATATGTTACAAAGCTTCCAGTTGATCAATATAATGTAGACGCAGCAATTCTTTATAAAGATATTATGTCACCACTTCCAGCAATTGGCGTTGATGTTGAAATTAAATCTGGGATTGGACCGGTTATTGATAACCCAATTCGTTCTTTACAGGACGTAGAAAAACTTGGTGAAATTCATCCAGAAGAGGATGTTCCATACATATTAGATACAATTCGTTTATTAACAAACGAGATGTTAGATGTTCCGCTAATTGGCTTTTCAGGGGCGCCATTTACATTAGCAAGTTATATGATCGAAGGCGGACCTTCTCGTAATTACCACAAAACGAAGGCGTTTATGTATGCAGAACCGAAAGCTTGGTTTGCTTTAATGGATAAGCTTGCAGATATGGTAGTTACATATTTGAAGGCACAGATCAAAGCAGGGGCAAAAGCAGTGCAAGTCTTTGATTCTTGGGTTGGAACAGTGAATGTAGCAGATTATCGTTTGTTTATTAAACCTGCAATGGAGCGTATTTTCACGGAAGTTCGCACGATGGGCGTTCCGATGATTATGCACGGCGTTGGAGCAGGACATTTAGCAAATGAATGGAATGACTTATCTCTTGATGTAGTCGGACTTGATTGGCGCCTGTCAATTGAAGAAGCGCGTGCACGCGGCATTCATAAAGCAGTACAAGGCAATATGGATCCTTCATTCTTACTTGCACCATGGGACGTTATCAGAGAGCATGTAAAGGGGATTCTCGATCAAGGAATGAAGCAGCCTGGTTATGTATTTAACTTAGGTCACGGTGTATTCCCAGAAGTAAATCCAGATACATTAAAACGCTTGACGACATTTATTCATGAGTATTCTAAAGAACAGTTAGCGAAGTAAAGGAGAATAGGTGTATGAAAAAGAAAATTGGTTTGCTTGTAATGGCATACGGCACACCGTATAAAGAAGAAGATATTGAACGGTACTATACGCATATTCGCAGAGGGCGAAAGCCGAGTCCAGAAATGCTGAAGGACTTAACGGAACGCTATCGCGCGATTGGTGGTATTTCTCCTTTAGCTACTATTACATTAGAACAAGCGAAAAAAGTAGAAAAGCGTTTAAACGAAATGCAGGATCATGTGGAATTCCACATGTATCTTGGCTTAAAACATATAGAACCTTTCATTGAGGATGCTGTGAAAGAAATGCATAATGATGGGATTGAAGAGGCAATTGCCCTTGTTCTTGCTCCGCACTATTCTACGTTCAGCGTAAAGTCCTATGTCGGCCGGGCGCAAGAAGAAGCAGATAAGCTTGGAAACTTAACAATTCATGGTATCGATAGCTGGTATAAAGAACCGAAGTTTATCGAGTATTGGGTAAACGAAGTGAAAAAAATATATGATAGTATGACAGAAGAAGAACGTGAAAAAGCAGTGTTAATCGTGTCTGCGCATAGTTTACCAGAGAAAATTATTGCGTTAGGTGATCCTTACCCAGAACAGTTAAATGAAACAGCTGATTATATTGCACGTGGTGCGGAAGTTCGAAATTATGCAGTCGGTTGGCAAAGTGCTGGAAATACACCGGACCCATGGATTGGGCCAGATGTACAAGATTTAACGAGAGAGCTACATGAAAAGTATAACTACACTTCATTTGTATATGCACCGGTTGGATTTGTAGCTGAACATTTAGAAGTGTTATATGACAATGATATTGAATGCAAAATCGTTACAGAAGAAATTGGAGCAAAGTATTATCGTCCAGAAATGCCAAATGCATCAGATTCATTTATTTCTTGTTTAGCAGATGTAGTGTTAAAGAAACAAATGGATGTTTCGTAATACCTTGGGAAAGGAGGAGCCGTTTTGAAGAAGAAAGTTGTTATCATCGGTGGTGGAATTACAGGTTTAACAACAGCGTATTACTTACAAAAAGAAATTCGCGAAAAAGGATTGCCGATTGATACATTGTTAATAGAAGCATCGGGTAAACTTGGAGGGAAAATTCAAACCGTTCGAAAAGATGGATTTACAATTGAGCGTGGTCCAGATTCTTTCTTAGAAAGAAAAGAGAGTGCAGCTAGACTAGCAAGAGAACTCGAACTTGGAGATGAGCTTGTAAACAATGCAACTGGTCAATCATTTGTTCTCGTGAACAATCGATTACATAAGATGCCGAGCGGATCTATGATGGGCATTCCAACGCAAGTTACCCCGTTTCTATTTTCAGGATTGTTCTCTCCGATTGGTAAAGTAAGAGCAGGTTTTGATTTTGTATTGCCACGTTCAAAACCTGTTTCTGATCAATCACTTGGTCAATTTTTCCGTCGTCGTCTAGGAAATGAAGTGGTTGAAAACTTAATCGAACCATTGTTATCTGGAATTTATGCGGGGGATATTGATCAAATGAGTTTAATGGCCACGTTCCCACAATTTTATCAAGTGGAGCAAAAATATCGTAGTATTTCACTAGGTATGCGTACGTTGGCTCCGAAGAAAATAAAAGATGTAAAGCCGAAAGGGATCTTTTTAACATTAAAAACAGGCTTACAATCCATTGTAGAAAAAATAGAAGAGCAGCTAGAAGATGGAACTGTTGTGAAGGGCACTCGCATTGAAAAAGTTGCAAAAATGGGTGATGGTTATCATATTACACTAAGTAATGGAAAAGAAATTGAGGCGGATTCCATCGTTGTTGCTGCGTCTCATAAAGTATTGCCATCTATGTTTGCACAGTATAAAGAGTTCCGCTTCTTCCGCAATATTCCATCAACATCGGTTGCGAATGTTGCACTCGCTTTTCCGAAAGAAGCAATCAAGCGTGATATTGATGGTACGGGCTTCGTTGTATCTCGAAATAGCGATTTTTCTATTACAGCATGTACGTGGACACATAAGAAGTGGCCGCATACAACACCAGAAGGAAAAGTTCTTCTTCGTTGTTACGTTGGGCGTCCTGGTGATGAAGCAATCGTAGAGCAAACAGATGAAGAAATTGTTCAATTTATATTAGAAGATTTGCAAAAAACAATGGATATTAAGGCAGATCCAGACTTTACTGTTGTAAGCCGCTGGAAAGATGCAATGCCGCAATATACAGTGGGACATAAAGAACGTATGACAAAGTTAAAAACATTTATGGATAAAGAATTACCGGGTGTTTATTTAGCAGGTAGTTCTTATGCTGGATCTGGTCTTCCAGATTGTATTGATCAAGGTGAGGCGGCAGTCAGGCATGTGTTGTCTTATTTAGAAAAAATAGATGAAGCGGAATTAATTGCGCAATGATGAAACAGACCACCTTTAAATTAGAAGGTGGTCATACTTTTTCTAACCTATTTTGCGAAGCATAAGAGTGATTATTAAGTTAACAGGCGCTTTTTTAATAATAATCGCAAGAAATGATTAAACTTTTCTATAAAAATCAAAAACATAATTTAAAGAATTAACTCCATTTTGAACAATCTTTATTCAAAATGGAGTTTTTACGTTAATTGCTAAAATAGGGTTTGTGATTTCATTTAATCAATTTCCCCTATATAAACAGGACTAGAGTGATTACCTGTATGAAAGTTTTTAATAAGTTTCCGAATGCCAATAGGAAACAGAGGATAATGTAATAAGTCATTTATTTTTAACGCAGTATTACGTTCAGTGCTGCAGCTGCTTTTGGCCATCCGGCGTAAAAGGCTAAATGTGTTATGAGAGCGATGATTTCTTGTTGGTTCATTCCGTTTTTTTCGGCTAGTTGTAGATGAAATGGTAGTTGTTCAGTATTACCAATACTAATTAAAGCAGAAAGTGTAATGAAACTTCTTTCTTTTGGTGTTAAAGCAGGGTCTCTCCATACCTTTTCGAATAACACATTTTCACTATAATCAACAAAATTGGGAGCAGTATCCCTCATTTTCTTTGAAATATTGAGTTCGATACGATCATTCATGATTCTTTTTCTCCTTCATTGTAACCATTTGGGCTATTCCTTGACCAAATGACCAGTTTTCAGCAGATGTTTCATTCAATGTAATAAAAATATTAGTTGTAGAGATGTTTAAATGGTCATAAAAAGCTTCTGAGATTGATTGATACAAATTTCTTTTTTGCTGTATTGTTCGTTCAGGTCCACATGTAATAGAAACATGTATCATTTTATCTGTTCTCTTTTTCTCCTCTTCTAAGAGATAATGCGGGTCGTAAAAAAATTGATCGGGTGGGTAGGGTAAAAACATGTGAAAGTAATCATTTTCTGGAATGCTAAAATGTTCAATTAATGAATAGTGAATACGATTGCTTACTCTTTTTAACTCTTCTCTATGCAATTGACCGTCTGGATAATAAACAGTAACAAATGGCATATATTCACTCCCTTTCTTATGGATTTATTTTACTGCTGTGATTTTGATTTGTATAATTGAAAATATATAATAAAATTATCAATAAAACCGATAGAGATTAGGTGTGAAAATGGAAATAAAAGAGTTAAAAACGTTCAAAATGATTGTCCAGGAAGGAACTTTTTCACTTGCGGCCAAAAAATTAAACTATGCTCAATCAACCGTAACAACACATATAAAAAAACTCGAAAATGAACTTGGTTTTCTTCTATTTGAACGTGGATGGGATGCTCGGTTAACAGAGGAAGGCATTTTATTTGCAGAGGAAGTAGATAACTTATTAATGCATTGGAATTATTCAATATCTCAAGCGCAGCGTATAAGTAATGAGGAGAAAGGAACATTAAGAATCGGGATATTAGAATCTGTTGCAGAAAAATTAATTCCCCCCATATTAAAATATTTAAACGATGAGAAACCGTACATACATTGTGATTTTGTTGTAGGAAACACAGCGCTTTTATCACAAATGATAGAGCAAAATAAGATTGATTTTGCTGTTTGTGCAAACAACGAAAATATTTCTAATCTAAATTTCACCCCACTTAGCAAAGAACAAATCGAATTTATAGTCAATAACCCGAATCATCCAGTATTAAAAAAAGAGTCAGTTGAAATATCTGATATCATTCATTATCCAATCTTGATTGGAGAAAATAGTTGTAATTATTACAAAGCTGTAAACTCTTTCTTAGTAGAAAACAATGTATCTTTTCAAAGAGTCTACAATTGTAGTGCGGTACATCTCATTCCACAAATGGTTTTTGGAAATGCCATAGGTATTCTCCCTAAGGGAACGGTCTTAAAACAAAGTAATATATCATTTAAGATTAAAGGATTTAATCCTAAAGTGCCTATAGGATTATTAATTTCTTCTAAAAAAAGAAACTATTTGAGCCAAACAAAACAACAACTTATGAAACTAATTGAATCGTTGTTGTTATAAATACCCATATTGATTTAGGAGAGAGGAAAAACGTATCTTCTGTTCAAGTGAGGTTTCAAACAAAGTCCCTTTTGAAAAACTAAAGGGGCTTTGTTTGAAATTTATAATTCTTTTAAAAAACGAATGAATTTCTTTAAGCTTTGCGGTTGTTGTTTTCTACGCCTAATCACAAAGTCAATTTTGACTGTTTCAGGTAGTTCTTCATAATGAATCGCTTTTGTCTTTGTTCGGCTATACGCAACATTAGCTGGTATTATACTAATACCGAGCCCATCATGAGCAGCTTGCATAATAGACTCAAGTGAATCAAACTCCATTATCGTTTTCTGGTCAAAGTCGTTCTTATTACAGTAATCTAAAAGTTGTTGTCTATATATACAATTTGGATCACTGTTCACGAGTAAAATTTGATTTTCGAGTGGATTATGTTTTGATGAGATGAGTATGATATTTTCATAATAACTGTACACGGTTTCGAGTTGTGAATGGTTGTATGTCCCGCTTAAAAAAATCCCGTCAAGTTCTCCATATAAAAGCATTTCCTGTAACTTTGCGTTATCATTCGTTCTTATTTTCACATCCATATTTTTATAGGATGCCAAAAAAGAAGAGAATAGCTGAGGCACTTTCACCGCAGAAATGGTTTGAGATGCTCCAATTGTTAAAGATTCTCTCCATTTCTGAGGGTTTATTTTTGATTTTGCCTCATTCATTAAAAGCATAATTTCATTTGTGTAATCTAATAACACTTTTCCTTCTTCCGTTAATGTGACACCTCTATTATTACGCTTTAATATTTTAACGCCTAATTCATCTTCTAAATTTTTAATGCGCTGGCTTATATTCGGTTGTACATATCCTAATTTCTCAGCAGCTCTAGATATTGATTGTAGTTCTGCAACATGTTTAAAAATCCATAAGTCATGGCTTTCCAAGAATAGATCCCTCCACTAGGTATCATTTAAAATAATATCGGCTTCATTATTCAGTATTATACTCCTCAAATGAACGAAGATAAAATGAAATGGAATCAGATACAGTGGGGAGATTTTAAAATGGACATAAAAGATAAAGTCGTTATTATAACAGGTGGCGGTACGGGTATCGGAAAGGCTACTGCTTTGAAGTTAGCTAGTTTAGGAGCAAAAGTTGTGATTAATTATAGTCGTTCAGAAAAAGAAGCGCTAGAAGCAGTGAATGAAATAAAGCAGCGAGGAGGTACAGCGATCACTTTGAAAGCAAATGTAGCACAAAAAGAAGAAGTGGAGGCGATGGTATCTCAAACTGTTCGTCTTTTTGGAACAGTTGATTGTTTAGTAAACAATGCGAGTATAACAGCTCAAATACCTATGGATGACTTAGAGTCTGTAACTGAGGAAGTGTGGGATTCGCTTTTCAGCGTAAATGTGAAAGGGATGTTTCATTGTATAAAAGCTGTTGTTCCTTATATGAAGAAGCAAAAATCAGGTGCGATTGTGAATATGGGGAGCGTTGCAGGGATAACGGGACTAGGATCATCTATACCGTATGCAGCAACAAAATCAGCCATTCATACGATGACAAAGTCGCTTGCTATTGCATTAGCACCTGACATCAGAGTAAATAGTATTTCTCCTGGTGCAGTTCATACGAGATGGTGGTCAGGTAATGAGGAGAAGATGTACCAACTTGCGGGGAACTTACCACTTCAAAGAATTTCAACACCAAATGATATTGCAGAGGCTATCCTTTTTCAATTGACTCAGGAATCTATTACAGGACAGATATTTACAATTGATAATGGACAGACACTTTAATAGTATTAGCAACTCAATAGAAAGGTGTATTTTAAGAAGCAGCGCGTTATCTTACTTAGAAAAAATAGATAAAACTGAATGAGTTGAGCAATGATAAAAAGCACTCTTAATGTATAAGGGTGCTTTTGCTGTTATAATACTCTCTTTCATACTCACGAGGTTGTTTCGTAGGGTGGTCATTCAGTACAAGAGCTGGTAATAAATTTGCATCAAATACAAAGTCGTAGAGAAAAGATAAGACTAAAACACTGCATAATATATAGATAAACATTTCAAGTCACTTCTTTCTGTATGATTCTTACTTATATTGTAAGAAAATCAGCTATCAATAAAATCCCTAAAAGGAATGGAATACTGTAAGAAAATAGTAGGGGAATCATAATAGAAATCTCATACGGAAGTATGAGATTAATTTTTTGTAAAATTTGTCGAATTTTAAGTTCTTTATAAAGAATTTTTTGTTATGATAATACATGCTAAGAGAATATTAAAATTAGGGGAGGACGATGAATTTGAAGAAACTAGTAAGTATCTTGCTATCATTTATACTACTGATTTCATTTACTGGAACTTTAGTAAAAGCAGAAGAACGTTCTGCATTGTCTGTGCAGGATGCGATTCAAATGTTTAAGCAGCAAGGAAGCAGTAAAGGGGTAGTGGAAGGGTATATTGTTGGATATACAGAAAGCTCTTCTAAGTATACGAAGGATCCAGCGAAGTTTGGAGATACGAATGTAGCGATAGCAGATTCGCCAAATGAGACGGATCCAGAGAAAATTATGCCTGTTCAGTTGCCAAAAGGTGACGTGAGAACAGCAGTGAATGTAAAGGATCATCCTGAAAACGTCGGGAAGAAGGTTCGTTTAACGGGGACACTTGAATTATATTTTAATAGTCCTGGTTTAAAGTCAGTAACAGCATATAAATTTCAAGGTGAAACAGAAAATCGTGTTAGCGATGTTACTGCATCACCAAATGGTGGAGAAATTGCAAAGGGAACGGCAGTTACATTAACAACAAATACAGAAGGGGCAACAATCTATTATACGTTAGATGGATCTGTTCCTACGAATAAAAGTATTCGTTATAATGAACCGATTGTTTTAAATGAAAACAGTGTTCTAAAAGCAATTGGAGTAAAAGAAGGTCTTTCATCTTCAGCCGTTGCTACTTTTTCTTTTACGGTTGTAAAAAATGAGCAAGTTCGCATTCATGATATTCAAGGTGCATCACATATTTCTCCTTATAATGGGAAAAAAGTACGAAATGTAGAAGGTATTGTAACAGCGCTAGATAAGAATGGATTTTATATGCAAGACTCGCAGCCTGATAATGATCCTGCAACTTCAGAAGGGATTTATGTATATAAAAAAGAGGCAAATGTAGCTGCCGGAGATCTTGTTCAAATTGATGGAGAAGTCGAAGAGTTTATTGGATCTGGATATGCTGACAGATTTGATACAGATTTATCCATCACAGAAATTAAAGCAAGCAATATTGCTGTGAAAGCAAATAATCAACAATTGCCATCTGCGATTGTATTAGGTGAAAATGGCGTAAAGATTCCTGATCAAATTATTGATAATGATGCATTTGGTGTATTCGATCCAAATGAAGATGCAATTGACTTTTATGAGAGTTTAGAAGGTATGCGTGTTACAATGCCGACTCCTCAAATTGTTGGACCGCAGAAAAATGGGAATTTATATGTAACAGTTGCAAATGGTGGAGATAAAGTAACTACGAAATATGGAACGCCGTTATTAGGCGAGAACCAATTCAATCCAGAGCGTCTATCTTTAAAAGTACCTCGTGATTATGTAGCGAAAGCAGGAGACAAGTTTACTGGAGATATAACAGGTGTAGTCGGGTATGACTATGGTGCGTATCGAATTTCACCAGTAACAGAATTACCATCAGTAACAGATGGTGGATTTAAACAAGTAGGGGCAAATATTCAGCCTCGCCTTGGAAAATTAACAGTAGCAACATATAACATTGAAAACTTTTCAGCGAATGCAAAAGAAACATCTGATGAAAAGGTAAAAGCAATTGCTTATTCTATTAAATATAATTTAAAGATGCCAGATATTATTGGTGTACAAGAAATGCAAGATAATAATGGATCAATCAATGATGGAACAACAGATGCTTCATTAAGTGCAAAGCGTATTATTGATGCGGTACAAGAGATTCGCGGGCCAAAATATGAATATGTAGAAGTTGCTCCGCAAAATAATCAAGATGGAGGAGCGCCAGGAGCGAACATTCGCGTTGGTTTCTTCTATAATCCATCACGTGTGAAATTGGCAGATAAGCCAAAGCTATTAGAAACAAATCCAACGCGCATAGGACAAGAAAATTCGCTGTTTGATAATACTCGTAAACCGTTAGCTGCGGAGTTTACATTCCAAGGACAAAATATCGTCGTTGTTTCAAATCACTTAAATTCAAAACTTGGTGATGCGACGCCGTTTGGGAAAATTCAACCACTTGTATTAAAGAGTGAAGAGAAACGAATTCAGCTTGCACAAGAAGCAAACAATTTTGTAAAAGAAATTCAAAAACGAGATGTGAATGCACCAGTTGTTATAGTTGGTGATATGAATGACTTCGAATTCTCGAAACCACTGCAAGCATTAAAAGCAGAAAACATGCAAGATATGTTAGAAACGGTTTCGAAAGAAAATCGTTACACGTATATTCATGACGGAAATGCACAAGTACTAGATCATATTTTAGTAACAAATAATATTGCACCGCATACAGTTGTCGATCCGGTACATTTAAATTCAAACATTATGAAAGAACATGGCCGTGTAAGTGACCATGATCCAGTGCTTGCGCAAATTGATTTAAAAAAAGCTTCCTAAGTATAAATATCCCTCAGCATAATTGCTGTGGGATATTTTACATTACATACTAACTGATTTTTGAATCGATTTTTTACACCGGATTCTTTTTTGAAGTCTCCGCATATATATCTTCCGATCTTTCTGTACACCTTTCATATACATAAATAAACTAATTCCAAAAAATACGGTGCATTGCATGATTAAAATGTAAGGCGACATTCCTTGGAGCGGCTGTTTTGGATCGTATAAATGAATAGGTGCTCCTCCAATCGTAGGGAATACGATATTTAAAACAACATATGGTAGAGAGGTTATAGCAAAAGGGAATAGAATTGCCATGTAATCTTTTCTGGACCATATGGATGCAGAGAGACCCAATACCGCCATAAGACCAGCAAACAAGAAATTAATCCCAATATATAGGGAAATATAAGTAATTGGAGAAGAGAAATACAATGATGCAAACATACCGTTGTCTTTTATAATACTTAAGGCGGGTGTAGGAATACCATCTTGGATTGTCAGCTTACAAAAAAGCAATGAAAATACGAATGGGAGAATATAAAGAAGCCCCCCGCTTAAGAAGGTAACGATATATTTCGTACATACATAGGGAAAAAAGGGAACTTCTTTACTTACAAATGATTTAAATTTATCAGCTTTATCAGAGTTATAGCTTGTACTAAAAGGGAGTGCTGCTAGTACAGGCATTAAAAGCAAATACACATCCATTTCATCATCACGAAAGCCAATCCATTTATAAGCCGTTGCTAAAAGCTCGTCAGGTACCCTTCCTGAATATTTTAAAATATAGAAATAATGATAAATTGAAACAAGAATCAACCAACTAAACAAGAGAGTGAGAGAAATCTTATTTAAAAAGGCTTGTTTTATATGTAAGCTAAGTGCACGTATCATGATTGAAAGAGCCCCCACTATTTTTAATAAATATATCTATGTTCTATATTACTACTAATTGTAAAAAATTTCTTGTTTTTTCAATTGATAATTTGAAAAAGAGGGAAAATTCATAAAAGATATTGTTTTTGTTGCTTAATATTTGCTAATGGATTTTACTACGTTTCTTTACCTTTTCATTTTCTCCCTTTTTTTGATACACTATGACAGTAGTATCTTAAATAAAGGTCGATGTATAGATTTAAATGTTTTATACTTGGAAATAAATAAAAAGAGAACTTGTAAACAATGGAAAACCGTGATAATATCAAAAATGTACTAATTGACTAGATTACCCAATTGGTCATTTTTGGAGGTGAAGATGTGGCTGTCGATCGAAAACGTTCTATTATTGAAGCTGCAACAAAATCTTTCTCAGCATTTGGTTATAAGGCGACAACAATGGATCAAGTCGCAAAATTAGCGAATGTAGGGAAAGGAACAATTTATACTTTTTTCAAAAATAAAGAAGAATTATTTGGCGAAATTATTTCTAATTTAATTACTGAAATGAAGCAAGTTGCAAAAGAAGCAATTCGTCCAGATGTTTCATTTTTTGAAAATGTACATAGAGCATTATATAACATCTTAGAATTTAGAAAAGAACATCAGCTCATGATTAAACTGATTCAAGAAGAGCGAGATATGGGAACAAAAGAAGTACAAGATGTTATGCAACAAGTAGATGTTGAAATTGTATCTGTTATTCAATCTTATTTAGAAATTGCGATTGAAAAAGGTGAAATTAGTAAGTGTGATCCAGAAATTACGGCGTTTATCATGCTTCGGTTATATGTATCACTTATTTTCGATTGGGAAAAGAATCATGAACCATTAGAAAAGGAAAGAATTGCAGAATTATTTGAACTTTATTTGTTAAAGGGATTGTCAAACTAAGATAATCCTTTTATTATAGTTAAAAATGACCGATTGAACAAATCAGTCATAAGTCCAAAAGGGGGAAGTAGAGAAAAAATCAGATTACGTATGTAAGGTTGTGAAAAGATAATTTTTGAATACGTTCACGTTGACCAAATGAATTTAATAGTCATTCAAAATAAAAAGGTGCATAGAGTATAGAGATAAGGTGAAACGTTAATCAGTAGGTGCGCTTCATCCCCGGCTAATTATTAACGCTCACTAATCGGGCTTTTATGGAAAGTTGATTCCACGGAGGTCTTACTGTCCGCAAATAGCGGGATAAAAGTTAGGTTAGGTAATATGTAGAACAGGATGTAACCTTTTTATTTACTTTAAAATGACCGATTGAACATTTCGGTCATAAACAAAGAGGAGGAAAACGAATGAGAGGATTTACGTTGCTTGGTAAGGAATTTACGGAAATTATAAAAAGCAAAAAAATCTTAATACCTATTATTGCTGTTTTATTTGTACCACTCTTATATGCGGGCATGTTTTTATGGGCGTTTTGGGATCCGTATGAACAATTAGATGATTTGCCGGTTGCAGTAGTCAATCTTGATAAAGGTGCAGTATTTGATGGGAAACCAATTGAAGTTGGTAAAGGATTAGTCGACGAATTAAAAGACAATAAAAGTTTTAAATGGGAGTTTGTCAGTGAAAAAACAGCAAAAGAGGGAATGGAAAATCGGAAATATTATATGTTAGTTCGGATTCCAGAAAATTTCTCAGACAATGCGACAACGCTGTTAAAAGAAAATCCAAGACCATTAAACTTAGAATATATTCCAAATGAAAGCTTGAACTTCTTATCTTCACAAATCGGCGGAACAGCTATTGAAAAAATTAAAGGTGAAGTATCTAATACGTTAACAAAAACGTATGCAGAGAAAATGTTTGATTCTATAAAAGATGTTTCCAAAGGATTTACTGATGCAAAAGATGGAGCAAATAAGCTGCATGATGGGGCTGGGGAGTTGCAGGATGGCTCCCAACAAGTGACAGATGGAATAAATCAATTGTCGGAGAAAACTAATAGTGGATTTAATCGTTTAGCATCGGGTTCTAGAGAATTAACAGATGGATTAGGAAAACTAAATAGTGAAGTAAGTAGAATGCCTGGTGGAGTGAATCAACTATTAGCAGGTTCTAGTAAAATCACAGATGGATTAGGAAAGCTGAATAGTGAAGTAAGTGGCATGCCTAGTGGAGTGAACCAACTATTGGCGGGTTCACAACAGATTACAAAGGGGTTAAATCAATTCACTGATTCACGGGGAGATTTTCAAGTAGGATTAAAACAATCTGCTAAAGGCTCAGAGCAACTTCATGAAAAGCTAAAAGAGCTATCAGTGGGGACAGAAAAAACTCAAAAAGGTATTAGTAATTTAGATGAGGGCTTAAACCAATCATTAGCTGGCATAATAAATATGGAGAATAAACTTCCTGAATTAATGAAGGGGACAAAAGATTTAAGTGTAAAATCTTCTCAATTTTCACAGGGTGTATCAGAATGGAAGAAGCAAGCAGATACATTAAGTTCCGTTGCAAATGAAACAGCAGGAGGAGCCCAACAAGTTTCAAACGACTTGGGAGAATTAAATAAAAAAATTGAAGATTTGCCAGAAGAATATAGAAAACAATTACAACCTGTTATTCAAGGAATAATAGAAGGTAATCAAAAGGTTTCAAAAGGAACAGTAGGAGTAGCACAAGGTGTACAAAAACTAGCTGGAAAAGCAGGAGCTGGAAAAATAGAAGCTGATGCAACGGAAATTTCCAATGGTGCAAATAAAATTTCTAAAGGACAGCTTAGCTTGGAAACAGGAATAAGTTCATTAAAAGAAGGCCAGCAGATGTTTGTAAATGGAGCTGATGAACTGGCAAAAGGTAGTTTGCAATTAGTTGAAGGAACGAAACAGTTAACAGTAGGGGCAGACCAATTAAATACAGGTTTAGGACAAATTTTAGAAAAATCAACGGCAGGATTAAATAAATTAGCAAATGGTTCAAATGAAGTAACAGGTGGTTTAAATACGCTAGCAAGTAAATCGGGCCAGTTAACAAGTGGGGTAAGTGCTTTACTAGATGGTTCAGGTCAAGTAACAGGTGGTTTAAATACATTAGCAAGTAAATCAGGCCAGTTAACAAATGGAGTGGGTGCTTTACTGGGTGGTTCACAGCAAATAACAGGAGGGTTAGGACAATTAGTAGATCCAAAAGGTGAGTTCCAAGGCGGCTTTGCTCGTTTACAAGACGGTTCCGGCAAAGTAACAGACGGTTTAATCAAAGTAAACGACGGAACTGGTGAATTAGCTGAAAAGCTCGGCGAAGGCGCAGAAAAAACAAGTGAGGTAAAAGGAACTGATAAAACATATAATATGTTTGCAGATCCGGTGAAAGTACAAACTGAGAAGATGTCAGAGGTTCCAAACTACGGAACAGGATTTACACCATATTTCTTATCTCTAGGTTTATTTGTTGGGGCACTTTTATTATCGATTGTGTATCCATTACGTGATACAGTTGGTGTTCCAAAATCAGGATTTAGCTGGTTTATTAGTAAATTTGGTGTTTTATTATCAGTGGGTATTATTCAGGCTTTAGTAGCAGATTTAGTGCTATTGCTAGGGTTAGGTGTGGAAGTACAGAGTGTTCCATATTTCATTCTGTTTAGTATTCTTACAAGCTTAGCATTTATTGCGTTAATTCAATGCTTAGTAACAGCTTTTGGAGATGCAGGACGTTTTATTGCGATTTTAACATTAATTATGCAGTTAACAACAAGCGCAGGAACATTCCCGCTGGAATTAATTCCAAAGTTTTTACAACACTTTAATGCGTGGTTACCAATGACATATTCTGTATCCGGATTTAAAGCAGTTGTATCAAGTGGAGACTTCGGGTTTATGTGGCAAAATGCAGGGATATTAACGATCTTTATTGTTCTGTTGTCACTTGGAACAATTGGTTCGTTAACTTGGATGCATAAGCGACAATTTCGGAATTTAGTAGAAGAAAAATCGATAGAAGCCTAGGGGAGTGATCCTCTAGGTTTTTTATCATTTTAACCGAGAAGATCCCCACCTCAAGCTCGTGTAGAGGTAGGTGGGAGTAGTTCAATAAACAGTATCATGAAGATTTTTGTACAATTAGAAGAGAATTCATCATTCATGGATTTATGGATCGGAATAAAAGTATGTATCATGTAAATGCCAAGGAAGCGTGGAATAAGTGGGGGGATTTATAGATTATAGAAAAACACACTAATCCTAGTATGTTTCTTTGTTTTACCAAGTTTCACATAATGTACAAAAAATAACCATTTACACTATGGTAATATTAATAATGTAATCATATTAATTTAGAACGTAATGGAGATGATACAATATGACGACATATTTTATAGTTATGTTAATTATTCTCGGTGGTCTTAAAATAATAGTGACGTGCCTTCCAAGCTCTGTTGTGAAGTCGCTTTCCAGCAAATTTGAATTGCATCCAAAACTTAGTGATGCGGCTGTCACTGTAACCATCGAAGGAAAGCAATTAGAAGGTAAAGATAAAATTCAAATTATTGATCAATTTAATGAAGCGATATTTTTAGAGAAATATTATTTTCCGCCACAGAGCAGTGGGACTCCAGTAGTTATTAATACGAAAAAAGGAAAAACCGATGTTCGTTTTTCTGTGTACAGTTACGACGATCACGTTGATGTAATCAAACAATACAAGAAAAAAGTAGTCGGGTATAGTCTGCGTTCCAAAGGCCTTCAAAACCGTTCTATGTTAGTAACTGAGGACTTAGCCTAAAAGGATTGGTACTGTCTGTTAATGCGGGATAAATCAGGTTAAATTAATTTGAAAATAATCTTTAAGTAAGTGTACTAGTTTACTTCTGTTCTAGATCAAAAAGAGGATTCCTAAAATATAGGGAATCCTTTTTCTTATTCACCAGGAGTTCTTTTAAATTAATAAGCAACTATATCTCTAGTCATAAAGTATCACTTATTTTAGAATAATATGCTGCTCCAGCCTTTCCTTCTGATGAAGGTGGTGAGAGAAATGCATATAAATCAATTGAAACCACTCTACAGCATTTAAGTACCCAAGTCCTGGATGTGCCACTTTATAATTGGCTAGAATTGAAGGGAGTTGTGGCTCAATCCCTTTCATTTTCTCAATGATCTGTAACAATGCTTGTTTAATTTCCTCTTTATCTGTAGGATTTTCAGGCGTGTATCCAGGGCGATCAGGTATTTTTATTTGTACTGGAGGGAAAGCACCCATTGCATATACTTTTTCACCCATTTCTGTTTTCTTACCATCTATAGTTGCAGAATCAGTTGTACACTTTGCAATGGCATCTAATTGCATATTTGAAGCTGTAAGTAAGTGATTATACATTTGTCCAAGAGACCATTCGTCTTCGGAAGGTTTTCTTCTCAATTGTTCAAGGGAGTATTTCTCTAATTCTTTTATGTAATACATTGTTACACTTTCAAATTTCTCTAAAATGGCATTTGGATTCATAGGGTTAGCTCCTTTTCTTTTATAAAATGTAGTTCTTAAGGATCACTATAAACGAGTGATGTTGACACCATTATGTCAGCAGTGAAAGGAAAAATTACATTTGTAGCATTTTCTTTGCTTCTTCTCGAAGTTTCTCAGAAAGAATAGTCGGTTCTAGCACTTTTACTTGGCTTCCCCAGCTCAATACCCATGGAAATACTTCATCTATACTTCTTGATGTTAGAAGCACATGAAAGCCATCATCTTTTTGTTCATAGGAATCTATAAAAAAGTAGCGAGACTCAATAATTTTGTGTGCAATATGGGATGGAAATAATAAATGAATGATAATGGTTCGATTATTTTCAGGTTGATAGTCTGGTAAATAAAAGTTCTCCGGTTTAGTAAAGAACGTTTGCTCTTGCTGTAAGTTGTCCATGCGATCCAAACGGAAATGACGTATTTGTTGCCGAAGTAGACAATGGGCAACAATATACCAAATCCCTGAAATATTGACTAAACCATAAGGATTTACCGTACGTTTATTTTGTTCACTTTGATTCGGTTTACGATAAGAAAAAGAAACACATTGTTGTTCCAGAATAGATTCTTGTAATAGAAGAAGTTGTTTCTCTAGTTGTTCTTGAGCAAATGTTTGATGAGAGAAAGTACCGGAGAGGAAACGAAAAGTTCCTCTTAACTCCTTGACCTTCTTTTGCTGTTCAGAAGGGAGGATTGCTTCTAATTTTTCTTTAGCAGATTTTGCATGTGTAGAAAAAGCTGAGTCGAGATTTTGTTCGACATAATCACTTCCTAATAGAAGAGTTACTGCCTCTTCTGGTTTGAATTGAATGGGCGGCAAGAAATAACCATCCATTAAAGAATAACCTTGTCCAGGCATTGAAAAGATTGGGACACCTGATTCACTGAGTGCTTGCATATCTCTGTATATTGTTCTTTTACATATTTCAAATTTTTCAGCTAAACTGTTAGCTGTGACGATTTGCTTTCTCTGTAATTCAATGAGAATAGAAAGTAAACGATCTGTTCGATTCATGAAATATCATCCTTCATATGTAATAAATATCCTTATTGTGAAGTTCTAAATATGAGTCAAATCTTCCTGCAAATACAGACTTTTCCCTATGTATAATATTAATATAGTAAAATCATGCGAGCCTGTATTGCGGTTTCCAATAATATACTATATAATCTACTTAAGAAAACGTTTTCATACAAAGGGGGAGAATTTCGTGTCAACGATCGAGGACGTGGCGAAATTAGCGGGGTTATCAAGAACAACGGTTTCTCGGGTGATTAACAACCATCCGTATGTATCAGATGAGAAGAAAAAGAGAGTTCAATTGGCGATGAAGCATTTAGGATTCGTTCCTAATTCTGCAGCAAGAAGACTTCGTAAACAGAAAACAGAAACAATTGCAGTTCTTGTTCCAAGAATTACAAATCCTTTTTTCAGTAGATTTATTGAAGCAATTGAAATTGCTGCTTCCGAACATAAATATAAACTGATTATTTGTCAAACAAGATATTTACCAGAAAAAGAGATGGAATACTTACAACTGTTATCAACAAAACAAGTTGATGGTATTATCTTATGTTCACTTGAGAATCCATGGGAGAACGTGGAGCCATATTTACAACACGGTCCAATCGTGTTATGTAATGAATACATTGAAGAAGCAAATATTCCAACGGTTAAATTTGATCATGCGCAAGGGGCATACATAGCTGCGAAACATGTGCTAGAACAAGATTATCGCAACCTTATTTTTTGCCGTGGAAATGAAACAAAAGTAGTGAGCCAACAGCGAAAAATGGGCTTTTTACGTGCAATCACTGAAAAGAGCAAAGAAGTAGAAGCGATTGACTTTCTTGAAAACGCTTTCTCTTGGGAAGATGGAAAAAGAATATTCCATGAAGTATTAAAGGACAAAAAAAATCCTACCGCTATTTTGGCAGGAGGCGATGAAGTCGCAGCTGGAATTATCGCAGAAGCGAAACGCCATGGCTGGAGCATTCCTGATGATTTAGCTGTAGTTGGCTTTGATAATCAAATTTTATCACAGATTACAGAACCGGGTATTACAACGATTGAACAGCCAATTGATGAAATGGCTCATAAAGTTGTTGATTTAATGATGGATAAAATCCATACGAAAAATTATCGTAAAAAAGAATTGTATGAGTTTGAACTGGAGCTCTTGGTGAAAGGTTCAACGATGAAAAATACGATGTTACTAGCCTAGTAGACAATGTCTGCTAGGTTTTTCTTATGTTTACAAACTATTATTCTTCGTGAACGCAATCGTCACATTTATTATGATATGCTTCGTGTTGCTCATCAATTTCCTTCCCGCAGTGCGCACACGTTTTTGTTGGTAAATTTCTGAAAAATTCCATCGGTTGATCGATCATGTAAATCCCTCCATTTCCATTTCTTAGTATCATTGTATTAGTACAAAAATGAAATGTCAACAACTGTTTTATAACAAAGTGAAAAATAATGAAAAAGTTTAGGAAATGGATTATAGTTAACAATGTAGAGTGTAAGTAAAAATCTTTCTCATTAGAGGAAGAATACTGCATTTCTAGTGGTTTAGAAAGGATGGATACATATGAAAATGACTGTTGTTGGCTTTTGGGGCGGCTTTCCAGAAGTGGGAGAAGCAACGTCGGGGTATTTGTTTGAACACGATGGTTTTCGTTTACTTGTTGACTGTGGTAGTGGTGTACTAGCACAGATTCAAAAATATATAACACCATCTGATATAGATGCGGTTCTGTTGTCACATTATCATCACGATCATGTTGCGGATATTGGGGTATTGCAATATGCAAGATTAATTACAAGCATGGCAAAAGGGCAATTACCAGAACTACCGATTTATGGACATGGATTTGATGTGCAAGGATTCTCTTCCTTAACACATGCACCACACACGAAAGGGATTGTGTACAATCCGGAAGAAACATTACAGATTGGGCCGTTCTCTATTTCATTTTTAAAGACGGTGCATCCTGTTATATGCTATGCGATGCGTATTACGGTGGGAGATAAAGTTATTGTATATAGTGCTGATTCTAGCTACATTCCTGAATTTATTCCATTTACAAAAGATGCAGATTTATTTATTTGTGAGTGTAATATGTATGCACATCAGGAAGCTGCAAAAGCAGGGCATATGAATAGTACAGAAGTAGCGGATATTGCAAAGAATGCAAATGTAAAGGAATTACTGTTAACGCATCTGCCGCACACAGGAAACATATCTGATTTAGTAGAAGAAGCAAAACAAATTTTTGACGGCCGCATTACGCTTGCGCATAGCGGTTATGTTTGGAATTCATGAGGTGAGATATGATGTTATTTATTGATAATAAAGGAATTACAGATCCAACAATTAACTTAGCGATTGAAGAATACTGCGTGAAAAATTTAGATATTAACGAAACATACCTTTTGTTCTACATTAACGAACCTTCTATTATCATTGGAAAAAATCAAAACACAGTAGAAGAAATTAATGCTGATTATGTAAAAGAAAAAGGTATTCATGTCGTAAGGCGCTTGTCTGGCGGAGGCGCTGTATATCATGATTTAGGGAACTTAAACTTCAGCTTTATTACGAAAGATGATGGGGATAGTTTTCATAACTTTAAAAAGTTCACAGAGCCTGTTACGAAAGCGCTTGGAAAATTAGGTGTAAATGCAGAGCTTAGCGGTCGTAATGACATTTTAGCTGAAGGTAGAAAAATTTCAGGTAATGCGCAGTTTTCAACGAAAGGTCGTATGTTTAGTCACGGTACATTACTATTTGATTCTGAAATCGATCACGTTGTATCTGCACTCAAAGTAAAAATGGATAAGATTCAATCAAAAGGGATTAAATCAATTCGTAGCCGCGTAGCGAACATTACGGAATTTTTAAATGAAAAAATGACAACGGAAGAATTTAAACAGCTTCTTCTAGCGACGATTTTTGAAGGAGAAACAGAAATTCCAACGTATGAATTAACAGAAGAAGATTGGAAAGAAATCTATAAAATTTCTGAAGAGCGCTACCGTAATTGGGATTGGAACTACGGAAAGTCTCCTAAGTTCAACTTACAACATTCACACCGTTTCCCAGTTGGACAAGTTGATGTTCGCCTAGAGGTAACAAAAGGAACAGTAACTGAATGTAAAGTATACGGTGATTTCTTCGGCGTGGAAGATGTTCATGATATTGAAGAGTGTTTAACAGGAGTACAGTTTGATAAAGAAGCTTTTGCCGCGGCTTTAGAAGATGTAGATGTAAAACGCTACTTTGGTAATATAACAAAAGAAGATTTCTTAGCGTTATTCTTTTAACTCGTAAAAACAGTCATATTGTCCGTATGACTGTTTTTTATTTTGTTGCAAAAAAGTGCATAAAAACAAGAAATAGAGTCTCTAATTAAAAAATGAATGAATGCTCATTTATATGCAGTTAATTAAATGTTACTTGCTAGTTTAATTTTCTTTTAATATAATGTATTTAGAATTTTTAAATTTTCTAAATTTTATAAAGGTGGGGTTTGTGTGAATCTCGTTCAATCTTTAGCTGAAACAGCAAAACAGAAAGGAGAGAAACCGGCGTATATATTTATGGATCAGTCGGTCTCATATGACCAATTAAATAAAATGGTCACACAGTTTTCTAGTAATTTAGCAAAAATGGGCATTGGAAAAGGGGACAATGTTGCATTAGTTGTTGGTAATTCACCACATTTTTTAATTGGTTTATATGGAACAATGAAAGCTGGAGCAACTGTCGTTCCAATTAATCCAATTTATACAGCAGACGAAATGCATTATATTTTACAAAATGGAGATGTAAAAACAATCATCACACTCGACGTTCTTCTACCTGTTATACAATCTCTTACAACAAGACTTCCTTCTCTTGAACATATCATCATATGTGAAACCTCAGCAGATTTCAATCATACAGAAACCGAAAAAATGAAAACGTTTACTAGTCTTATAGGAACCGGTGACCTATCTTATGAAGGTCCTGAGCTAAATGAAGAAGACGTAGCTGTTATTTTGTATACGTCAGGAACAACTGGAAAGCCAAAAGGCGCTATGCTTACACATAAAAATTTATATAGTAATGCTAGCGATGTAGCATCGTATTTGCAATATACTGCGGATGATCGCGTTGTTGCTGCGCTTCCAATGTTCCATGTGTTTTGTTTAACCGTTGCAGTCAATGCCCCAATTGTTAACGGTGCAACGATTTTAATGCTACCAAAGTTTAGTCCGAAAGAAGTATTTCGTATTTGTCGTATGTATGAACCGACAATATTTGCCGGTGTACCGACAATGTACAATTATTTATATTTATATGAGGAAGCAAGCGCAGACGATGTTCAGACACTTCGTCTATGTATTTCTGGCGGGGCTTCTATGCCTGTTGCTCTCCTGAAAAACTTTGAAAATCGCTTTAATGTTATTGTTTCAGAGGGATATGGATTATCAGAGGCTTCACCAGTTACTTGCTTTAATCCATTAGATCGTCCGCGTAAACCAGGTTCGATTGGAACAAATATTTGGCATGTGGAAAATAAAATTGTGAATGAGCTTGGGGAAGAAGTTTCTGTAGGCGAAGTAGGTGAATTAATTGTTCGTGGTCCAAACGTGATGAAAGGATATTATAATGCACCAGAAGACACAGCGGCAGTGCTTCGTGATGGATGGCTGTATACAGGGGACTTAGCAAGAATGGATGATGAAGGTTACTTTTATATTGTTGATCGTAAAAAAGATATTGTCCTTGTAGGCGGTTATAACGTATATCCTCGTGAAGTAGAAGAAGTACTATATCAACATGAAGCGGTTGCGGAAGTTGTTGCGATTGGTGTTCCAGATGAAAACTTAGGAGAAGCAGTGCGCGCCTATGTTGTTCTGAAGAATGGTGCGGTAACAGAAGAGGAGTTAACGCATTACTGTTCTTTACATCTTGCAAAATATAAGGTGCCAAAGAGTATCGAGTTTTTGGAGGAGTTGCCGAAGAATACGACTGGTAAACTACTTAGAAGAGCGTTAAGGGAAAAGGCAGTGCAAGCATAAAACATGGATACCTGTTAGGGAAAATAAAACGAACCGTCCGTAAATAAGGATGGTTCGTTTTATTTTTATAATAGAATTCTATATTTATAATTTTATTTTACCATCAATGACAGTTAGGAATCTGTTATTCCAAATCGATTGATGATGATTAATAATATCACCCGCATCTAAAATAGCACCATCTATTGTACTATGTGTTTCTTTGAAAAGTAGATTTTTTTGATACCCTAAACTAAAGGCAGCTCTAATCGTTGTGTCGAGACAAAATTCCGTCTGTGCTCCTGCAAAAATAAGTTGTTCTATTTCATTGGTCTTTAAGTAATCTAAGAGTTCAGTTTGATAGAATGAATCCCATTTTGATTTTTGGATAATTTTATCGGTAGGGGATACGAATAAATTTTTATGAAGTTTCCAGTCATCTTTTCCTTCAAAAAGTTCGTCTTGTTCGTTTTGACTCGTATGTTGAATAAAGATAACTTGTACATTTTTTTCATGAGCTTGCTTAATTAGTTCGTTTATATTTGTAACTAATTGCTCATTGTTAAATAAATAGTTTTGAGGATAATTAAAGAAAATTTCTTGCATGTCAATGATTACTAGAGCCTGTTTCATCAAGTAGCACTTCCTTTAGTTTCTTTTTAAATATAGCAGAAGATATTAAAACTTTTCAATAAAAGAAAATGTCCCTGTCCCTGCTCAACAAAACGTATCCTAAAATGAGCAAACTTTTTTGGGTAGTACGTACTACAACATTCAGCAAAAGCAAAGAGGTTAGGGGGAGAGGAAGAAAATCCCAACTAATTAAAGCTTCATTTTATGAAATGATAGGGAATTGTTAGTCGTTCATGATACGTAATATTTATAGTTTGAATAGCTATCGAGTTATAATAAAAGAAAGAGAAAAGGAGGCACGCTGTGAAAATTCGTCGATATTTTAATATAGTTACTATTTTGATTCTATATACATTACTGATGATCTACATCGGATGGAACGGATGGGTTTGGCTTCAAACAAGTTTTGGTTGGCAATCTTGGGAATATTATGCTTTGTTAGTTGCATTATTCTCATATGCGTATGTAATCGTCCAGATTTTCAAATTCCTTCCGTTCTTAAGGACAATTGGTTCCTATTGGTTTGCGGTAATGCAATATGCACTTATTTTGCTGCCGCTAGCTGATATAGCAGTATTTATCTTACAACTGGTAGCGGTGCCGAGAGATACAGCTATTATTTGGACAGGAATTGTTACCCTTATTATGTTTCTTTTCATATTCGGTTATGGAACATTTAATGCGTATAGTCCGATTGTTCGAAAGTATGAAATTCATATACCAAAAGAAGCGAAAGGGCGGAAAGCACTTCGCATTGCGATGGCTTCCGATATGCATTTCGGCAAGTTATCAGGTGTTTCACATTTAAAAAGATTAGTCCACCGTGTAAATGAAATGGAGCCGGACATCATTTTACTACCTGGTGATATCATTGACGATCATCCAGGAGAATTTATAAAAAAGAACATGGGACAAATTATGAAACAAATGCAGGCGTCTCTTGGTGTGTATGGAGTACTCGGAAATCATGAATATTACGGAAGAGCCATTCCAGAATTTTTGCAAGAAATGAAGAAAATCGATATTCATATCATGTTAGATGAAGTAATCAAAATTGAAGATAGTTTTTATCTCGTTGGAAGAAGAGATAAAACGGAGCGAGATCGTCAAAGTTTCGAAGAGTTAATGAGCACCGTAGATAAATCGCTTCCCGTTATAGCGATGGATCATCAGCCATTTGAATTAAAACAGGCAGCGGAATCTGGCGTTGATTTATTATTATCAGGCCATACGCATAGAGGACAAATGGCACCGAATCATCTTATTACTAGAAGAATGTATGAACTGGACTGGGGATACTTACAAAAGGAAACATTTCATGCGATTGTTTCTTCTGGATTCGGATTTTGGGGTCCGCCGCTTAGACTTGGGAGCCGGTCGGAAGTTATTCATATCGATGTTACTTTTGAGTGATGTAATAATAAAACAACCATTCAACTTCGAATGGTTGTTTTCACTTTAGTGACGAGAACCACTTGGATGCTTAAACCAATTCCAAAACTCAATATCTCCAAGAGTAGCGTCGCGAACATGAGGAGAATTTTGTAATTTTACTAATTCTTTCGATGGGCCAGTAATGACAATACCGTACACTTTCACACCATGTTTTTTCAATTATCTCCCTCCTTTCACTTATAACAACGAATGTAATATGAAAAAGTTACAAATTTCTGTAAAATAAAAGCAAAAAACGTCAAGAAAAGAATTGTCTTCTCTTTTATGATAATACATAAGGCGGGTGAACAGAGATGGAAAGCTATGAAACACAAATTCAAAAAGCAATTGATTATATTGAAGAAGATGTAATGGAGAAGCAAACATTAAGTAATTTGGCTCGTATTGCAGGGTTCTCGGAGTATCATTTTCATCGCGTATTCCAAGCGCTAGTAGGCGATACTGTCATGGAGTATGTTCGTAGGAGGAGGCTAGCCCGGGCAGCTTATCGGCTTTCTCATACGGAAGAAAAAATTCTTGATATCGCATTAGAACATGGCTTTCAATCTCATGAAACGTTCATTCGAGCCTTTAAAAAGTTGTTTCAGATGACGCCAAGTAGCTACCGAAGGCAAGGAATTAAGACACCGATGTATTATAAAGCAAATGTGAAGCAGCGGAAGTTCAATCCATATTTAGGGGGAATACAAATGGAATTTCGTATTGAAAAAAAACCAGCTTTTCATGTGGCTGGATATGAGATGAAGACGTCTAGTAAAGAAGGGAAAAACCTTAAAGATATTCCGGCATTTTGGGACCGTTATCTACAAAACAATCTTGCGAGTAACATTACAAACCGTAAACATACAGATCAATATGTAGAGCTTGGAATGTGCACGGATTTTAATTTAGAAACAGGGGATTTCACGTATATTATTGGAATGGAAGTAACAAGTTTTGACGGGGTGCCGACTGAACTAGCGCAGCGCACGTTCCCAGAAGCAACTTACGCTGTATTTACAACGCCTAAAGTACCGCATAAAGATATGGTATCTTCCATTCAACAAACGTGGAATGCAGTTTTCACAGAATGGTTCCCGCACTCAGGGTATGAACATGCTGGAGTTACAGAGTTTGAATTATACGATGAACGTTGTCATGAGGATAAGAGCGAGTTTGCGCAAGTTGAGATTTGGTTGCCGGTGCAGAAGAAACAACAATAAGAAGAGAAAAAGTTTCCTAGATTCTAGGAAACTTTTTCTCGTATTAAGGCTAAGATTAATCATATTAAAGAAGTTGTTTAAACGATAGCTCAGCTTCGGGCGCTGTGTCCAACGATTATGAAAAGTGACGACGGTATGGAAGTAGGGGCTGTTCATGAAATGTAGTACCACGTATTATTGATGGACTACTATATACGGATTTCCTATTAACTATAGTAGTACTTTCCTAATATCAAAATTGTTACCTGTCTTTTACTTACAACATCGGATATGATGTACAACCATATACATTTCAACCATTAGAATTGGAGCAAATGATAACTAAAGTGAAACTTGAATCAGCGGGGGGAGTTTATCCCCGCTGATTAGAGTTTCACTTTATATTAGGACTCTTTTTTGCTATTAGGTGAGAATGGGAACACCATCGTAATGGTTGTTCCTTTTTCAATTTCACTTTCAATGGAAATCGTACCGTTATGTGCAAGAACAAGTTGTTTTGTAATCGCTAAGCCAAGGCCTGTTCCTGCGTTGTTTTCTTCAGTATTTGTACCGCGGTAATATCGTTCAAATAAAAGCTCTTTCGTTTGCTCATCCATTCCTTTTCCATTATCAGAAATAGAAAGTGTAAAAGATTGTTTATTCTGTCCAAGTTTTACAATAACATTTGTTGTTTCATTATTATGCTTTACTGCATTTGCTAATAAATTCTCAATGATACGTTGGAACCATTTTTCTTCAATAGAGTAATAAATTGCATTGGAACTAGGAACAAATTCTATGTTTTGATTTTGAAGTGTCGGGTTATTAATAAATTGTAACAAGACTTTTTGGACAAATTGATTAATCTCAACTTTAACGTGCTGAGAGGGAATCGCGTTGTTTTTTAATTGGTAAGTTAAGCTTAGATCATCAATTAATGTTGTCATATATTGAGATTTTTCTCGTATAACACGACCGAATTGTTGAATGTCGTTATCATCCCAGTTATATTGTTTCGATTCTAGTAATAGAGAATACCCATAAATGGAACTGAGTGGTGTTTTTAAATCATGAGTGAGGCCAGTAATCCATTCCTCACGTGTTTGTTGAATAACTTGTCGTATGGACTCATTTTTTTTGAGTGTAATAGAAAGGTGCTCTAGAGCATTTGTTACATCTTTAAACAGTCTGAATGACCATTTTTCTTTACCTGAGCGCCGGAAGCGAACTGTTCTTCCTTTTTTACTTACCGGTTCTTCATATTTTCCACTAGCTATATTTTTGAGCCAACGCATTGTGTGTAATAATGGTTTACCAAATTTTCTTCCGTACCAAATAGAAAGAATAACTAAGTAGACAAAAGCGATTAGAATAATAACTCCAAATCCTATGAATATTTTTTTTGTTAATAAATCTTCATTCATATCAGATGGATAGTAATGATCATTTTTTACTGTTATGGTAAATAAGGTTTGGTCCTCTGGATTATATAAACTCGAGATATTTTCTTTGTGATTCCAAGGCTCTTTTTCAGAAAGTACAGCTTGAATGGCTGAAAAGGAGTTTCTTTTTGTTTTAGGATAAGCAAAAATCTCTTCTCCTTGTGCGTTAAATATTTGCAGCGTAGCACCTTCTGCGGTAAGCTGTTTCTTTTCTTTTTCTGTTAAAGAAAATTCAGCTGATAATGGTGAACCGTGTTCTTGTTTTAACTCTTGCAGTAAAGTATTACTCTTTAGCTTTCCACCATAAATCACAATTGCTGTCTTCTCTTTAACTTCAATGTCCCAATACGTAAATTTGTAAGGGCTTTGTATATGATGCTGCAAATAAGCAACTAATGTTGTTTTTGTATAAGAACCAGGAACATCTTCAGGAGTATTGAAGTCATAGAGTACCTTTCCATTTTTATCGACAATTTGAAGCCAATCATTTTTCTCCTCAATCATTTCCTTTACCTCAGAACTTAATGTAATACGTCCGTTTTCTGAAGAAACATGCTGAGACATAGTAAAGTTATCAAACTCTGGAACATTTGGTTCATAAAGGGTCGTACTAAAAAGATGCCCCAGGTAGACGAAAGCGACGATGACTGCAATGAGTAAAGTAAACAAGACGAAAATATGTTGTATAATAAATTGTATAATAATCCTTCTACTTAAATTCATAGTTGGTACCTACTTTGCGATGAATTTATAACCAAGTCCGCGAACAGTTTTTATGTATTGAGGGTTACTTGGGTCAAGCTCAATTTTTTCACGTAGTTTTCGAATATGAACCATAACTGTGTTGTCATCCCCATTATAGGCAGGAGCCCCCCATACTTTTTCGTATATTTCTTCTTTTGAGAATACGTAATTAGGATGTTCACAGAAAAAGAGTAGTAGTTGAAAGAGCTGAGCTGAACATTCCACAATTTTCCCATCTACTTGTAATTCAGCTGCATGTTTATCGACCTGAAATCTCCCAAATGAAAGAAAGTGTGTCTCTTTCATAGGTTGTGTAGTTTGTTTCATATGTCTTCGAAGTTGAGCTTTCATACGAGCGACGACTTCCAGTGGATTGAATGGTTTTGTAATATAGTCGTCTGCCCCGTATAAGAAGCCAGATACTTTATCTAAATCAGATGATTTTGCTGTTAGGAAGAAAATTGGACAATCTGTTTTTTGACGAATAATTGGACAAATGTCAAAACCAGATTGCCCGGGAAGCATGACATCTAAAATCATTAAGTCATAACGATTTTGTTCTACGAATTGTAAAGCTTCTTCTGCAGATGTAGCAGTTGTAATATGAGAAAATCCTTCTTTTTGTAGAATAGTAGTTAATAGTTGTAAAATTGCCGTTTCATCATCAACAAGTAAAACATTTGCATTATACAATCTGAATCGCCCCCTATTTTCATCGAATATCATAACATTTTATTGTAAGTTATGGGATTTTTAAGGAAAATTTAAGGTTTTCTTTGCTTAAAAATAAGATTCGAATGATATGATAAATGTAACATAGGGGAGGAGATGAGTGTGAATCTGTTTTGTTCGATGCGAGCCAGATATTTTTTGATTGTATTTACACTACTTGTTTTGATTGAACGTATTAGTAAACAATTGTTAGAGAATACATTTCATATATCAATTTCTTCTTTTGCAAGCACACTTGTACTCTACATATTTCCATCACTTTGGTTATGGTATCAATGTAAGCGCCATCGTATTCCATTTACTTTATTTGTGAATAGAAGAGAAGCATTTAATCTTTTACAAGTTTTAATGATTACGGGAATGCTATGCCTTTTTAGTTATGGATATCTTGTATTGTATATGTATAGCTTTGTATGGATTACACCGGATTTTATTATAAATATATTACATGAACCGATTATAGGGAGTGCAGGCGGATACATATATCAATTTATAATAATCGTACTAGTAGCTCCTATTGTATGTGAATTTGTATTTAGGGGATTTCTATTTCAGCGTTTTGCAGCGAAATGGGGAACCGGAAAAGCGATGGTTATTGTAGCGATTCTTTTCGGATGTTTTCATATTGATTTCCTCAGTGCTGTCATGTTTAGTATCGTACTATCAATTGTATACATTCGGACGAAAAGCTTACTGATGCCGATTAGTATTCATATGTTAAATAATGCAATCGTACTTATTACATCTTTTATGTTCAGTAAGGAAGAAATGATAAGCTTCGCAGATTTTTCTAATCAAACTCCATTTTTTACAGGACTTATTATTTTTATCATTGGATTAAATTTAGTACTCGTCTTTTTGTTCGTGAATCGTCGTTATATGAATAAAGAGGTGTCGGTAGTATATACGAATAAAATGAGAGATATAGGTTAGAGAACGTAGAATTTATTGAATAATAAAAAAGATATACCTATCTTTTTTAGGCTAGAGAGAGAATCCGTCTATGGATAGAAGCGGTCAGAGCATATTTCATCCTCATGCTAAGTGAAAATAAAAATACAGGTCACCTTTTGTTTTCATAACGGCGATTTGTATGTTGGAAAATCAAAAAAGATTTATATAGAAAGGAATGGATATGATTCTATGAATGAAACAATTCAATCAAATAAATTGTTTTATGTAATCATGGTGAGTTTAATTGTGATTACAACAGTGAATGTAGGCTTTCGCTGGAATGAAGCATACTTTTTTGTTTATTTAGCACTTCATCTTCTAGGGCTACTATGCATTGGGGGCGGAATTGTAGTTGAGAAAAGAAGTGAAGATGGAATTAATTATATATGTGTACTTGGTCTTATACTACTTCTAGCTGTACAAGGAATTATGAAATATAGCTTCATTTCTTTTCAGGATTTAAGTTTTTTTGTTAACATTTTTCAATAAGGAGTGCTGATTGGTATTGTCGAAAAAACAAGTTGGCTATGTAGTTGTGTTACTTGGATTTATCTTAATTCTTGTAGGGAAGGTTTATCTAAACCATTATGAATACGGGAAATATATAAGTGGTTTCGGTCTTGTTTGCTGGATTGCGAGTGCGCTTCTTATTCCAACATATGAGCCGAAGAAACATACAGAGAGATAAAGTGAAACTTTAATCAGTGGGGCTCTTCATCACCCACTGATTAAAGGCCCTCACCAATCGGGCTTTTATTGCCCGTTAATGCGGGATAAATAGAGAGTGTAGAATGGATAGGTTTAAAGTTTCGTAGCATAGTTTATGTAGAATAATATGTGTGAAAAACCTCTTCGAATGATGAAGAGGTTTTTATAATGCATTTTTAATTTTTTCAAGCACTTTTTTGCTGTTAAAACCACGTTCTCCCATACCGAAGACTTCGATTAAACGATCATTTTCATCGAGTAGATAGGAGTTAGAAGTATGAATATAGAGTCCGCTTCCTGGATCGCGGTACTGAAAGTTAAATGTATCTGCTAGTTTTTTCGTTTCATCTTCATCACCGCGCAGTAAGTGCCACCCTTTCGTTTTTTTCATTTCAAATGTGTTGGCATATGTAGTTAATATTTCTTTTGTATCGAACTTAGGATCAATGGTAATTGTAATAAATTCAATTTTTTTATCAAATAGTTTATCCTTTTCTAGTTCGTCTCGTAAATGCTTCATTTTGTATGTAGTAACGGGACAAATATCAGGGCATTTTGTGTATATAAATTCTACGAGTTTAAGTTTTTTTGGTAGTTGATCAAAAGATAGCGTTGTACCATTTACATCCTCCATAACGATTCCACGTGGTATTTCAGCAGAAGCTTTACGATAATCTGTAAAATAGTAAATTCCAATTCCAATTACGATGACTAAACCTAATGTAAACGTAATATAAATTTTTTTCAATTTCCATCCTCCTCCTAATTTTATTTTATAAGAAAAATCCAAAAATTAATGGGGAGGGATTGAAAATTGCATGACAATTCGATGTATTAGCTTGTTCTATTTTAGGAGGAACGAACTTACAATAATAAGAGACAGGCAGCATAGAGGAGGAGATACCGTGAAGAAGGTTGTGAAGTGGTCACTTTTTTTGTACGTTGGTTTTGCGTTATTTATATATTGGTATTTATTTGGATGGAATCATGAAATTATTCCAGATATGTATAAAGGAACGAGTGCTGATCCAGAGACGTTTATGAATGCAAAGGAACTTACATTAAGTCAAGATTATTCGCGTGTGAAAAATTTACTCTTTTTTTTAGCGACGCCTCTTGAATGGATTATTTTATTGTTTGTGCTTGTTTTAGGTATATCAAATCGTTTTGAAAAATGGTCAAAAGAAACGACGGAAGTACGGGTTATTCAAGTTGCTATCTATCTCTTTTATTTATCATTGCTTACAACCGTTCTTGCATTGCCTCTGCAATGGATGGGGCATCAAGTATCAATCGATTACGGTATTTCAACACAATCCACAGCGAGTTGGATAAAAGATCATGTAATTGATTTTTGGGTAAATTATATTATGATGTTTCTCGTTGTTTCTGTTCTTTTATGGCTGATTTATAAATTTCCGAAGCGGTGGTGGCTAGCTGGTTGGGCTGTGTCAGTACCGTTTACAATTTTTTTAACCTTTGTACAGCCTGTTGTAATTGATCCGTTATACAATGATTTTTCTACATTGCAAAATAAAGACTTAGAGAAGAAAATTTTAGCAATTGCGGACAGGGCAGATATTCCAGCTGAGCATGTATATGAAGTGAACATGTCTGAAAAAACAACGGCCCTAAATGCATATGTGACAGGAATTGGATCGAATTCTCGAATTGTATTGTGGAATACAACGCTCCAGCAGTTAAAAGATAAAGAGATTTTATTTATTATGGCTCATGAAATGGGACATTACGTGATGAAACATATATATTGGGGTGTGGCGAGTTATATTGTGTTAACGTTTGTAGGGATGTATTTGATTAGCCGTATTATCAATATGTGCCTCAGAAAATGGGGAGATACATTGCGCCTATCAAAGATGGCGTGCTTATCGATTATCCCATTATTTTTTCTTATCTCCTCTGTGTTGTCTTTTGCAGTAAGCCCACTATCAAACTACGTATCACGTATAGAAGAACGGGCAGCAGACCAATATGCTTTAGATATAACGAAAGATGGAAATTCTGGTGTAAAGACGTTCCAGTATTTATCGAAAACAAGTTTAAGTCAAGTGAATCCACCGGCGTTAGTGAAGTTTTTCTTATATACACATCCGCCAATTTTTGAAAGAATTCATGTGTTTGAGCAGTATGAGAAGCAGAAGAAATGAGGAGCAGCGATGACGCTGCTTCTCATTTCTTTGCGTATAAGTTTAGGAAAAGAGTGTCCGTCCATGGATAGAAGCGGTCAGAGCCCTTTTTCGCCCCATGCCATGTGAAAACAAAAGAGAGGATATCAATTTTTGTTTACATAGCTGTGATTTATATGCGGAAATCCCAAAAGTATGAAGTGTTTTTTGTAAAATTTTATCATTTTAACTGAGAAGCCCTCTCCTCTAAACGAAGTGAAGGTGGGGAGAGTTCAATTAAAAGTTACAGTTACGAAAGGAGCTAAAAGTTAGAGGCTTAAAGAACGATTCCTCTAACTCTATCCTTCTTTAGTTATATCATATTTCAACAATTGTCGTTTATCATAGAACTTCTCATAAATAATACCCATTAAATAGAAAAATAATAGACCAAAACAAATATGGATGAGTGTAAATTTAGCTCCAAATGAAGAAAATTCATACACCATAACCGGTAATTTCGCAGTTGTCCAAACTCCTAGAAAAAATACAATGTATCGTATGCTCGCTCCTTTTTTTAATAAAAGTGCCGCGATTGGAAAAGCAACATAGAGGGGACCAGCTGCAATTCCTCCTAATAATAGGGAGAATAAGATGCCATAGATGCCAGATTTTTCCCCCATATATTTAATTAATGTTTCTTTCTTCACCCACTGGTCAAGCAATCCTACGAATATTAAGACAGGAGGAAGTAGAAACAGCATATCTAAAATACTTTTTCCTGTTAATTGAAATGCGTTCCATCCCAACGAATGGTTTATAAAAGTACATATAATGAGCCCAAATAATAAAATGAAAAAGAAACGATATCTTCTTAATTCATTCATACCATCACCACCCAAATAATATACGAGAATATGAGAGACATTAACAATGCGGATGCATTACGAGAATAAGCAAAACTTCGCCCAAATATCTTTTGTTCCATCGGTAAAGTTGTGATTCCTACTGACATTAATGTAGACATTAATGCCGCAACTTGAGGGAGGCCCGCACCATTTTGGATTAATGTATTTCCAAGAGGAAACACAACAAAGCTTGGAATGAGTGCAACAGAGCCAATTATTGCTGAATAAACAATACCGATGAATCCAGATTTTTCCCCAATGATGGAAGAAATGAAGGAAGGCGTTAATATAGATAGTGATAGTCCAACGAAAAGCATAATTGATAGCATGGAAGGTATAAGATTACGAAACATTTTCCATGACTTTAATAGAGCATCTTTTGTTTTATTCCGATCCTTTACAAAAGAAATACTGATAAGAATAATGGCTAAAGAGTAAAGGAGAGCGCCATTAATCATGATTAGACTCTTTCCAGTCTTTATATTTGTCTAAGAAAAATGATAAGTTTTTAATTTTTTCTTCAATATCTATTTGAAACTCTTCTAATTGTTTTTTTCCCACTGTAGTAATTTTGTACATCTTTCTCGGCTTATCTTGATCAGATGTATCCAAATAAGACTCAACAGCACCTTCGTTTTCTAATTTTTTTAGGGTGCGGTATATAATGGCACTATCAATTGGATTGATGGGAAGCTCTTCTTCACATTTCTGCAGAAGTTTCCCTCCATAACTATCTCCCTCTGTTAAAAACAGCAAAAGAAATGCACCTGTATGTCTCCCTGTATGTTTCATAAAACATCTAACCTCCTTAATGAAATGTAAAAAATAGTTTTGTTATCAAAACAGTAACATATCACTGTTAATAACATTATACTGTCATTAACAGTGATGTGTTACTGACAGTATAAACTTAATATAATTTCATGTCAATTCTAAAATAAACAACATGTTTTTGATCAAACTTTATTCCAAAGCTACAACAGGATCTGTCCATGCATAGAAGGATCAGTACCTATTTTCGCCCCATGCCATGTGAAAACAAAAGAGAGGATGTCACTTTTTGTTTACATAGCCGTGATGTATATGTTAGAAAATCAAAATAGATTGTTTAGGAAAAAATATTTTTATGTAAAATATGGTAAAATATATAGGTGGCTATAACGTGGAAAACGAGTATTTCTATATTGCCTTTTATCATCTTTATTTTTTACAATGATGCTTTACATTGTAAAAGGAATGAGGATTGCAAATGCCACTTCGTGAGAATTAAGTATCTTTACGATTTTTTACATTCCATTCATCTTATTGTATATTTAAAATTTAGAATATAACGAAACTTGAAATGTAAATGTTCGTTTTAAACTAATGGGGGTTGTTTATATTGTTTCAAAAGAGCGCCACAAATAGGTTATTCCAAACAAAATCATCGCCAGCTATAAAAATGATCATATCGATGTCTATTTTTGGCTCAATCGGATTTTTTTCAGTGAAAACAAATTTACCATCATTTGAATTAGTATTTGTTCGTTGTATTTGTGCCACTATATTTTTAACGTTATGTTGGATTGCAACAGGTCAGTTTAAAGAAGAAAAGTGGAATCGAAAAGAAATACTGCAAATATTAGCGTGTGGTGTCTTTCTTGTTTTTAACTGGGTGTTTCTGTTTAAAGCTTTCGAAGTCATGTCAGTGACAATTGCAATTTCTGTGTATCATCTTGCACCAATTATCGTATTAATAATTGGGAGTGTCATGTTTAAAGAAAAATTAACAGTGCTATCTGTTATTTCAATTGTTATTTGTTTTCTCGGTACTGTTTTAGTAGCGGGAGTAGATGGAAGTGTTTCGATAGAAAAGTTAATGTCCTCTGGGATGGTTTGGGCACTTCTTGCAGCATTATTTTATGCATTTACCACCTTGTTAGGGAAAGGGATTAAACAAACAAGTGCATATGCAATGACATTTTTGCAAACTTTTTTAGGGATATTTCTGTTACTACCATTTGTAGACTTTGGAGCATTTCAAGGGTTAACAGAGAGTAATTGGATTGCGATTACAGCGACAGGACTTATTCATACTGGCTTTGTTTATTACTTATTTTTTGATAGTTTAAGAGATTTACCAACAAGGCTCATTTCTGTATTAGTGTTTTTGGATCCAGGTGTAGCTATTTTACTTGATACAGCATTTACAGGGTTTCGTCCGACCACGATGCAGACAGCGGGAATTATTTTGATTTTTGTTGGGATGGCGTTTACTTTTCAAAAATCCAAAACAAAGACAGTAGTATTAGAGGAAAGTAAAACATAATCAACAAAACGAGTGCAGTTGTTATATAACAACTGCACTCGTTTTGTTTTAGTAAAGGGTAACAGGTAAGAGCTTTAAATATGCTGCAAAATACGATGCTACCTCATTTACTAGTAAGAAAAGTGCCGGTTTTGAATAGATGGATGTTATAGAAAAAGGATAAATTTTCAAAAAACTCCTTCACTTTCAGAAAATTTGTTATATAATATAAAACATAAAATCAAATCTGTTATAAAACAGTTTACGGAGGGGATGCTAATATGTCGACGCAAACTTCACGGGTTACACTCGCTTTAGAAGTATTACCGGCGTATGGAGAAATTTTGACACCGGAAGCGCTCACTTTTTTAAAAGAGCTGCATGAGAATTTTAATACACGCCGTAAAAATTTACTGCAAAAACGTGTGGAAAAGCAAAAAAGAATTGATGCAGGGGAGTTTCCAAGCTTTTTACCAGAAACAGCACATATACGTGCTGGAGATTGGACGATTGCCCCGCTTCCAAAAGATTTAGAAGATCGTCGTGTGGAGATTACAGGACCAGTAGATCGTAAGATGGTTATTAATGCTTTAAACTCAGGCGCACATCTCTTTATGGCAGACTTTGAAGATTCTAATTCGCCAACGTGGCAAAATGCGATGGATGGCCAAATTAATTTAAGAGATGCAGTAAAGGGAACGATTTCATATAAAAACCCTAGTGGCAAGGAATATCGTTTAAGTGATAAAACAGCTGTACTTATTGTTCGTCCGCGCGGCTGGCATTTAGAAGAAAAACATATGTTAGTCGATGGAGAAAAGATCTCAGGTAGTCTCGTTGATTTTGGTTTGTACTTTTTCCATAATGCAAAAACATTATTAGAAAAAGGAAGCGGACCATATTTTTACTTACCGAAAATGGAGAGCTATTTAGAAGCAAGGTTGTGGAATGATGTTTTTATTTTTGCACAGAAATATATCGGGATTCCGAATGGAACGATTAAAGCAACAGTGTTATTAGAAACAATCCACGCTTCTTTTGAAATGGATGAAATTTTATATGAACTCCGTAATCATTCAGCAGGGCTAAATTGCGGGCGTTGGGATTATATTTTTAGTTTCTTAAAAAGCTTTCGTAATCATAACGAATTTCTACTTCCGGACAGAGCGCAAGTTACAATGACGGCTCCGTTTATGCGTGCGTATTCTTTAAAAGTAATTCAAACGTGCCATCGCCGGAATGCACCAGCAATTGGCGGAATGGCAGCACAAATTCCGATTAAAAATAATCCGGAAGCGAATGAAGCTGCTTTTGAAAAAGTTCGTGCTGATAAAGAACGTGAAGCTTTAGATGGACATGACGGGACTTGGGTTGCCCATCCGGGACTTGTACCGGTTGCGCTGGAAGTGTTTAATCACATTATGAAAACACCGAATCAAATTTTTAGAAAGCGTGAAGAGATTGATGTAACAGAAAAGGATTTGTTAGAAGTACCGGTGGGAACGATTACAGAAGAAGGGCTTCGTATGAATATTAGCGTCGGCATTCAATATATTGCATCATGGTTAAGTGGCCGCGGGGCAGCACCGATTTATAATTTGATGGAAGATGCAGCAACGGCAGAAATTTCACGTGCGCAAGTGTGGCAATGGATTCGTCATGAAGGCGGGAAGCTAAACGATGGTCGCAAGATTACATTTGCTTTAGTAGAAGAGTTTAAATCGGAAGAGCTAGCGAAAATAGAACGAGAGATTGGCAAAGAACAGTTTGAGAAAGGTAGATTTGTAGAAGCAACAAAGCTTTTTACTAATTTGGTGCGTAATGATGAATTTGAAACATTTTTAACATTACCAGGTTACGAGATTTTATAAAAGGAAAAGGGGATGGAAGAGATGAAAAACGAAAGAGTACAAAAGTTACAAGAAAGCTGGGAGTTAGATGAACGTTGGAAAGGGGTAACGCGTCCTTATTCTGCTGAGGATGTAATTCGTCTGCGCGGGTCAATTGATATTGAACATACATTAGCACGCCGCGGGGCAGAGAAGCTTTGGGAATCACTTCATACAGAAGATTATATTAATGCGCTTGGTGCGTTAACAGGAAACCAAGCGATGCAGCAGGTGAAAGCAGGATTAAAAGCAATTTATTTGAGCGGTTGGCAAGTGGCAGCGGATGCCAATCTATCCGGGCACATGTATCCGGACCAAAGTTTATATCCAGCGAACAGTGTACCAGCTGTTGTAAAGCGTATTAATCAAACATTGCAGCGTGCAGATCAAATTCAGCATATGGAAGGAAGCGGTGATACAGATTATTTTGTACCAATTGTTGCGGACGCTGAAGCAGGATTTGGTGGACAGTTAAACGTATTTGAATTAATGAAAGGTATGATTGAGGCAGGCGCGTCAGGCGTTCACTTCGAAGATCAATTATCTTCAGAAAAAAAATGCGGACATTTAGGCGGAAAAGTATTACTACCAACGCAAACAGCGGTACGTAATCTAATTTCTGCTAGACTTGCTGCGGATGTAATGGGCGTGCCAACAATTATTGTAGCAAGAACGGATGCAGATGCTGCGGATTTAATTACGAGTGATATTGATCCAGTTGATCAAGAATTTATTACAGGAGAGAGAACACCAGAAGGGTTCTACCGTACAAACGCAGGGCTTGATCAAGCAATTGCGCGCGGTTTAGCATATGCACCGTATGCAGATCTTGTTTGGTGTGAAACATCTGAACCGAATTTAGAAGATGCAAAGCGTTTTGCGGAAGCAATTCATGAGAAATATCCAGGGAAATTACTAGCGTATAACTGTTCACCATCTTTTAACTGGAAACAAAAATTAGATGAAAAAACGATTGCAAACTTCCAAAAAGAAATTGCTTCATACGGATACAAATTCCAATTCGTAACACTTGCAGGATTCCATGCATTAAACTACGGTATGTTTGAACTCGCGCGTGGCTATAAAGAGCGCGGTATGGCAGCATATTCTGAATTACAACAAGCAGAATTTGCAGCAGAAGAGCACGGCTACTCTGCAACGCGTCATCAGCGCGAGGTTGGAACAGGCTACTTTGATGAAGTAGCACAAGTGATTACAGGCGGAACATCTTCTACAACGGCTCTGAAAGGGTCTACGGAAGAGGCGCAGTTTACGAAATAAGTGAGGGAGCGGGTGTCCTTTAAGGGCACCTGCTTTTCTTTTGTATGTATCCCGCCGTTTAGTGCGCAAAGTACGTCAACTGTTAAAGGGTGAGCTGTAATGTATGTTTATGATATGATCGCGATTATGTTGATTGGTATTAGTCACGTCTTATTATACATTCAATTAATTCGTTACAATCGCCTGTCCTATACAATGGTAATCGCTTTAAGTATTGTCTTTACAATTTTACTTGGAATCGTGGTGACAGTAACAGGTTATCCGGAATTTAATATTATTATGTTGTTGCTGTTTCTATTAAGTTTAGGTTTGATACAGGACGAATTAACATTTATGCAAAGTTTATATTTTGCATTAGTTAGTATAGTAAGCATTACGTTAGTGAAAATGGTGTTGCTAGATTTTGGTATGAAGCTGTTTATGTTAACACCGTTTAATGTGTATTCCTGGACAGACGGCGTAATTCATCTCATTGTTTCGATTGTAATGATTATTGCCATTTAACAATAATTGCTCATAAAAAGCTCGATGGGTGAAAACATTCTATCAGCGAGGAATACTGTATTTTATGAGGGATACCAAAAATTAGAAAATTAGAATTTCAAAAAATATTGTACATTCTATTTTAAGTATGCTATGATTATCTCAGTTGAATAACTAAATCAAGCAATCCATATATTATCAAGTGCTGAAAACGAACGAGAAAAAGTATGTGAGAACTGTTTTATGTTTCGTATTTGATAATGTGTGGATTCTTTTTTTATGTATGAAGACTAAAAAAACTTATATTTTCTTAGGAGGAAATAATTATGACAGTAACAGGACAAGTAAAATGGTTTAACAACGAAAAAGGTTTCGGTTTCATCGAAGTTCCAGGCGGAAACGATGTATTCGTTCACTTCTCTGCAATCACAACTGAAGGTTTCAAATCTTTAGAAGAAGGCGAAAAAGTTAGCTTCGAAATCGAAGATGGCAACCGCGGACCTCAAGCTAAAAACGTTGTAAAACTATAATTTTATAGTACGTGATAAAAAAGGATGGCATATGCCATCCTTTTTTTGTTGAGAATTTTGTAATCATCTTTCCATCCGAGTTTGAGCGTAGCAAAAAAACTTCCTTTACAATTAAGCCAACGATTGTAAAACATCTACCGAAAAATGATAAAAGTTTTATTTTTCCCGTAAGAGAGATACGTAAATGGGTGTGGAAATATATAGGGAATAGATAATTTTGTACAAGTTTATTGAATCATATATGTGAAACAAGATTTTGTTATGTTACAAATATTTCAAAAAAGAAAATTTCTGTTTTTATATAACAATATATCTTTTCCTGTAGAGAAATATGGAGATTTTATATAGATATTTATATGAAGGAATATTATGAAATTTTAAAGTTTTATAAGAAAATGTAAAATATTTGAAAATATTAACTATTTTGGTTTTTGGGTGGTACAATTATCCATGCAGCTGCTGTTATGGATTGTAAGAAAAAATAATGAAGGAGCGAATGTAAGATGGGTGAACAAGTAGAACGCTACGTCGAAAACTATGTCGTAAACAAGAACACTATGGCCTTACTTCCAGTTATTTTAGGAGAAAAACGTATTGTAACGCGAGTGGTTGAAGTAGAAGACTCTTTTTTCATGTTTCAAAAGCCACTTGATATTGTCGAACGAAGTTGCCGCAAGCACGGATCTAGTTTTTTAGGTAGAAAAGACGGTACAAAAGAGTTGACACGTATTACGCACAAAGCACCCATTGCGATTAGTCCGACAGATCAACTTTACTTTTTTCCTACGTATTCTTATTCTAGAAAGGAATGTGCTTGGTTGTCTCACTTTCATATTGAAAACAATAAAGAATTAGCAGATGGTAACTTAATCATTCGATTTATCAATGGCCTCGCAGTGAAATTAGAAATATCAAAGAGTAGTTTCGAGAATCAGCAAAATCGAACCGCAAAACTTCGGACAGAGTATGAGGATCGTAAAGATAAACAAAGGAGGCTTCATTTTAAGCAAGTCGATAAAGAAGATGAATCTACATTGAAGCCTGCATATGAAAAAGCGTATCTTGTGAAAGAAGAAGACGAAAAGGAATGATAATTGATAGGCGGAAAGGATGGGACAACCATCCATGGTCATGAAGTTAACAAAAATAAACCAGATGTTTTTCAGCATTTGGTTTATTTTTGTTAGATATAGGTATGAGAAATAAAATGTTGATTCAAACCATCAGAAGAAAGGGAAACGCCAGTTGGCTCAATCCGCTTATGAGCCACTTCAAGAGTTTCAGTAAGTGAGGGTTCTTCTTTTTTAATGTTTAAATATTTTTTGTTGAAATAGCCTCTTTGTATTACATATTAATTAACGATAAGTGGTGTTATATTAACTTTCGAATAATTGTCGAATTTATCAGAAAATTGTATATTTTTGTCTTGTTATACCTTATGTTTAGTGTTAAACTCATAATCATAAAGAGAGAGTAGTTGCAAATATCCTCCTTTAAAATAAAAAGACTGAAAATTCAGCTTTTTAATTTTCATCTGATTGACGTGTATGTTTACTACTCTTTCTTTGTTTTATATATATTAAGCATTAAAAATTGATATTTCGGTACAGATAGGAGGGACTATAAAACAGGAGGTCTATCCAAAAGTTGGTATTTATACATGTTGGAACAACTGTTAGGTTTCTTTAATTACAAAATTGGTTACAAAAGTTACAAAAACTATTTTTATTGTTGAAATAGTCCTAATATTACGGGTGAGAGCATGAAAAATGCCTTTAAGAGGGAGGTGAAGGGTTCTGGTGAATAAAATTGTGAATCATTAAAAAGGTGCTATCAAACTTGGACATAATGATGTTATGAATCTAATAATAACGGAAAGTAATATGAATAAACCAATAGCACTTAAATGAAAACATTATTAACCAGAAATTTATGCTCACAATAAGATGGCATATATGATACAACTTAAGATTTTGAGATTTGATAGGAATGGTGAGAGAATATAATTTTCCTAGTTGTAATACTATCATGATATGTTAGGGATGTAAATATTAAAATTAATAGATTTAGTGTTACATTAGAAAAAATGAAGATGTATGGAGAGTAGAAGAATCATTTATAGAGATCTATTTTCAAGCTTTTAAGCTTATAACAGTCGAAAGAGAAAAATACCATCAGCCTATTGAGTCATTGTCATAGCATATTCATATTAGAAGCCATCTGAAAATAATTGATAGGAGAATGATATGGTAAAAAGAGTAACTTCGATTTTTTCAATTCTAATGCTTTTTATGTTTACAATAGGTCAAAGTTTAATGCCTATAATAGCAAATGCACAAGAGTTAAATACAACAGGATTTGTGGATAGTTTTAAGATTGATAAAACAAAACTAAGTTACGGCGAACAGGCTAAAATAAATGTAACTTTTAGTGATAAATCTGGAAATAATATGAAGTCTGGAGATACACTAACATTAACGCTGCCCCCAGAATTAAAAGGATTCAAGGGAGCGATTCCATTAAATGATGAGCAAGGTAAGAATTTTGGTACTTGTCAAGTAAATGCAGGTAATGTGGTATGTACATTTAATGATATGGTTGAGAAACTCCACAATATTAAAGGCCATTTTAATTTTACAGTTCAAGCTACTAATGTAGGAACGGATCAAACAAAAGATGTTGAAACAAATTTAGGCACAACTTTAGATAAGCAAACTGTAACAATTACCGGTCCAACTAGTGGTGGTGGTACAGGCTCTAAACCGTTTTTCTACAAAACTGGTGATATTCAACCAGATAACCCGGATGAAGTGCGTTGGTTCTTGAGTATAAACTTAAATAAAGAATATTTAAGTAGAGATATTGTTGTGTCTGACAGTTTGCAGGAAGGTCAAACACTTAATAAAGATAGTTTTCGGATAACAGTTAATGACAGAGAATCTTTATCAATTAAACAATTTGAAGATCAACGTTATGGATATGTTCAGTTTAATGACGATGGTCATTCATTTAAAGTCGTGATTAATTGGAATATGGGAAGTGCTAGGTCTTTTACCGTTTTTTATACAAGTACTATAACGGAAAGCGGAAAGAGCCAAGAATCTTTTAAGAATGATTATAAGATTGATTATCAAATTCTATACAAACAACCGGTTTCTGAGTCGGGTAGTGCCACAGTCACAAATATAACATCTGGTGGTGGTGCTCAAGGTGATTTACCTCCTAAAGGAACATTAAGAATTGTTAAGCACCTTGGAACGGATGAAGACAAAGTAATACCGAATGTCTCGTTTAAGTTGTATAAAGAGTCAGGTGAACAAGTTGGAGATGTATATGTAACGGATGAAAAAGGAATAATTGAAATTCCTAATTTACAATCAGGTAAATATTATGTGCAAGAGGTTTCAGCTCCAGAGTATATTGATTTCAATCCTCAGGAAAAAGTAAGTTTTGAAGTTAAATCAGGTGCTGTAAATGGAGTTAAGTTGCCGATTTCGAATAAAGTGAAAACTACATTCATTACAGGAACAAAAATATGGAAAGGCGATAATGCGACAGAACGTCCGAAAACAATCAAAGTAGACTTACTACAAGATGGTCAGGTCATCGCAACGCAAGAAGTAAGCGAAGCAACAGGTTGGAAGTATGAATTCAAAGACTTAGCGGCATACAATGCAGGTGGCAAAGGATATAAGTATGAAGTAAAAGAACAACCAGTAGATGGATATCAAACAGAAGTCAAAGGTTATGACATTATAAATACAAAAGTGGTACAAATAACAACAGTAGAAGGAACAAAAACGTGGAAAGACGATAATGCGAAAGAACGTCCGAAAACAATCAAAGTAGACTTACTACAAAATGGTCAGGCCGTCAGCACGCAAGAAGTAACAGAAGCAAGTGGCTGGAAGTATGAATTTAAAGATTTAGCAGCATACGATGCGAATGGAGTAGCCTACAAATATGAAGTGAAAGAACAACCAGTAGCGGGATACAAATCAGAAGTAACTGGTTACGACATCACAAATACAAAAGTAGGTCAAACAAAAGTAGAAGGAACAAAAACGTGGAAAGACGATAATGCGAAAGAACGTCCGAAAACGATTCAAGTAGACTTACTTCAAAACGGTCAAAAGATTGATACGAAAGAAGTAAGTGAAGCAACAGGGTGGAAATATACATTTAAAGATTTAGCGGCATACGATGCGAATGGCGCTGCCTACAAGTATGAAGTGAAAGAACAACCAGTAGCGGGATACAAATCAGAAGTAACTGGTTACGACATCACAAATACAAAAGTAGGTCAAACAAAAGTAGAAGGAACAAAAACGTGGAAAGACGATAATGGGAAAGAACGTCCGAAAACGATTCAAGTAGACCTACTACAAAATGGTCAGGCCATCAGCACACAAGAAGTAACAGAAGCAAGCGGCTGGAAGTATGAATTCAAAGACTTAGCGGCATACGATGCGAATGGCGCTGCCTACAAGTATGAAGTGAAAGAACAAGCGGTAGATGGTTACAAATCAGAAGTAACTGGTTACGACATCACAAATACAAAAACTGGTCAAACAAAAGTAGAAGGAACAAAAACGTGGAAAGACGACAATGCGAAAGATCGTCCGAAAATGATCAAGGTAGACTTACTACAAAATGGTCAGGCCATCAGCACGCAAGAAGTAAGTGAAGCAAGTGGCTGGAAGTATGAATTTAAAGATTTAGCAGCATACGATGCGAATGGAGTAGCCTACAAATATGAAGTGAAAGAACAACCAGTAGCGGGATACAAATCAGAAGTAACTGGTTACGACATCACAAATACAAAAGTAGGTCAAACAAAAGTAGAAGGAACAAAAACGTGGAAAGACGATAATGGGAAAGAACGTCCGAAAACGATTCAAGTAGACCTACTACAAAATGGTCAGGCCATCAGCACACAAGAAGTAACAGAAGCAAGCGGCTGGAAGTATGAATTCAAAGACTTAGCGGCATACGATGCGAATGGCGCTGCCTACAAGTATGAAGTGAAAGAACAAGCGGTAGATGGTTACAAATCAGAAGTAACTGGTTACGACATCACAAATACAAAAGTAGGTCAAACAAAAGTAGAAGGAA
>NZ_KB895706.1:0-116679 GCF_000374965.1 Bacillus sp. 95MFCvi2.1 | reverse complement strand
GGGAAACCGCCCATGCCCATACCGGGGAAACCGCCCATGCCCATACCAGGGAAACCGCCCATGCCCATACCAGGGAAACCGCCCATACCCATACCGGGGAAACCACCCATGCCCATACCAGGGAAACCGCCCATGCCCATACCGGGGAAACCGCCCATGCCCATACCAGAGAAACCACCCATACCCATACCAGGGAAACCTATAATACGTTGAGAATCTAATGTCATGTTTTCACCTACTTTTTATAAATTCATATTCTTTTACATGCTATGCTTAAAGAGAATAAAAGAGCTTATTCTCCTTTGAAATTAGGCAAACTAGCTACTGAAATCGCCCGTTATGTGAACTAAGGAAGGCTAGTATGAAAAGAATTAAAAGCTTATGCTATTGACCTTGATGAATATTATGAGATTGTAGTCAGCTATAATAAAGAAAAGAGATAAAGAAACGGCCTGAATGTATACTGTTGTTGTTGAGAATATCAGTAAAATTGAGATGAGGTCAGTGTTTATTAGGATAGGAATATAAAAAAATATAATGAATTTTACATTCGAAAAAGGGAAAGAATCCTAAATGTTTAGGTTGTTTTTTAATAATCGTATAAGTGGAAAGTTTTTATTTTTTTAAGTCTGTTTCTCGTATTATTGTTGTATCTGTTATAAAGCCTGTATTCCATAATCAGTGTTATATGGAAATCATAAAGTTTATTGGTGATTTTATTTTTAATAATTAGAAAAAGCAACTAAATTTAGTTGCTTTTTTTGTGTAGGGAAGAGAACCACTGAATATAAACTTAAGACTCTTTCTCTTTTTTTAGTTTTCCTTTTTGCTTTGCCATTTCTCGAAGTAAATACTCGATGTGAGCGTTAACGCTACGAAATTCATCATTTGCCCATTTTTCGATGACTGCATGTAATTCAGGATCAATACGTAATGGAAAGCTTTTCTTTTTGGCCATAATTACCTACAACCTTTAATATAGACTTCCTGTGTTAATCACTGGCTGTGCACCTTTATCTGAAACGATGGCAACCAATAAGTTGTTAACCATGTTCGCTTTACGCTCGTCATCTAAATCGAGTACGCCTTCTTCATCTAACATATGAATGGAATCTTTCGCCATTTTTACAGCACCTTCGACAATCTCTTTTCGTGCTGCTAAAACAGCTTTCGCTTGTTGACGCTGAAGCATTGCATGGGCAATCTCTGTTGCATAAGCTAAATGTGTTAAACGAGTTTCTAGTACCTCTACACCAGCAATATCTAAGCGCGCTTCTAATTCGCGTCTTAGTTCCTCAGAGATTTCTTCGGCATTTCCACGTAGTGTAATGCAATTGTCATCTTGAAAATTATCATACGGATATTTCGTTGCAACGTGGCGAATTGCTGTTTCACTTTGAATTTCTACGAATTCATCATAATGTTCAACCCCAAAAATCGCTTTTGCTGAATCGACAACTTTATAAACGACAACAGCTGCAATTTCAATCGGGTTCCCATCTACATCATTTACCTTTAGTTTTTTACTATTAAAGTTTTCAACGCGAAGAGAAACAGTTTGACGAAGTGCGAATGGAATTGTTAAAAATAATCCATTTTGACGGATTGTTCCTAAATAGTTCCCAAAAAACGTAATCACTTTTGCTTGATTTGGTTGGACAATCCCAATACCGGTGGCAAGAATAGCAGCTAAAATTAGACAAAGTACAGCTACTACAAATATTTCTTGTACGAGGCAAAATACACCGATACCGGCTAAAGCTAAAAGACCAATAATACCTAGAAAACCATTTACATAAAACACTTGTTTTTCTCTCATACTAATCGCCTCCTTCTGATATAAAAATGATATCACTTTTATATCATCGAATGCAAGGGAGGAAAATCTTATTTTCTGAAAATAATAAAAAATATTTCTTAGAAGAGTGGGAAATTAGTTTTTTAGGTGTGCGGCGCGATACATCTCAAATTAATATATAGCTACAGTTATTTATCCCGCATTAACGGGCAGTAAGACCTCCACCTCAGAATCCAGTAAAAGCAAAGAGATTAGATGGGGGTCGGGCTGCCCGTAAAAGCTCGATTGGTACGGGCTAATAATCAGTGGGGGATGAAGAAAACCTCCACTGATTAAAGTTTCACTTTATTAAATTCTGAGGGTGTTGTAATTGATTCAATGCATAAAATGACTCATCAAAAAGTATTAGTCTCCGAAAGGCGAGGATTTATTGAAATGAATTCGAAGAACATTAAAAAAGGTGCGAGAACTGGTTGAAAAAAGCGATCTTCTGCAATACAAGCCACAATACGTTGAAATCTTAGATAGATGGGAGAAAGGTGATTTCACTCAAGCGGTTGAGGAGCATAATTTTTTTGGGAAATACAAGGCGGTAACACTGGTAAAGCCTACAAATTAACAAATCCAGAGCAAGAATTCATTCAAACACAAGGAAAGTAAAGAGCAAAAAAATCCGCTCTTTTTTTAGTGGAATCTCTTAGGGGAAATAAAACAAAAGGAACATTAGTTCTGTTTTGTGATAAAATAAAGAAGACTTAGCCGCCCACTGCAGCAGCTAAGTCTCTTTGAGAGCATCTTGCATCGTGACAAATGATTCAAAGCGGTTTCGCCAGGATTGCTTCTTCAATCGCTGACTCAATCTCTTTGTCAGAAGCATCATAACTTCCTTTTGATCCTGGTTTGTCAGGACTGGAAGTGTGACTTACTTCTTCTTGTTTAGCATGTCCTTTTTTATTAAAATCCATGCTAGGTATTTTTAAGGCACCCATGTTTATATATTTTCCAAATTTACATGCTTCAGTAATAGGACAGAAACGCAAGATTCCTTCTGCAATTTTCATTGCACCAAGCCACAGCAAAATCTTTGACCAAGTGCACCATGGTTTACGTGTGAGTTTAGCTGTGCTACAACTTAGTACAACTAAACCGAGTGTAATTCGGATTAGAGCATTCATTATGCCGATGTTTTGCTTCATCAAAGAAAACACTCCTTCTTCGTCAGCTTAGAAATAGCAAACACTATTTCAGTTGTTATTATTCCACGTAAGTTTCGTGATATGTAATCCAACATTTGACGGTGAAAAAGATGTTGGATTGGACGTGTGTATAGGTGTCTTTTTTTGTTATAATGTAAGAATGCATAAAAGGAAGTTTAAAAAGTCCGGTCAAGATAACCTTCGCATTTCTTCGTTGCTTTGCCAGTCCGGTACTCATGTAGTATATAGCTACACTCCGTGTCCTCCTGGCTGCAGCGCCTCGAATAGCTCGGCTCTCTAGATCCTCCTTTTTGAACCAGCACATAAAGGTGAATAGACAAAAGAAAGGGTGTTTTCATGTACGATATTTCACAGTGGAAACATGTATTTAAACTTGATCCGAATAAGGAATTAAGCGATGAACATTTAGAAATGATTTGTGAATCTGGAACAGACGCAGTGATTGTAGGCGGAAGTGACGGGGTAACAATTGATAATGTATTACACATGCTAGTAAGCATTCGTAGATATGCAGTTCCTTGTGTGTTAGAGGTTTCTGATCTTGAAGCTCTTACACCAGGGTTTGATTTTTATTACATTCCAAGTGTTTTAAACAGCTCAAAAGTGGAATGGATAACGGGAATTCATCATGAGGCATTGAAAGAATTCGGGGATATTATGAACTGGGATGAAATTTTCATGGAAGGATATTGTGTTTTAAATCCAGAAGCAAAAGTAGCTCAGCTTACAGAGGCGAAATGTGATTTAACAGAAGATGATGTGATTGCATATGCACGTATGGCAGACAAGCTTCTGAAGTTGCCGATTTTTTACTTAGAATATAGTGGTACTTACGGAGATATTGAACTCGTTAAAAATGTAAAAGCAGAATTACAACAAGCAAAGTTGTATTACGGCGGTGGAATTTCAAGTGCGAAAGAAGCAAAAGAAATGGCACAGTACGCTGATACAGTCGTTGTAGGAAATGTAATTTATGATGATATAAAGGCAGCTTTACAAACAGTAAAAGCTGTAAAAGGAGAGTAGGTGCAGGCACATATGAGTATAACTGATAAATTATTAAATGGTTTAAATCCTCAGCAACAAAAGGCAGTGCAAACAACAAACGGACCACTTCTATTAATGGCAGGTGCTGGTAGTGGTAAGACGCGTGTGCTAACACATCGCATCGCATACTTACTTGGTGAAAAAGGTGTAGCACCTTGGAATGTATTAGCAATTACTTTTACAAATAAAGCGGCTCGTGAAATGCGTGAACGTATCGATAAGCTTGTTGGCCCGGAAGCGGAAGATATTTGGATTTCTACGTTCCACTCAATGTGCGTACGTATTTTACGACGTGACATTGATCGTATCGGAATTAATCGTAACTTTACGATTTTAGATGCAAGTGATCAACTTACAGTTGTAAAAAAGATTATGAAAGAGCGTAATATTGATCCGAAAAAATTCGATCCACGTTCTATTTTATCTGGTATTAGTAATGCAAAGAATGAATTGTTATCTGCTGATAAATATGCAAAGCAAATTTCAATTGCGGATCCATTTGAAAAATTAACAAGCGATGTATATACAGAATATCAAAAACGTCTTTTGAAAAATAACTCATTAGATTTTGATGATTTAATTATGACGACGATCCATTTATTTGAACGTGTTCCAGAAGTATTGGAATTCTATCAGCGTAAGTTCCAATATATTCATGTGGATGAGTACCAAGATACGAATAGAGCCCAATACATTCTTGTAAATAAATTAGCTGCTCGCTTTAAAAACCTTTGTGTTGTTGGTGATTCTGACCAGTCCATTTATCGTTGGCGTGGGGCGGACATTTCTAACATTTTGTCATTTGAAAAAGACTACGAAAATGCACAGGTTATCTTGTTAGAGCAAAACTACCGTTCATCACAAAATATTTTAAATGCGGCTAATGCTGTAATTGAAAATAATTCAAATCGTAAACCGAAAAAATTATGGACAGACAATCAAATTGGAAGTAAGATTTCGTATTACCGTGCTGCAACGGAAAAGGATGAAGCATATTTTGTTGCAAAAAAAATTCGCGATGAAATTCAAATGGGAAATCGAAAATATACAGATTTTGCGGTTCTGTATCGTACGAACGCCCAGTCTCGTATGGTCGAGGAGATTTTCTTAAAGTCTAATATTCCATATAAAATTGTCGGCGGCATTAAGTTCTATGATCGTAAAGAGATTAAAGATATTTTGGCATACTTACGTTTAATTGCAAATCCAGATGATGAGATTAGCTTCGCACGTATTATTAACATGCCGAAGCGAGGAATCGGTGCCACGTCTATCGATAAAATTATTAACTACGGCGTGCAAAATGGGATTTCATTAACGGCTGTAATGGATGAAATTGAACATGTCGGAGTAAGTGCAAAAATCACAAAAGCAGTAAAAGAATTTGCAAGTCAATTACACAACTGGGTAAACATGCAAGAATACTTATCTGTTACGGAACTAGTAGAAGAAGTGATTGAGAAAACGGGTTACCGCGATATGCTAAAGAATGAACGTTCTTTAGAAGCAGAAGGACGACTTGAAAACTTAGATGAGTTTTTATCTGTTACACAGACATTTGAATCGCAAAGTGAAGATAAGAGTCTTGTTGCTTTCTTAACAGATTTGGCACTTGTAGCAGATATTGATCGCGTGGATGAGGATCCAACTGCGGGTGAAGAAGTTATTTTAATGACGATGCACTCGGCAAAGGGACTTGAATTCCCAGTTGTCTTTATTATTGGACTAGAAGAAGGAGTGTTCCCGCATACTCGCTCTCTTATGGAAGAAGATGAAATGCAAGAGGAACGCCGTCTTGCTTATGTAGGTATTACTCGTGCGGAAGAAGAGTTATATTTATCAAATGCCCAAATGCGTACGTTATTCGGTAGAACAAATATGAATGCAGCATCTCGATTTATTTCAGAAATTCCTACGGAGTTGCTAGAACCATTAAATGAAACAGCGCCAAAGCGTGAGACATTTAGTGCAAAAGGAAGATCGGCTGGGGCAACAACGACAACACGTTCCCGCTCTGCATTTGTGCGTCCAACTGTGAAAACGACAGGAGGAGAGCAAATTGGCTGGGCTGTAGGTGATAAAGCGTCCCATCAAAAATGGGGTGTTGGTACAGTTGTAAGTGTGAAAGGTGAAGGAGATGCAAAAGAATTAGATATTGCATTCCCAAGTCCAATTGGCATTAAACGCTTATTAGCAAAATTTGCACCTGTAACGAAACAATAGAAAGGAGTAAGGATATGTCAAAAGAAGAGGCAAAGCAGCGTATAGAAGAACTTCGTGATATGTTAAATGCATTCAACTATCAATATCACGTATTAGACAATCCTTCTGTTTCTGATGCGGAATACGACCGTGATATGCAGGAGCTTATAAAATTAGAAGCAGAGAACCCAGAATTTTTAATAGAAGACTCTCCCACCGTTCGAGTTGGGGGAGCAGTGCTTGATATATTTGAAAAAGTAACGCACAAATCGCCGATGTTAAGTTTAGGAAATGCCTTTAATGAAGGAGATTTACGTGATTTTGATCGCAGAGTACGTCAAGGAATTGATGATTCAAATGTAAGATATATATGTGAACTAAAAATTGACGGTCTTGCTGTTTCCCTTCATTATGAAAAAGGACGCTTCGTTCAAGGCGCAACACGTGGCGATGGCGTAACTGGTGAAGATATTACGCAAAATTTAAAAACAATTAAAGCGATCCCTCTTCGTTTGAAAGAAGAAGTAACATTAGAAGCGCGCGGTGAAGCATATATGCCAAAGCGTTCTTTTGTAAAATTAAACGAAGAGAAAGAACAAAATGGCGAGGCAGTTTTTGCAAATCCACGTAATGCAGCAGCAGGATCACTTCGCCAGCTTGATCCGAAAATTGCTGCGAAGCGTAATTTGTCAATGTTTGTGTACGGCCTTGCTGATGTGAAAGAAAAGACGATTGCATCACATAGCGAATCATTAAACTTCTTAGGCGAGCTTGGGTTTAAAACGAATCCAAATCGCCGCACATGTGAAACAATTGAAGATGTAATCGCTTATGTAGAAGAATGGCAGGAAAAGCGCCCGAATCTTAATTATGAGATTGATGGAATCGTAATTAAAGTAGATGATGTGGCCTTGCAAGATAGTTTAGGAACAACAGCAAAGAGTCCACGCTGGGCAATTGCTTATAAGTTTCCGGCAGAAGAAGTTGTAACGAGATTAACAGGTATTGAACTGAGCGTGGGACGCACAGGGGTTGTGACACCGACGGCAGAACTAGAGCCAGTTCGAGTGGCAGGAACAATTGTCCGCCGTGCATCTCTACATAACGAGGATCTAATTCGTGAAAAAGATATTCGAATTGGTGACTACGTTATTGTGAAAAAGGCTGGAGACATTATTCCAGAAGTAGTTAATGTTATTTTCGATAAACGTACTGGTGAAGAAGAAGAGTATCATATGCCAACGCATTGTCCGGCTTGTGACAGTGAACTGGTTCGTTTAGAAGAAGAGGTAGCTCTGCGTTGTATTAATCCAGCATGTCCAGCGCAAATTCGTGAAGGATTGATTCATTTTGTTTCAAGAAATGCAATGAATATTGATGGGCTTGGAGAGCGTGTTATTACACAGCTCTTTGAGGCAGATTATATTCGGACATTCGCAGATTTGTATCCATTAACGCAAGAGCAATTGTTACAATTAGAGCGTTTTGGTGAGAAATCAGCATCTAAATTAGTACAAGCAATTGAAACTTCTAAGGAAAATTCGTTGGAGCGTCTATTATTTGGACTTGGTATTCGTCATGTCGGTGCAAAAGCGGCTCGCACGTTAGCTGAGCATTTTGAAACGATGGATCATCTTGTGAAAGCAACAGAAGAAGAGTTAAAAGAGATTAATGAAATTGGCGAGAAAATGGCCCAATCAATTGTAACGTACTTTGATAATGAAGACGTGTTAGAATTATTACAACAATTTAAAGAGTACGGTGTTAACATGACCTACAAAGGCATAAAACGTGCTGATTTACAAAATATTGCATCTTACTTCGCTGGAAAAACAATCGTTCTAACAGGGAAACTAGAAGTTATGGGGCGTAGCGAAGCGAAGAAAAAGATTGAAGAGCTAGGTGGAAAAGTAACAGGTAGTGTAAGTAAAAGTACTGATTTAGTCGTTGCTGGTGAAGCGGCAGGGTCAAAATTAGCACAAGCAGAGAAACATAATATTGAGGTTTGGAATGAAGAGAGGTTCTTACAAGAGCTGAATAAGTAAGAGGTGCAAACTTACCATGAAAAAAATAGCATTAGCGGTATTAAGCCTAGGTCTACTTCTAAGTGGATGTAGTACAGGTATAAAAAAAGAAGAAAAAGTTGTTGAAAAATCGGGTAAATCAAAAGAACAAGCGATTGTTCCGAAATATTCTATTTCTGAGGATTATTACAAAACAACGGTGCCATTTGATCCAGGTTCTGCACGTGGCTTAGTTGTACAAGGATTAAATAGCCGTCTGGATATAGATGAATTTGAAACAGGACTAATGCGTATTGCGAAAGAATCGTTTAGTACGAAGGATTATCTATTTAAAGGTGGTAGCTCTTTAGATAAAGAAACGGTTCAAATGCTTGTAAAGAGAAAGCGTACAGATGCGGAGCAAAAAGAGTTAGAAGAGAAACTGAAAAAAGACGCAGTGAAATTCCCTAATATTGGATTGAATCCGGCGTTACAAGAAGGTTCAGAATCATTAGAGGTTCGAAACAAAAAAACACCAATGTATCTTTCTAATATTTTAGAGCACGATTATTATGTACGAAAAGGTGAAAAAGAAGTTGAACTTGGTGGAGTTGTTATTGGTTTAGCAATGAATTCGGTTCATTATTATACTGAGGAACATGGGTATCCACGTGAGGTAGAAATTTCAGAAAAAGAAATGTTAGATCAAGGTAAGTCTATGGCACAAGAAATTTTAACATTATTGCAAAAGAAAGATCCAAAATTAAAAAATGTTCCCATTACATTTGCGATTTATCGCCAAGGATCAAAATCGACACTTGTACCAGGAAAATTTGTATCTTATGCTCAAATAGATAAAGGCAGTGACAAAGTAGGAGATTGGAAAGCAATTAATGAAAAATATTACTTGTTCCCTTCTGAATCAGCTAAAACGGATGTGCGTGAAGATTACGCAATTGTAGAAAACTTTAAAGCAAAACTGAGTGAGTTTTTCAAAGGTGACTACACAGCTATTGTTGGTACAGGATTTTATAAAGATGATCAATTAAAAGAAATGAAACTTGAAATCCCTGTTCAGTTTAATGGAAAAGCAGAAGTGATTGGATTTACACAATTTGTTGCTGGACAAGTTATGCAATACTTCCCGAATTATGTGAAAGTACAGGTGACAATTAAATCTGTTGAACGACCAGAAGCGATTATTATCCGTGAGGCGAAGCAGGATGAACCATTTGTGAAAATTTTAGATTAAGAAAAAAGCTGTTCCTTTCTGGAACGGCTTTTTTTCTTCTGTAATTTTGTTATAATTTCTAATGTTGTGAACAAAAAGGGGTAAGGAGAAAAGACATGGATGAGTTAAGCTTACAGATTATTGTATTACTCGTTGCTTTTGGTTTTTTGGCTGCATTTATTGATTCAGTTGTTGGAGGAGGAGGGCTCATTTCACTTCCAGCACTTATGTTTGTGGGCTTATCGCCTGCATCGGCAATTGCAACAAATAAGCTGGCTGCAACGATGGGGACTTTTACAAGTGCTATTTATTTTATTCGTTCAGGAAAGGTTAATTTTCGTATAGTAGGAAAATTAATCCCATTAACTATTGTGGGTGCGATAGCTGGAGCTTTAGTTGTGAAATTTATTCCACCCGATATTTTACGGCCGCTTGTACTTATTATGTTGGTATTTATTGCAATTTATATTATTGTAAAAAAAGATTGGGGAAGTACGTCCACTTATAAAAAGATGACGAAAGGAAAAGCATTAATGTTTTTCTTTGTTATTTTAAGTTTAGGATTTTATGATGGATTTTTTGGTCCCGGGACAGGTTCATTTTTAATTTTTGCATTTTTATTAATTGGTTTGGACTTTATTCAAGCTGCTGCATCTGGAAAACTTTTGAATTTCGTTAGTAACATTGTATCTTTAATCACATTTCTATTTTTAGATGTCATTCATTTTGAATACGGTATTATTATGGGGTTATCAATGATTTTAGGGGCTTATCTAGGATCAAAGTTTGCAGTACAAAAAGGTGTTGGATATGTGCGGACTTTATTTTTATTGGTGACAATTTTATTAATTGGGAAAAATGTTTTGGAATATGTTCATATTATTTAGCTTCATACATAACGTATGAAGCTTTTCTTTTTTTATTATATTTTAAAAATTAATTAATTTTAAAAATATAAGTCTAGGAATATTTGAATAAATCTAAATTATCGTGTAGAATAATGTTGTAAAATGTAAACGTTTTTCTAAGGGGAGGCTAAAAAGAATGGTAGTAGCATACAAGCATGAGCCATTTACAGATTTTTCAGTAGAGGCTAACAAGTTAGCGTTTGAAGAAGGTTTAAAGAAAGTAGAATCTTATCTTGGACAAGACTATCCATTAATTATCGGGGGAGAAAAGATCACTACAGACGAGAAAATCGTTTCTGTAAACCCTGCAAATAAAGAAGAAGTTGTGGGCAGTGTTTCAAAAGCAAGCCGTGAATTAGCTGAAAAAGCAATGCAAGTGGCGGATGAAACATTCCAAACTTGGAGAAAGTCAAAACCAGAAATGCGTGCAGACATTTTATTCCGTGCTGCAGCAATTGTTCGTCGTAGAAAGCATGAGTTCTCTGCTATTCTTGTAAAAGAAGCAGGTAAACCATGGAATGAGGCAGATGCTGATACAGCAGAAGCAATCGACTTTATGGAATATTATGGTCGTCAAATGTTAAAATTAAAAGACGGTATTCCAGTAGAAAGCCGTCCAATTGAATATAATCGTTTCTCTTACATTCCATTAGGAGTAGGTGTTATCATTTCTCCTTGGAACTTCCCATTCGCAATTATGGCAGGTATGACAACAGCTGCAGTAGTTTCTGGTAACACAGTATTACTAAAACCAGCTAGTACAACACCTGTAGTGGCAGCGAAATTTATGGAAGTATTAGAAGAAGCAGGCTTACCGGCAGGCGTTGTAAACTTCATCCCTGGTAGCGGATCTGAAGTTGGTGACTACTTAGTAGACCACCCTCGTACACGTTTCATTAGCTTCACTGGATCACGCGATGTAGGTATTCGTATTTACGAACGCGCAGCAAAAGTAAATCCAGGCCAAATTTGGTTAAAACGTGTTATCGCTGAAATGGGCGGTAAAGATACAATCGTTGTTGATAAAGAAGCAGATCTTGAATTAGCTGCTAAGTCTATCGTTGCATCTGCATTTGGATTCTCAGGACAAAAATGTTCTGCTTGTTCTCGTGCAGTAATCCATGAAGATGTATACGATTATGTATTAAACCGTGCTGTTGAATTAACGAAAGAATTAACTGTAGGTAACCCAGCTGAAAAAGACATGAACATGGGACCAGTTAATGACCAAGCTGCATTTGATAAAGTAATGAGCTATGTTGCAATTGGTAAAGAAGAAGGTAAAGTAGTAGCAGGTGGCGAAGGAGACGACTCTAAAGGCTGGTTCATCCAACCAACAATCGTTGCTGACGTTGCAGAAGACGCTCGTTTAATGAAAGAAGAAATCTTCGGACCAGTAGTAGCATTCTGTAAAGCGAAAGACTTTGATCATGCGCTTGCAATTGCAAATAACACAGAATACGGTTTAACAGGAGCTGTTGTTTCTAATAACCGTGAACATATCGAAAAAGCACGTGAAGACTTCCACGTTGGTAACTTATACTTCAACCGTGGATGTACTGGTGCAATCGTAGGTTACCAACCATTTGGTGGTTTTAACATGTCTGGTACAGACTCTAAAGCTGGTGGACCTGACTATATCGCACTTCACATGCAAGGAAAAACTACTTCTGAAACTTTATAAGAAATAGATGAAAAGGCCTTCCTGTAATAGGGAAGGCCTTTTTCATGTAAGAAAGATTCTGATTGGAAAACTGCTACCTTGCTTAAATACAATATAAAAGAGTGAAAAGAAACAAAAGCACCAGAAAAATTGATTCATTCGTCATATTTTTCTGTATTAATTTTTTGAATTTCCTGTATAATACAATTTGAAAGAAAATCTATGGTTAGACAAGAGGACACTACTTTCGGTTTTGCTCACTGAAAGTAGTGTTTTTGTATTTTTCAGAAAAAACATTGTAACAAATTATGGTAAATGATAAAATGAAACATGAAAGATTGGGAGAAAAATAAGTAGCTATTGAACAGTACTATATAATATATGGTACTGAATAATAAAAGCTATATGAACAGGGATGTATGGAATTTAATTTTTAACGATTTTATAGAAAGAAATACGACGAAGGAAGTGTTATTTTATGAAAAAGATTGTTCTTATCGCATTATCGTTGTTAGTTATTGGGGGCATTGGTGTTGGGGCAATGACTGTTTTCGGTGTAGCTTTTAATAAAACTGAAATTCATAAAAAAGAAACGGTGGCTGTTGAAAAAATTGATGAAATTGAAATAAAGACTTCTGCCGCAGATGTTGAAATTATTACAGTTGATTCAAAAGATATCGAAGTGTTACTGGATGGAGAAATAAGTAAAGAGCTAGTAGATGAATATAAATTTGATGTAAAAAAAGAAAACAATAGATTAAATATTAAATTTAGTAAAAATCAGAATTATGTTGGATGGGGAATTGGAACTGCCGCAGATGTAAACTTACAAGTTAAAGTTCCAAAGAAAATATATGACACTGTCAAAGTAACCACATCATCAGGAGATTTTGTTGCAAAAGAAATTGAAACAAAGGTAGCGGAGATAAATACTTCTTCTGGGGATGTATCATTATCACATTCTAAGGTAAATGAAAAATTAACAGCTAAAACATCTAGTGGAAAGATTAAGACAGATAAAAGTGAAATCGAAGTAGCAAAATTGAACACACGTAGCGGAAAAATTAGAGTAGAAGGTTTACATTCTAAAGAATTAGCAGCTAATACATCATCGGGTGATATTGAATATAATGATCGTAGTTTGCGGGGGGAAGTAGAGTGTAATACATCAAGCGGTGATGTTAAGATGCAATTTGATACATTTCCTGAATCTTTAAGAGTTGAGTTTGATGGAAGTTCAGGTAAAGCGGATATAAATGTTGCTGGTCTGCTATATGAAGAGAAATCAAAGAATCAGTTGGTTGGAGTAAAAGGTACAGGGGAAAATAAGGTGAAAGTAAAAACAAGTTCGGGAGATTTCAAGTTACGGTAACCTTTGAATAACAGCATAAAAAATCATGTCTCTGTCTGTGAGAGACATGATTTTTGTTTCAGATGGAGTTTCTAAAACTGAAGAATTCTTCTGTATTCATGACATCTGCATATACGTCATTCAAACTTGCTAAAATTGTATTATGGATATAAACAGCAGGAATCGTAGCGTTTTTAAAGATGAGATCTTTTGTTGCGCATGCATCATGTACAACAGTACAACGAAAACCGAAATCAAAAGCAGCTCTTACTGTAGCATCAATACACATATGAGTCATCATCCCGCATATAATAACATGTTCAATTTCTAAGTTTTGCAATTGCTCTAATAGGTCCGTTTCCCGAAAACCGTTTGGATAGTGTTTGAGAATAACAGTTTCATTTTTTAAGGGGCGAACATTTTCATGAATGTGGACTCCTTCTGTGTCAGGGAGAAAAAAAGTAGCATTTTCTTGAATAGATACATGTTGGATATGAAAAATAGGTTGATTCATTTCTCGAAAATGCCGAAGTAGTTGACTTGCATACTCGCTAGCTTCCATGGTGCCACGTAGTTCCATTTTACCATTTGGAAAATAGTCATTTTGAATATCAACGAGTAAAAGGGCTGTTTTCATATAATCGATCGTCCTCCGTTTTTATTTCGTATTCATGTAATGTTATTCAATTAACAGAGGAGATTTTCCTTTTAGAAAGACTTTCTTATTGCATTTAAAAATTTTAATAAAAAGATAATTGGTATATTTTAGGGTTTTTATATTGACCCTCGCTTTTCAGAGTTTTATAGTAAGACGTAATTAAGTGACAATTAAATCGATACACTCTTATCCAGAGAGGTGGAGGGACTGGCCCTGTGATATCTCAGCAACGGGTTTTTTAATACCGTGCTAATTCCAAGCAAGCTCTTAAAGGCTTGGAAGATGAGGAGATGTGAATGAGTATATAAGTGCTCTTCTTCTTATTTTTATTACAGATATGAAGAAGAGCACTTTTTATTTGATTTCAAGGCTCTGTTTCAAATTGTTACAGCGTGTAAAAACTTAAAAAAATCGTAAAATAATATCGGGTTTAACGAACTAACCAGTAGGAACCCCTTCGCTGTTAGCTCGTTCAACATATATCATACCTAACAGACGATACCCTAATTTTGTACCTTCCAATTCTGTGTAATAAAAGATTCAATGTCTGTTAGGTAGAGTGAAAAGGCCAGGAGTTTTCCTGGTTTTTTAATTTGATTAAGTAAGGAAGCTAGCTGAAAATAAGGTGATCCAGATCATAATAGGATAGGAGAGTAAACTAAAAAATAGTGTGAGAGCCAGTTTCTTTTTATTGATTAATAATTTTACTAGTGAGAATGCATAGAGGGAAAACAGTACAATTATAAATGCTGATATTGCCCCAGGATTGTAAGAACGATAAACGAAAAATAAAACAATATGTTGAACAGCGTTAAAGAAAATAGCTCCTTGTATGAAAATAATCCAGTAAACAGACGATATAATATGAATTTGGTATAGGGTAATGAAGAGTAGAACAATGGTCGTTAATATACAAATCGCTATTACAAACTGCTTATTGCTTATGAAATGAATTGAGAATTGATTGGCAAGATACTGAGGTATTTTAATAGATTCTTCAAGGTTATGAATGAAAAATAATAAGGGAATAAACCAAACAATAATATTGGTAGATATATGTTTAATTTTAGGTGTTTTAATCAAATAAATCATCTCCAGGTAAAGAAATAGAAAGCCCGTAAGGAAAGGGCCCCCTATGCTCTTATAGTTATTCAATCGTAATGCTTTTTAAGTTTACTTCTGCAGGCTGTTTTTCTTCCTGTATACAAGCGGAAAGCTCTTCTTGCAAAATATGAATCATCTTTTTAGCTTGCTGTCCGATAGGAGTAGGTAATTCATTGATGATACACATCCCAACCTTTAATTTTGTTTGAATGACTGTTCTTAGCAAATCCTCATGCATGAACAACGCCTCCAAATCGAATGATTAGCACATCCCCTTCAAATTTTGCACCTTGAACGGATAAATGCGTTAATGTTTTTGGTAATGTAATATTTCGTTTGACAGAACCGGCGCGAATGATGAGTTCATCACCTTTTTGATTTAAAGAGAGTTCACTTTTATCTGAGAATGGAATAGAGAGAACAAAAATATATTCATCACCATCTTTTTTTACATATTGTGTACGCCCGTTGAATTTTACAGCGGTTGGTTCTACATCATCTTTGAATAGAGCAGCTCCTACACGCTCTAGCATAGGTAATCCAACTACTTCTTGTTCAAACATTGGAGCTTCATAAATAGGAAGTGGTTGGAAGCTATCTTGAATTAATGCTTTATATTTTTTCTGCGCGTCTTTCCATGCTTGGAAGTAGGAGTCGGTAACGGTATCAGGGATGACGCGGTTAATCATGATCGCATCCACGTTATAATCATATAAATTCAAATAGGTGAAGCTACGCTGCGCTTCTTTAATAACCATTTTTTCTGGATTTACAACAACGCGAATACTTGTCACTTCACGGTTAGATAAAATATCCCGCATTTCTCCAAGGTGTTCAAGTGTATTTGTTAATTCATCCATAATATCATCAGTAGGAAGTGGGACTCCTAGAAGTGGTTGTGCAACAGGTCGGACAACTTTTAAAACTTTTCTTTTAATCGGAAAGAGTTTTTCCATCCACCAGCCGAGCATATCAGGAAAGCTTAGCATGGCGAGAGTTTCTCCGGTTGGTGCGCAATCAATAATGATGACATCATATGTTTTCTGTTTATAGTAATCGAGTACACGAAGTAAACTAATTAAGTCCTCCATGCCAGGAAACATCGTTAATTCCTCTGTTGTAATATCATCAGCAGCTTTTGATGTGAATAGCAATGTAATATACTTTTGTAATTTCCCCCAGCCTTTTTCCATTTCATAAATTGTATTGATTTCTTGTGCCCATAAATTTTCACGAATTTCTAGTGGCTCAGAAGATAATTTTATGCCAAAGGAATCTCCTAAGCTATGAGCTGGATCAGTGCTCATTACTAATGTTTTTAATCCTTGTTTTGCACTTTGAAGTGCTGTTGCTGCTGAAATGCTAGTTTTTCCTACGCCGCCTTTACCTGTATACAAAATAATTCTCATATTTATATCCCCTTTGTTTCGGTTATCGAATATTACGAGTGTCGAAATATATGTTTGAATAAAAACCCATAAAGGGCATTATTCAATCGGGATGTTCTTCATCTTAGGTGTAGGAAGCTTTTCGACTTGCTTTTGTTGTGACGTAGCGATGTGATTCATAATCTTTTGGAAGATTTGTAGTAAAAATGTTTTTTCTTCTTCTGATAATGCTTCCGTCACAAGGTTAAAGTAATGAGCCGCATTTTGTTTTACTTCTTGAACGAGTTGTACGCCAGTTTCGGTTAAGCGAATTAGTACAATGCGTCGATCATTTTCGTTCCGATAGCGCTCAATATATCCTTTTTTCACAAGCCGGTTAACGACACCTGTCGTTGTGCTCATTGGAATATCGAGAAGCTCCGTAATTTTCGTCATTGTAATATCTGTATTTCGCTCCATCCATAACAGACAGAATACTTCTGTTTTAGAAAGTGATAAATCAAGGCTCACCCATTCTTCTGGGTAGAAAAGCTTCTTGGCATTATCTAGCAGTAAATCTAAAAAATGTTCATATTGCAACAATTATTTCCACTCCCGTATATTTCGAGGTTCGTAATATTTATTTCTATTGTATGTATGTTTGAAATAAATGTCAAACAATTATGATTTGTTTTTTTAGATTAGATAAAAAATAAATTTTATATTAGAAAATTTATGTAATAGAGTACTAAGTAGATAAACATATTTTACATAAAAATCCATAATAGTAATATACTTATCTATTATGGAGGTACAGCTACAAGGGGGAGAACCATGAGGAGAAGAAATACCCAAGCGTTCACATTTTTAGCATGGACTTCATTTGTTTGTGCGCTTTCTGGTATGTTAATTGGTATTTATACATTAGATGAAAAACTTAGCGTAAAAGGATACTATTTAATAGGTACATTATTTTTAACAATGTCCTGTTTTGTACTGCAAAAAACAATTCGTGATAATGAAGAAGATAACGAGCGTTTACCGAAAAAAGAACCACTAGATAAAGAATAAATTGAGAGGAAAGGCAGAAGCCTTTCTTTTTTTATGTAAAAATGCTGTAAGTACCGTGTGTTGACTTGCTTGAAGTACTGAAAATTTGGTATCATCAATAGTATTGTAGATTGAACGATATATTATGGAGGTGGCCTAGCCGTGTCAAGAATTTCCGTTGAGAATGTAAAGCATGTAGCGCATTTAGCACGTCTTGCAATTACAGATCAAGAAGCAGAAAAATTTCAAAAGCAACTCGATGCAATTGTTACATTTGCAGAGCAGTTAAATGAATTAGATACAACAGGTGTTAAACCAACAACTCATGTATTAGATATGAAAAATATTATGCGTGAAGATGTACCAGAAAAAGGTTTACCAGTTGAAGAAGTATTAAAAAATGCACCGGATCACAAAGATAATCAAATCCGTGTTCCAGCAGTATTAGAATAGAGGAGGGGAATTTCGATGTCATTATTTGATCATTCTGTATCAGAGTTACATAAGAAGTTAAACAACAAAGAAATTTCCGTTACGGATTTAGTAGAAGAATCATACAAACGTATTGCGGATGTAGAAGATAACGTAAAAGCTTTTCTTACATTAGATGAAGAAAATGCACGCGCGAAAGCGAAGGAATTAGATGCGAAAATTGGTGCTGAAGATAACGGTTTACTATTCGGTATGCCAATCGGTGTGAAAGACAACATTGTAACAAACGGCCTTCGTACAACTTGTGCGAGCAAAATATTAGCAAACTTTGATCCAATTTATGATGCGACAGTTGTGCAAAAGCTGAAAGCTGCTGACACAATTACAATCGGTAAATTAAACATGGACGAGTTTGCAATGGGGTCTTCAAATGAAAACTCTGGTTTCTATGCTACGAAAAACCCATGGAATTTAGATTATGTTCCGGGCGGATCTAGTGGTGGTTCTGCAGCGGCAGTAGCGGCAGGAGAAGTATTATTCTCTTTAGGTTCTGATACGGGTGGTTCAATCCGTCAACCAGCTGCATATTGCGGTGTTGTTGGTTTAAAACCAACTTACGGACGTGTATCTCGCTTTGGTTTAGTTGCATTTGCATCTTCTCTTGACCAAATCGGACCAATTACACGTACAGTAGAAGACAATGCATACCTATTACAAGCGATTTCGGGTGTTGACCGCATGGATACAACTTCTGCAAATGTTGAAGTTGGCAACTACTTAGCTGGTTTAACAGGTGATGTAAAAGGTTTACGTATCGCTGTACCAAAAGAATACTTAGGAGAAGGTGTTGGCGAAGAAGCTCGTGAGTCAGTATTAGCTGCGTTAAAAGTATTAGAAGGTATGGGGGCAACTTGGGAAGAAGTATCTCTTCCGCACTCTAAATATGCTTTAGCAACGTATTACTTAATTTCTTCTTCAGAGGCGTCTGCTAACCTTTCACGCTTTGATGGCGTACGCTATGGCGTTCGTTCTGACAATGTGAGTAACTTAATGGACCTTTACAAAAACACGCGTAGCGAAGGCTTCGGTGATGAAGTGAAACGTCGTATCATGCTCGGTACATTTGCGCTTAGCTCTGGTTACTATGATGCATATTACAAAAAAGCACAACAAGTACGTACATTAATTAAAAATGACTTTGAAAATGTATTTGCTAACTATGACGTTATTATTGGACCAACAACGCCAACTCCAGCATTCAAAGTAGGCGAAAAAGTAGATGATCCAATGACAATGTACGCAAACGACATTTTAACAATTCCAGTGAACTTAGCAGGTGTTCCGGCGATTTCTGTTCCATGTGGATTCGGTGCGAACAACATGCCACTTGGTTTACAAATTATCGGTAAACACTTCGATGAAGCAACAATTTATCGCGTTGCACATGCGTTTGAGCAAGCAACAGATTATCATACAAAAAAAGCAAGTCTGTAGGAGGCGAGCATAGATGAATTTAGAAACAATTATCGGTTTAGAGGTTCACGTTGAGTTAAAAACGAATTCGAAAATTTTCTCTGCGAGTCCAACAGAATTCGGAGCGGATCCAAATACACAAACAAGTGTAATTGACTTAGGATATCCTGGGGTGCTTCCAACTCTAAATAAAGAAGCAGTTAACTTTGCAATGAAAGCTGCAATGGCATTAAACTGTGAAATCGCAACAGAAACAAAGTTTGATCGTAAAAACTATTTCTATCCAGATAATCCGAAAGCATACCAAATTTCTCAATATGATAAACCAATTGGGGAAAATGGTTGGATTGAAATTGAAGTAGATGGCAAAAAGAAACGCATCGGTATTACACGTCTTCACCTAGAAGAAGATGCAGGTAAATCAACGCATACAAGTGAAGGTTCATTAGTGGATTATAATCGTCAAGGTATGCCATTAATCGAAATCGTATCTGAGCCAGATATGCGTACGCCAGAAGAAGCATATGCATACTTAGAAAAATTAAAATCTATCATTCAATATACAGGTGTATCTGACTGTAAGATGGAAGAGGGGTCTCTTCGCTGTGATGCGAACATTTCCCTTCGTCCAGTAGGACAAGAGAAGTTCGGTACAAAAGCAGAGCTGAAAAACTTAAACTCTTTCACTTATGTACAAAAAGGTCTTGAGCATGAACAAGTACGCCAAGAAAAAGAATTATTATCTGGTGGCATCATTCAACAAGAAACACGTCGTTATGATGAAGCAACAAAGAAAACAATTTTAATGCGTGTAAAAGAAGGATCTGACGATTACCGTTACTTCCCAGAGCCAGACTTAGTTGAACTTTACATCGATGATGAGTGGAAAGAACGCGTTCGCGCTTCTATTCCAGAACTTCCAGATGCTCGTAAAGTACGCTATGTTGAAGAACTTGGTTTACCAGCTTATGATGCACACGTATTAACATTAACAAAAGAGATGTCTGATTTCTTTGAAGCAACAATTGTAGACGGTGCAGACGCGAAATTAACATCAAACTGGTTAATGGGTGAAGTACTTGCATACTTAAATAAACAACAAAAAGAATTAAAAGACGTAGCATTAACGCCAGCTGGTCTATCTAAAATGGTTCAATTAATTGAAAAAGGTACAATTTCGTCTAAAATTGCGAAAAAAGTATTTAACGAATTAATTGAAAAAGGTGGAGACCCAGAAGAAATCGTTAAAGCAAAAGGTCTTGTTCAAATTTCTGACGAAGGTACACTTCGTAAGGTCGTAACAGAAATTCTTGATAATAACGAACAATCTATTGAAGACTTTAAAAACGGTAAAGACCGTGCAATTGGCTTCTTAGTGGGTCAAATTATGAAGGCGACAAAAGGACAAGCAAACCCACCACTTGTTAATAAAATCTTGTTAGAAGAAATCAACAAGCGATAATAAAGAAAAGTGGAACTGGATAGCCTAGCTTATGAAGTTAAGCGGTTATCAAATAGTAAAGATTAATCAGAGAAAGCACCCATATTTGGGTGTTTTTTCTGAGTTAATCAAACGTTTGTTTAAATTAAGAAATTATTTAAACAAACGTTTGATTAACTAACAAAAGTGAGAAAATGTTTGTATAGCAACTATGGTATGATAGTTGCAAAAAGGTGGGAATAATGATAAATCTAGACATAGAGAGTTTTTTCATCTCGTGAAATAATAGATAATTGTTATCCCCTGTTTTGTATGTAAGAAACAGAAAGTACTATGAATGGTGAAATGATATATATTACTTAGTTCAATAAAGCAAAGCTTTCATTAGTAGGTTGTTCTTTATATTTTGCTGATGTAAAGCGGTATGAACCTGGGTCCTTATTTGTCCTTTTAAATGGGCTAAAGGAAGGATATGGAGATGAGAGGAGGTAGGCATAGGAACGCTGAATAAAGATTCGGTATATTCTTTTTCTGTGAATGGTGAATGAGAAATTTCCTGTGCTAATGAATGATGAAGCGAGCAAGAATAATTTATAACCCTACTTCTGGCCGTGAGTTATTTAAAAAGAACTTACCAGAAGTATTACAAAAATTAGAACAAGCTGGATATGAAACATCTTGTCATGCGACAACGGGTCCTGGAGATGCGACTGTGGCAGCGAGGCAAGCGGCAAATCGTAAATTTGATGTTGTCATTGCAGCTGGTGGTGACGGGACGTTAAATGAAGTGGTGAATGGTTTAGTAGGGAATGAATATCGTCCGAAATTCGGAATCATTCCAGTTGGGACAACAAATGATTTTGCACGTGCAATCGGTGTACCGCGTTCTATTGAAGAGGCGGCAGATATTATTTGTGAAGGTAAGACTGTTCCATTAGACCTTGGTAGAGCGAACGATACATATTTTATTAACATTGCTGGCGGCGGACGTATTACAGAATTAACATACGAAGTACCAAGTAAGCTGAAAACAGTACTAGGACAGCTTGCCTATTATTTAAAAGGTATCGAAATGCTGCCGTCATTACATCCAACATACGTTGAAATCGAGTATGATGGAAAGCTATTGCAAGAAGAGATTACGATGTTTTTAATTACGAATACCCGTTCAGTTGGTGGTTTTGAAAAGGTTGCACCATATGCATCTATTAACGATGGTTTATTTGACCTATTAGTGCTGAAGAAGGGTTCTATTGCTGATTTGATTAAAGCAGCAACACAAGCACAGCGCGGTGAGCATATTAATAATCCAAAAGTTTTATATACGCAGGCAAATCGTATTAAGGTTCATTCGCCGGATAAATTAATGATTAATTTAGATGGTGAATATGGCGGAGATGCGCCAATGGAATTTGAAAATATATATCATTGTCTTGAACTATTTGTTCCAGAACATAAAGAGGATACCTTATAAAGGTATCCTTTTTTATTTATATATATAGGAACGTGTCGATGGAATCGTGTCATTAATTCCTTTTGTAAATTGGGAGTTGGTTTGATTTTCAATGTATTTTTACAATGCGTTCATCTTATATCCACATTTACTTGCTACACTGAATGTGAGAAGGGAAGAAAGGTAGGGTGTGTTATGGAGAAGATAAAGGCAATACTCTTTGATAAAGATGGAACATTAATGGATTTTCATTCGATTTGGATTAAAGTTGCAGAAGAACTTGTAGCTGAACTTATAGAACTACATCAATTACCTCAATCATTACAGTTAACCATTTTGGAAGAAATTGGTGTTAAAGGGGCGTTTGTTCATCCAAGTAGTGTATTAGCAGCAGGAACAAGCCTCGATATAGCGAAAATTTGTTGTAAGTATATACCGTCTGTTAAAGAGAGTGATATGCATCACTGGATAAGTGGAAAACTATTTACTCTTATGTACGAACATCGTTCACATATGAGAATGACAGCAGATTTACCAAGGGTTTTACAAACATTGAAAGATAAAGGTTTCATTTTAGGAGTGGTGACAGCTGATGATTTTGCACCGACAGAATTATTTTTAAAGCAGTATCGATTGGAATCTTTCTTTGATTGTATTGTAACTGCAGATACATTTCCGGCACAAAAACCAGATAAACAAATTGTAGAAGCACTTTGCGAGAAGTTTAGCTTGGATTCATCGGAAGTAGCGGTAGTTGGTGATACACCGACCGATTTACATTTAGCGAAAAATAGTGGCGGTTGTTATGCAATTGGTGTTCTTTCTGGGACGGGGGATCGACAAACATTAGCACCACTTGCCGATGTTGTACTAGATTCTGTAGGGGATCTTATTTCTAGCTCTGGTGAATTTATTTGGGAACAAAGGAAGTCTAATGTATAAATAAAATAAGTCTATAGAGACTCATAACAAGTCTTTACAGACTTATTTTTTATGTCGAAATACTAGGAATGTTAGAACAACACTACATTTGTAAATTGGCATACATCTTGCAATATAGAAAAAGAAAATCGTAGCATAGAAAAGGATGGGAGAAACGATGAATACAAAATTCGCTAAAGTAAATGAACAAATTCCAGGACCAAAGGCAGCTTCTTTATTAGAACGCCGTCAAAATATCGTACCAAGGGGCGTGAGTAATGGGATTTCAACATTCGTACAGTCAGCCGATGGTGCGCTTGTAACAGATGTAGATGGAAATCAATTTATCGATTTTGCAGGAGCAATTGGAACGATTAACGTAGGACATTGTCACCCTGCTGTGAAAGAGGCGCTTCATAAACAAGTAGATCAATATATTCATACTGGATTTAATGTAATGATGTATGAGCCATATATTGAATTAGCAGAGAAGCTTGCTGCATTAGCTCCTGGAAAATTTGAAAAACAAGTATTATTTTTAAATAGCGGTGCTGAAGCAGTTGAAAATGCTGTGAAAATTGCTCGTAAATATACGAAAAGACCTGGCATTATTGCGTTTTCAAAAGGATTTCATGGTCGTACATTGATGACAATGACGATGACAAGTAAAGTAAAGCCATATAAATTCGGATTTGGTCCATTTGCACCGGAAGTATATAAAGCACCATTTCCATATGAATACCGTCGTCCAGAAGGTTTAACAGACGAACAATACGATAACTTTATTATTGAAGAATTTAAGAATTTTTTAATATCAGAAGTTGCACCAGAAAGTATAGCAGCTGTTGTGATGGAACCAGTCCAAGGTGAAGGGGGTTTTATCATTCCAAGTAAAAAGTTTGTACAAGAAGTACGTCGTCTTTGCTCCGAACATGGTATTTTATTTGTAGCTGATGAAATTCAAACAGGATTTAGCCGTACAGGAAAATACTTTGCAATTGATCATTATGATGTAGTTCCAGATTTAATTACTGTTTCAAAATCATTAGGGGCAGGAGTACCGATTAGTGGCGTTATTGGCCGAAAAGAAGTTATGAATGAATCAGCACCAGGGGAACTTGGTGGAACATACGCTGGAAGTCCATTAGGCTGCGCTGCGGCATTAGCTGTTTTGGATATTATAGAGAAAGAAAAATTAAATGATCGAGCTGTACATGTAGGAAAAGTTGTGATGGATCGATTTGAAGCAATGAAGAAAAAATATAATTGTATTGGTGATGTGCGTGGCTTAGGAGCAATGTGTGCGTTCGAACTTGTTAAAGATCGTACAACGAAAGAAGCGGATAAAGCATTAACAGCAAAGTTATGCGCTGAAGCAAATAAACGTGGATTGCTCTTATTATCTGCTGGAACGTATGGGAATGTAGTTCGTGTATTAATGCCACTTGTCATTACAGATGAGCAGCTAGAAGAGGGGCTTACAATTATTGAAGATTCCCTGCAAGCTTGTTATGAGCAAGCGGATATAGCTCGTGTGTAAATAATAGAATGCAAATTGAAAAAACGGCATAAAACCTTTCTTTTTTTAGGTGGAGAGAGCATCCGTCCATGCATAGAAGTGGTCAGACTCTCTTCCAGCCTCATGCAAAGTTAAAACAAAGAGAGGAAACGACCATAGATTACCGTTTGTTCTTTATAGTAGCGCCGTATATGTCGGAAAATCAAAATGGATATATATAACATATTTGTGACCGTTCTAGTTTACTTTGTTGAATATACAGAAAATTCCCTTAAATATAGGTTTCATTTTATAATGAAATGTAAGAGATAATAAAGTGAAGCAATGTACTTGAATTTGAGGAGTGGCTGGAATGGTTGCAGAAAAGGAACGAGCATTTATGGATTTAAAAGATGTATTTGAATATGCATTTGATGAGATTTTTGTTACGGATGAGGAAGGAACTGTTGTCCGTGTAAATAGTACATGCGAAAGACACTATCAATTATCTGCTGAGGAGTTAGTAGGTAAGCATGTAAAAGAACTACAAAAAGAAGGGATCTTTTATCCATCTGCAACATTAGAAGTAATTGAGAAGAAAAAGCCAATTGAACTTGTTCAGACAACAAAATCAGGAGAGTATTTACACGTTCGTACAAGGCCTGTGTTTGATGAACAAGGGAATTTGCGAAGGGTAATTAGTTATTCTCGTGATCTCACTGAACTCTACCAATTACGAAAAAAGGTCGAAGAGATGGATAATCAGTTAAAGACATATAAAAAAGAGTTAAGAGAAACGTATGAATATGAGGGGCTTATTTTTAAAAGTGTAGCTATGCAAAAAATAGTTACAACAATCAAAAAAGTCTCTGTGGTAGATAGTACGGTTCTTATTTTAGGCGAGACTGGTGTAGGGAAAAGTAGATTAGTGCGTCATTTGCATGAAGTGAGTCATCGTAAAAATGAAATGTTTTATGAAATTAATTGTGCGGCATTGCCGACAAATTTAATCGAATCGGAACTGTTTGGCTATTCAGGTGGTTCATTTACAGGTGCAAACCGCGAAGGAAAAAAAGGGATTTTAGAGCTAGCTCATAAAGGAACTCTTTTCTTAGACGAGATTGGTGAAATGCCACTTGAAATTCAGGCGAAACTGTTACAAGTATTACAAGAAAAAACATTCCGCTCAGTAGGAGGTAGGGAACTAAAAAAAGTAGATGTTCGTATTGTAGCAGCTACGAATAGAGATTTGGCTGAAATGGTGAAACAAGGTACTTTCCGAAAAGATTTATACTATCGTTTAAATGTAATACCGATTCATATCCCTCCACTTCGTGAAAGAACGGAAGATATTTTACCTTTAGTCTATCATTACTTACATCACTTTAACGAGAAGTATGGACGTGATGTAAAATTGGCCCCTAGTACTTTACAAATGTTTGTAGGGTACCCTTGGGAAGGGAATAATAGAGAAATAGAAAATGTGATTGAAAGAATTGTCATTACTGCAGATAACATTGTAACGATTGAAGACTTACCATTATCTATGCATGGATCAACAGTTGAACAGTCCGGTCAAAGCCTCTATAAAATGTTGGAAGAAGTAGAACGGAATATTATCCTTAAAGCGTATAAAACATATGGATCAAGCTATAAAGTAGCAGAGTTTTTGAAAATAAGCCAGTCTGCAGCGACGAGGAAAATTAAGAGGTTTATAGGAGAGGAATTTATATAAATACAAATTGAAAAAATGATATAGAACCTTTCTTTTTAGGGGGGAGAGGGCATCCGTCCATGCATAGAAACTGTCCCATTCCAAGTGAAAATAAAGAGAGAAAACGAGTGAAGGCTATTTCTTTGTTCGAATGCTTTTTTGAAAGTATGATAGAAATATAGAAGAAAATGAAGTGAATATAAAGGAGGAAGAAAACGTTGGATAAGAAAGCGACTTATATAAATTTAGAACAGAAAGCAATGTATATAAATGGGGAATGGATCGGGCTACAGGAACAAATTGAAATTAATAATCCTGCGACGCAGGAAGTATTTGCAACTGTTCCAAAAGGCGGGGTCATTGAGGCGAAGCAAGCGGTAGATGCTGCACATGAAGCTTTTAAATCTTGGTCAAAATTAACTGCAGCTGACCGTGCGCAAAAATTAAAAAAGTGGTTTGCACTAATTGATGAAAATAAAGAAGAAATCGCAGCAATTATGACGAAAGAGCAAGGGAAGCCATTTGCAGAAGCACTTGGTGAAGTGAATTATGCGAATAGTTTTGTAGAATGGTATGCAGAAGAAGGAAAGCGAGTATATGGTGAGATGATTCCAGCTTCTCATCCAGATAAACGCATCTTAGTAATAAAACAGCCTGTTGGTGTTATTGCAGCAATTACACCGTGGAATTTTCCAGCTGCTATGATTACAAGAAAAGTAGCTCCAGCGCTTGCAGCAGGTTGCACAGCAGTTGTAAAGCCTGCAAGTCAAACGCCGTTAACAGCATTAAAATTAGCTGAACTTGCACATGAGGCTGATATTCCAAAAGGCGTTTTAAACATTGTAACAGGTAGTGCAAAGGCTATCGCTGATACGTGGATGAATGATGGACGTGTGAGAAAGGTTTCGTTTACGGGATCAACTGAAATCGGAAAAGAATTAATGTGTGGTGCAGCGAAAACAATGAAAAAAGTGTCACTTGAATTAGGGGGGCATGCTCCGTTTATTGTGATGAATGATGCGGATTTAGATAAAGCTGTAGAAGCGGTAATTGGTTCGAAATTCCGTAATGCTGGTCAAACATGCATATGTACAAATCGCGTATTTGTACAAGAAGCGGTATATGGAGAATTTGCAGAGAAGTTTCAAAAAGCAGTAGGTCAGCTTAAGGTAGGAGATGGATTTGGAGAAGGTACGACTGTAGGGCCGCTTATTGATGCGAATGCAGTAGAAAAAGTAAAGGAACATATAGAAGATGCTATCCAAAAAGGCGGCGAAATCCTTTATGGAGGACAAACAATTGCAGAATTAAATGGTCACTTTATTGAACCAACTGTAATTGGAGGAGCAAACGATACAATGTTATGTATGAATGAGGAAACATTTGGACCAGTTGCGCCTGTTGCAAAATTTGAAACGGTTGAAGAAGTAATTGAACGAGCTAATAATACTCCGTATGGTTTAGCTGCATATGTATTTACAAAAGATATTAGTCAAGCATTTCAAATTAGTGAAGCATTAGAATATGGCATTATCGGTTTAAATGATGGCCTTCCATCAGTTGCACAAGCTCCGTTTGGCGGATATAAAGAAAGTGGTATTGGCCGTGAAGGGGGTCATTTTGGAATTGACGAATATTTAGAAATTAAATACATTTCTTTAGGACTATAATAAAGTAAAAAAAGGTTGTTTTCTAAAATGAAAACAACCTTTTTATTATGTGAGGATAAATTAATATAAAAGAATAAGTTTACATGAGTGCTTTCAATAGATCTGTTACTAATGGAATCACTTTACCAACGAATGTTAAAATCGCAATTGCTGTTGGCATGAAAACTCCTCCTTTTATTTTGAATATTATAATAACAAAACTTTATACATTGATTATATTAAGGCAGTATACTAAAAAGTGAAAAGAGCCTTTTTCTAGGAAAATGGCTCTTTTCATTAAATAATTTGTATTCTTAGAATGCCCAGTTACCTTTACGGAAAATTGGTTCATGTGTTCCATCAGCTGTAATACCATCAATATCAAGCTCTGCTGAACCAATCATAAAGTCTTCGTGTGTAATACTAGAGTTTGCTCCATTTTCTGCAAGCTCTTCTTTTGTCATCGTTTTACCACCATCTAAGTTAAATGCATAAGCATTCCCAATTGCTAAATGGCAAGATGCATTTTCATCAAATAGCGTATTATAGAATAAAATGTTTGTATTAGAAATCGGTGAATCATGAGGTACTAATGCGACTTCTCCTAAGAAGTGAGAGCCTTCATCTGTTTCTACTAAATGTTTTAGTGCTTCTTCGCCAACATCAGCTTTGTAGTCAACAATGCGACCATTTTCGAATGTTAGTGTAAAGTTATCGATGATGTTACCTGCAAATACTAATGGTTTTGTGCTCGATACTTGACCGTTTACACCTGTTTTTAATGGCATAGTAAAGACTTCTTCTGTCGGAATGTTAGCCATAAATGGTATATTCTTTTCATTTAAGCTACCAGCGCCAGCCCATACATGTTTTTCTGGAAGTTCAATTGTTAAATCTGTTCCAGGACCTGTATAGTGAAGAGCTTTATAATGTTTTTCGTTTAAGTAGTCTACTTTTGTATGTAATGTTTCATCATGTTCTTTCCATGCTTCAACAGGATTTTCTAAATCTGCACGAGTTGCTTGGAAAATTGCATCCCATAGCTTTTCTTGTTGCTCTTCTGGTGCTACATCAGGGAATACTTTTGCAGCCCATTCTCTCGTAGGAACAGAGATTACGCACCAGCTTACTTTATCTGCTTGTACATAATCACGGTATACCTTCATTGCTTCTCCAGCAACCTTATGAGCACTTGCAATTCGTTTTGCATCTACACCTTTTAATAAATCTGGATTTTCTGCATAGATAGACATAAATGCAGCGCCTTCTTTTGCCAATTCTTCACGTGCATGTGCCTTCCAAGCAGGGAATTCTGAGAATGCTTCTTCAGGAGCTAAATCAAATTTTAAACGTGTTAATACCTCATCGTTCCAATCTACATATACATGCTTTGCGCCTGATTTATATGCTTTTTCTGTAACAAGACGGACAAATGGAGCTGCCTCAAGTGGCGCATTAATAGATAATGTTTGTCCAGGCTGAATATTAACACCGACATTTACTGCAAGAGCAGCATACTTTTCTAATGATTGTTCAAATGACATAGGTATAATCCCCTTTATTCAAAAGATTTCTTATATACATAATACAAGAAAATTTAAAAAATATAAACGGTGCCTCAATTATATTAATCTTAATTTCGTATTTTGACGATGTGTTGTGAGAAAATGGGCAATTGATTGAGTAGAATAATCAGGTAAACAAGCATAAACATATATTAAATAAGATTTGAAAGAAAATGGTTATGAATATGTAGTGTGAAAGGTTGATAAAATGGGACGAAATCCGAATCGAAATAGAAAAGATTGTTATCCATATATAGAAAAGAATTGTGAGATAGGACCTATGTCCCCATATGAGCGTTGTGATAAGGCATTCCGAGTTCGTTTTCAAGCTGCAGATTATCAAAAAGGTCTTCCTCTTCCAGTTCAATTCTGTAACGGAGATGAAAAATTGTTTGATAATAAAATTGCTAGCTTCTCCAAAGCTTTACCACATAATTCTTTAGGGGAAGTTGATATTTATGCTTATAAAAAATGGATTGAGGCACTTAAGAAGGGAAAGCCAGATGCTTTTGAATGTTTAACGCTTGGTGGTGTAGTGAAGCTTGCCAATCCACAAGCAGCTTATGCTTATGGGCTAGAAGGACCGGATTCTCACCATTTAAGTATCGCGGTACCTCCAGCTTTTAGTAGTGCCTGGGAAGCAAGTGAAATGACTGAACTATACTGGCAGGCATTGACACGGGATGTGCCTTTTGCTGAATATAATAGTAATTCTCTTACTTTAGCAGCGGCTTCTGAATTATCAAGTTTGTCGGATTTCCGTGGACCTAAAGTTAATGGTAGCGTTACTACAGAGACTTTGTTTCGTGGTGAAATACCTGGTGGTCTGATAGGACCTTATATTTCTCAATTTTTATGGCAAGATGTTCCCTATGGAGCTACAACAATGATTCAAAAATATCGTACTACTGTATCTGATAAAGATTATATGACTGCTTACCAAGAATGGCTGGATATCCAAAATGGTTTATCTCCGAAGGGAATTATATTTGATACAGTCACGCGTTATATTCGTAATGGTCGTGACCTAGCTGAATTTGTTCATCAAGATTTTTCCTACCAAGCTTGTCTTTCTGCGTGTTTGATATTACTTAGCTTTGGAAAAGGAGCATTATCATCCAATAACCCCTACTTACATTCAAAAACTCAGAATGGTTTTGTTACCTTCGGTGCCCCTCATATTTTGGATTTAGTGGGTAAGACGGCAAAGGCAGCACTTGAAGCGGCATGGTGTCAAAAGTTTTTAGTTCATCGCAGAATCCGCCCTGAAGAGTTTGGAGGGCGTGTTCATAATCAGCTAACAGGTGATACTCATTATCCGATTCATCCAGAATTATTAAATTCGCAAGTTATTTCCGAAGTATTTAGCAAGTTTGGAACGTATTTACTCCCGTTAGCGTATCCTGAAGGCTGTCCGACTCATCCTGCATACCCTGCGGGACATGCAACTCTTATGGGAGCTGGTGTCACTGTATTGAAAGCCTTTTTTAATGAATCGTTTGTCATTCCAAAACCAGTTGTAGCGAGTTCTGATGGTCTTTCTTTGCTCTCTTATTCAGGACAACCTTTGAAAGTCGGAGGGGAATTGAATAAGCTTGCTACCAATATTGGGCTTGGCCGTGGTACAGCTGGTGTTCATTGGCGTTCTGACACGATAGAAGGCTTAAAGCTCGGGGAAGCAGTAGCGATTGGAATTCTGAAAGATCATAAAGCAACCTATAACGAAAAATTTAATGGCTTTTCTTTTACTAAATTCAATGGTAAGTTTATAAAAATTTAATAGTAGTACACGATTTCCTTATTGAAATTATCCCATATTGTTAAGAGTTATTAAAAAAATGAGTGCGATATGAAAAGTATCGTACTCATTTTTCTAGTTATAATAATTTTTATTCTTACTCGATTATTTATGGGTAGTAAACCCAAGTTTATTTAATAGAAGTAGCAAACTGTTCAACTGTAGTAGTGTTGTGCATACGAACGCGTTTCATTTTTAACAGTTCATCTGGCTCACCTTTTGTAATGAACTGTCCTGGTTTTGTCGTTGTCGCAAATTGATAATATTTCTTTGTTTCTTCTACAACTTTATCATTTACATGACCAAACGGGTATGCAATTGCAATGACAGGTTTACCAGTGATCTTTTCAAGCTTTTCTTTTGAACCCTTTAACTCTCCCTCATAGTTTGTGATTTTCGGTAAATCAGCATGTGTTGCTGTATGAGATTGGACAGAGAAAATACCCGAATCAACCATTTCTTTTATATCCGCGGTGGATAAGGAGCCTTCTGCATCGATGTTATCAACAATCATATATTCGGTTGCTGTCGGCTTAAATGTATCGTCTTTTAACTTTTGTAGAATATGAAATGCATTCATATTATTTTTCATACCATCATCAAACGTAACAAGAATTGGTTTATTTACTTTATTAATATCATTCCAACGTTCGAACGTTAATAATGTATAGCCGTTTTCTTTTAAATATTTCATTTGCGCTTCGAAGTTCGCAGGTGAGACAAATAAGCCTTTTATTCCTTGACCATAATAATCCTCAATCGCGTGATACATTAAGACAGGAACATGCTGCTGAAACGTGATGGTGGATGTTGTGAGCAGAATACTTTTTCCACCTTCTTTTAAACCAGATGCTTCAATTTGATATTCACCACGTTTGCCGTCAAATTCTTTAATATCAAAAGGAATTGCAAACTGTTTGTTTTTATCTTTGGATGAAAATAATTTTGCGCTTTCTTTTCCATCAGCAGTTCGCCAAATTTTATATTGTACCTCGGTTAAAGAATCTTTTAAATCCGTTATATGGATAGCTGTATTTGTGGATTCATGTGTAATAGAACTCCAAGATATTGTACCCTGTGGTTGCACTTTTTCTACTTGCTTTTTTGGCTGTTCTTGAACCGTTTTCTCTTTTTTAGGTTCATTATTTGTATTGTTAGAATTACACCCTGCTAGAATGGCAGATGTACATAAAGCAATAGCTGCATATTTTTTCATAACGATCACCTTCTATTGTGTATTCACTTTTTCCCCGCATGAACGGGCAGTAAGACCCTCACCTTAAGATTCAGAGAGAAATGAAGAGGTCGGGCTGATTAAAGTTTCACTTTATATCGTTATAGTAAAGTGATGGTAGTTCAAAGAAACAAATAGTTAAGATGTTTCTCTACTTCGAAGTCTTTTTCTTTTTGCAGGCTTGTTCAGCGTTATGATCATGTAGCCAACAACAAAAATGAAAGGAATTAAAAATACATAACTAGGGATGCCGAAAACATAATGACTTTTTATGCTGAAAAATAATAAATGTAGGAAATCAAAAAGAGCATGTAATTTCATTTGTACCTCCATTAATCTTTTTACAAATTATAACATTTATAAAAGTGGAGCTAAATGTTCAAGGCTAAAATTTAAGCTAATTTTAAAGTTGGAAAAATAAATAAAAGAAAAGGCTACTTTTTCATGAAAGCAGCCTAAAAAACGATTAATATTTTTCTTTCACAAGTGATGTAAACTGCGCCATTGTTGTATTAGGGCCAACAAAATGTCGCTTAATTAAGTATTGTTCATTTGGTGTGCCTTTTGTAATATGAGTTCCATGATCGGTAGTTACCGCAAATTCATAATGTTTCTTTGTTTCTTCCACAGCTGGGTCATTATAAGAACCTACTGGATAGGCAAGGGCGATCACTTTTTTGCCTGTAAGATTTTCAATTTTTTCTTTAGATACAAGTAATTCTTCATCATAATTACTTGTATAAGCCATCATTGCATGATTAGCAGTATGAGATTGAATGGAAAAAATACCCGAATCAAGCATTTGTTTTATATCATCTGTCGTAAGACGATTTGGTGTATCAATAGTACTTGAAACGAGGAATTCGGTTGCTGCTGGTTGGAATTTATCATCTTTTAATTTTTGCAAAATATGAAGAGCGTTCATATTATTTTTTCGGCCATCATCCATTGTCACAAAGACAGGTTTATTGACACGATTTACCTCGCCCCAACGTTCAAACGTTAACATTGTATAACCGTTATCTTTTAAATATTGCATATGTTTTTCAAATTGTTCTGGTGGTACATATAAACCTAAATCGCCATCACCTGGTCCAGGATATTTTTCAATAGCATGGTACATAAGGAAAGGTGCATATTGCTGGAATGTAATCGTAGATTTCACTAGAGGAACTTCAGTGTTGTCATTTTTTAATCCCACTGTTTCAATTTGAAATTCTCCACGTTTTAAATGAAATGATTGTAAATGAAATGGGAGAGCAAAATCACGCGCTTTTTCTTGTGATACAAAGGTTTGTTTACTTGTAGGTCCATCAGCTGTACGCCAAATATTGTAACGCACTTCCTTAAATGAATCTCTTAAGTTCTTTGTATAAAGTGTCGTATTCTTTGCATTGTATTCAAATGGATCCCATGAAATGAGTCCTTGAGTTACAGGTATTTCTACTGCTTTGGCTTGTACTTCTTTCGTTTCCTTTTGGCTCTTGTAAGTTGCTTCTTTTGTCTGTTTTTCACTAGTAGTGCTAGTGTTACAACCTACGAGAATAGCAGAAGAAAGCAAAGCGATACATGCATATTTCTTCATAATATCATCCTTCTATTGTGTTTTTAGTTTTGTCTCTTATATGTAATAATTTCTCTATTTGTCTTGTTATAAGAGATTATTGATTCAAATATTCCTATTTGAATCATACCCTTGTCTATCATATCACTATGAAATATAGAGGGGAATATCTCTTTTGGGAGAATTCGACAAAAATGCAGTTCAATTGCATGGGATTTGTCTTATATAAAATTTTGTAAATAAAAACAATTGTAGTTATAGACTGCCTTATGAAAAAAGATACCTCCGAAAAATAGCTAATTTCGGAGGTATCTTTAAAAACGCTTTTTTTACTTTTGGGTTTTTGTTGTTGGATATTTCTTTCACTGTAAACAGACAGAATACATCTTCTGGCCAATACTAGTATATATATATTTCTTAATATAAAAAAGAAAAATCGTATTGAAAAATGTATGCAATATTGCATATGATTACATTTCATTTGCAGATTGGTGACCTTCGCTCATAAAAAAATCACCCCAACATTCCAAAATGAAAGGAAGGATAGGGTAATTCATTGTTAAATAAATAATCCAGCAATCGTAGCGGATAAAATAGAAGCAAGTGTTGATGCAAATAGCATTTTCCAACCAAACTTAGATACGACACTTCCTTGTTTTTCGGAAAGGGCACGAATTGTACCAACGATCGCACCGATTTGGCTAATACTTGCGAAGCTAATTAAGAATACGGTAACGATTCCAACTGTACGTGGAGATAATGTTTTTGCAACTTCTTTTAAATCAAGAATAGCCACAAATTCATTTAAAACAATTTTTGTTCCCATGATTCCGCCAGCTGGGATAATATCGTGAGCTGGAATACCCATTAGGAATGCAAATGGTGCAAGAATGTAACCGAAGATTTGTTGCAGTGTAATCGCATGGCCCATTGCGCCTGAAGCTGCGCTAATTACATAGTTTACAACTTCCATCACACCGATAAAGGCGATCATTAAAGCAGCAACGATACCGGCTACTTTTAAACCATCTAATGCACCGTTAATCATTGCACCGATAAAGCTGTCTCCAAATAGACTTCTATCGAATTTCTGAACTGTTTCTTCTTCTTTCTTTGTATCAACTGGTGTTAATAAAGAACAAACAATTAAGCTAGAGAATAAATTCAGTGGCAACGCTGCTAGTACGTATTTCGCATCTAGCATCATTACGTATGATGCTGTAACAGAAGCTGAAACGGAGCTCATTGCTGAACAGCAAATGATGAACATACGGTTTTTATTAAAATGCTGTAGGTCATTTTTAATAACGATTAATGCTTCGCTTGAACCAAAGAATACAGAGTTTACCGCATGGAATGATTCAACGCGTGGTAAACCAGTAATTTTGGAAATTGCACCGCCGACAATTCGAACGATGAATGGTAAAACACCTAAATAACTGAAAATAGAAAGTAGTGCTGAGAAAAAGACAATAATTAATAATACATTTAAGAAAAAGACAAAGTCTCTTTGAATTCCATTAAAGAGAAAATCGACACCTGTCGTACCAAGTTTAATTAGTTTGTTGAAAACCTTACTAATTAAAATGATGATCTGTTGACCAATTTTTGTGCCAAACATAAACCAACCAATTAAAATTTGGAAACCAATCATAATAGCAATTGCACGGAAGTTGATTTTACTTTTGTTGTTTGACAAAGCAAAACATAAACCTAACACGACAAGAATGCCGATAACGCTCATTACATATTGCATGTAGTTGCCCCTTTCAGAAGTTCGTATAAAGTTTTTACATAAAACGCTCATTATATAACTATATAAATACAATTTGAAAAACCGACATAAAAACCCTTTCTTTTTAGATGGAAGAGAGGATCCGATCAAGCATAGAAGCGGTCAGAGCCTTTTTTAGCCCCGTGCCAGGTGAAACCAAAATGGGAAAACAAGAGCGGGACACTTTTTATTCTTCATAGCTAAACGATATACTGAAAAGTCAAAATGAATATATATAATTAAAATAGGAGAGGTTTTATGTCATACGTAAGATGTCTGACCTTTTAGAAAAGTGGAAAATAAAAAAAGACCCATATGGATTCACTTTCATCTATGAGAGAAAGCTAATCAATATGAGTCTTTGTATACACAAACAAGCTAATATTCATTAGTTTTCCCCATAGTCCAGCAATTTTCGGTTGCCGGGTAGAAACTCTCGATCCATATTATCAAGTATATATGAGGGAACATCGTCCGTATTAAATTATTAGTAGCGTAACATTAGTCAACAAAATTCGTCAATAGCTTTTTTTCTTCCAATGGATAAAGAGCATATGAGTATGGTAAAATGTAACGCAGTGTTATGAAAAAGAGAGGTCGGAAAATGAGTAATAAAATGACGCCACCAGTTGAAAAGAACGAGTTTATAGATGTAGTATTTGAAGATTTAACACATGATGGTGCCGGTGTTGCGAAAGTGAAAGGATATCCTATTTTCGTAAAAAACGGGTTACCAGGTGAAGAAGCACAAATTAAAATTATTAAAGTAAAGAAGAACTTCGCATTTGGCCGTTTAATGAAGCTTCATACAGAAAGTCCATATCGTAAAGATGCAGAATGCCCAGTTTACAACCAATGCGGCGGTTGTCAGCTTCAGCACTTAACATATGAAGGACAACTAAAGGCGAAAGAAAAACAAGTGCGTGACGTAATGCAGCGCATCGGTGGACTGCACGACGTACCAGTTCATCCTGTTCTTGGTATGGAGAATCCGTGGGTTTATCGAAACAAAGCACAAGTACCGATTGGAGAACGTGAAGGCGGGCTTGTAGCTGGTTTTTATCGCCAAGGAACACATGACATCATTAATATGGAAACATGCTTAATTCAAGCAGAAGAAAATGATGCATTAATTCAAGAAGTAAAACGTATTTGTGAAAAGCATGGCATCACAGCGTACAACGAAGAACGTCATAAAGGAACACTTCGCCACGTAATGGCTAGGTACGGACAAGTAACAGGGGAAATTATGCTTGTCTTCATTACACGTACGGCAGAGCTTCCAAACAAAAAGGCGATCATCGAAGAAATTACAACGAAGTTCCCAAATGTAAAATCAATTGTTCAAAACGTAAATACGAAACGTACAAACGTAATTTTCGGAGACACAACAACAGTCCTATATGGATCAGAATATATTTATGATTTTATCGGTGATATTAAATTTGCTATCTCAGCACGTTCTTTCTATCAAGTAAACCCAGAACAAACGAAAGTGCTATATGACAAAGCATTAGAATATGCAAAATTAGATGGAAATGAAACAGTAATCGACGCATACTGCGGAATCGGATCAATCTCGCTATTCCTAGCGCAAAAAGCGAAAAAAGTATACGGCGTTGAAATCGTCCCAGAAGCAATTGAAGACGCAAATCGAAATGCTGCATTAAACAACATGACAAACGCTGAATTTGCAGTAGGAGAAGCAGAGGTAGTCATTCCAAACTGGTATAAAGAAGGCGTAATTGCTGATACAATCGTCGTCGATCCGCCGCGTAAAGGCTGCGATGAGGCACTATTAAACACGATCATCGATATGAAGCCAAAACGCGTTGTATATGTATCATGTAATCCAGCAACACTAGCACGTGACTTAAAAGTATTAGAAGAAGGCGGATATAAGACGCAGGAAGTACAGCCTGTGGATATGTTCCCGCATACTACGCATGTGGAGTGTGTGGCTTGGTTGGAGTTGGTATAATAGAAAAGCAGTTGATATAGAAAAAATCTATACCATCTGCTTTTTTGTTTATAAAAATACCATTCAGGACCGACTTTAGTTAAAATAAACATTGCCGATTTTCACGATAGTTTTTCACAAATTATAAATGTCCAAATGTACTTGTGTTTGATAATAAGTTATTAAGCATGATATAAGTGTAAAAGAAGTGGAACATTTGGCTTTATATTTTTTGACCGAGAGTTTGAAGTTGTATCCATAGTGAGAGGATTTGAGTTTGAAATGATAGATAATTTTTGGCGTGATTTACCACGACCATTTTTTGTACTTGCACCAATGGAAGATGTGACAGATGTTGTTTTTCGTCACGTAGTAAGTGAAGCTGGTCGACCGGATGTATTTTTCACAGAGTTTACAAACTCGGATAGCTATTGTCATCCAGAGGGTATGAAAAGTGTGCGTGGCCGTTTGATTTTTACAGAAGATGAACAGCCAATGGTGGCACATATTTGGGGGGATAATCCCGAATATTTCCGTCAAATGAGTATTGGCATGGCAGAGCTAGGATTTAAAGGCATCGATATTAATATGGGCTGCCCTGTACCGAATGTGGCATCAAGAGGAAAAGGTAGTGGCCTTATTCTGCGTCCAGACGTTGCCGCAGAACTTATTCAAGCAGCAAAAGCGGGCGGACTGCCTGTCAGCGTGAAAACACGACTTGGCTTTAAGGAGCTAAATGAGTGGGAGGAGTGGTTAACGCATATTTTAAAACAGGATATTGCGAACCTTTCTATTCATTTACGTACAAGAGAAGAAATGAGCCAAGTAGATGCGCATTGGGAGCTAATTCCCGAAATCAAAAAATTACGTGACCGTATCGCACCAAATACGCTACTAACAATCAATGGAGACATTCCTGACCGTCAAACTGGGCTACAGCTTGCTGAAAAATATGGTATTGATGGCGTTATGATCGGACGAGGTATCTTTAAAAATCCTTTTGCTTTTGAAAAAGAGCCGAAAGAGCATAGCAGTAAAGAATACCTTGATCTTTTAAGACTGCAGCTTGATCTTCAAGATCAATATGCGGAAGTACTGCCACGTTCAATCACAGGGCTTCATCGCTTTTTCAAAATTTATGTCAAAGGATTCCATGGAGCTGCTGAATTAAGAAATCAATTGATGAGCACGAAATCAACAGATGAAGTGCGTGCATTGCTTGATAAATTTGAAAAGAGTGTTGATGGGACAGAGGACAGTGAAATGGTGTAACTCTCAAAAAGTTAGAGGGAAAATGATTCACATCAACTCACGTGTGCTTATTTTATTCAGTTTCAAGTTCCCTTGCAGCCGACAACTTTTGTTTGATAAAGTCTGTTTTCTGAAAGAAAAAGGTCTTAAGAATGTAATAAACCCACCAGCACCCTTGTGTTGCCACATACACTCTGCATATGTGGAGTGTGTGGCTTGGTTGAGTTTAAAATAAATTTAAAGCAGAAAATGAGCAGTGTTTTTGAGAGATCAAAGCACTGCTTTTTCTTTTCGTTAACGCAACGGTGGAAAGAGTCTTATAAGCGTACCTCAGGGTTTAATAAATATAGACCAGATCTATAGGCGCAAGGAAGGAGAAGAGAATAAATCAAAAAATCATTTGAATCTTTCCTCAGACTCAAGGTCCTCTTGAGTTTTTTAGTATGACCTTCACAAGTATTAATTTGGGTAAGACTATAAAACATGTCTGTAAAGTGTTAAAGTATTAATTTAGCGGACATTAACTAAAAAGTTATATTAAACATGATAGTTTAAAGCATGTTAGAGGATACGCTTTGACTGCTGGATAAATAACCAACATTTTAGGAGGACAAACAATGGCTATAAGCAATAATGATATTTTAATTAGAGTAAGATATGCTCTGGATATAAAAGATATAGATATGGTGGAGATGTTTAAACTTGGTGGCGTTGAAGTAACAAAAGAAGAAGTGCGAAAGATGCTGACAAAATTAAAAAACAGTTACTATGATGAAGTTGACGATGATAGTGATGTAGTTGAAAATGATTACGAAATAAAATGCAATAATGTTATGTTAGAGTCGTTTTTGAATGGTTTGATTACTTTTAAAAGAGGAAAACAAGATCCAAAACCAGGGCAATCGGATAGACAAGCGATGTCTTTAAAGAGTAATGGAAGTGTTAATAATCTCGTTCTAAAAAAATTGAAGATAGCACTATCATTAACAAGTGAAGATATGCTTGATATATTAGAAGACGTAGGAGTCATCGTAACAAAAGGAGAATTAAGCGCTCTATTAAGAAAAGAAGGTCATAAAAATTACAAAGAGTGCGGCGATAGATACGCAAGGAATTTCTTAAAGGGACTAGCTGTTAAATATAGAGGATAAGGGATCAGTATTGTAGCATTTATGATAAAGCAGTAAATGATATAATAGATAGAGTAGGGAGTTTGTAGCCTACTCTTTTTTATTTGTAAAAATAACAAGAACAAATACGCTAGGTGATGAAATGATACATACATATTTAGGTGAGACAATCAATTTTCATATAAATTGCAAGAAGAAAAAATCAGTACGTCTTTATGTAGATTCTTACGGAAATGTTGAGGTGCAAGCTCCGAAAGGGACGCCTGTTGAATATATAATCCAGTTGTTAGAGGAGAAATGGGATTGGATTCAGAAAACACGTAAGGAAATGCAGGAGAGAGTGCTTGGGTCACAGGAAAAGGCTTATGATCAAGGAGAGGGCTTTCTGTATTTAGGAAACACGTACCCGATACAGATTTCTCAAGATACAAGTATTGAGCAAGATAATGCGGTGTTTGAAGGAGATAAGCTGCATATTTATGTGAAAGAGCTTAAGAATGAGAAAATACAACAAGCTTTAAAACGATTTTATTATAAACAGTGTAAAGCGTTAGTAGAGAAGAGTATTAAATCGTATCAAAGTAACTTTAAAACAAAGCCGCGTTTAATCCGTATTTCAGATAGTAACCGTACATGGGGAACTTGTGATTCAAATCTACAGTTAACGTTTAATTGGAAGCTAGCAATGGCACCTCAGAGGGTGATTGACTATGTAGTTGTTCATGAAATGTGCCATATGGTCCATTTAAATCATGATCGATCTTTTTGGCGTCTTGTTGGGAAGATAATGCCTGATTATAAGGAGATGGAAAACTGGTTAGCGTTATCAAGTTGGAAAATGACGGTTTAGTTATTACTCTGGATATGTGGCTTGAAATAAAGTAGAACCCTAATGAATTAGGGTTCTTTTTGTATATATATTATCGTCCAAATTTCACAATGAAAGCCTCATCCACTTTCTCCATCTCATATCCACGATAACCCTCTGAAAGTAATGCCTGCTGTTCGCTAGCATCACTCATCGAAATGTTCTTAACATCCGTCCAATCTCTTTCTTTATCCTTGCGCAATTCCTTCACAAATACATACCGCATACTCCCGCCATACTTCTCCTTCAGCGCCGCAATCTCCATCCTTTGCGCAAACTTATCTTTCAAACTCGGAATATTAAATGGCGCAACTGTACAACAAACGTAATCGTATTTGCTGTCTGTTTGTGTTAATTGTTCCATAATCACTGTTGCTAATATTTTCTGCATGCCGTTTCCACGGCACTTTGGATGAACATTTGAGATTTCTTGGTAAATAACACGGTCTAAATCATCCTCAGTTAAACCAATATCAAACCCTAAATGTTCGTCATCAATAGGTGGGACTAAGAGTGCACGAAACGCAATCAGCTCTTGATCTACAAATGCACCAATTATTAAGCCGTTTCCGTTTAATATATATTGATATTCTTCTAATGTAAGAGGTTGCAAGCTATCTGTATTTTCTAATGCTTCAATTACAACATTTTGTAAGGATAAAATTTGCTGGATGTGATCGAAAGATAATGGTGCGACCTTGAATCTTTGTTCGTTTTGTTTTAATGTTCCTTCATAAAGAATGTTCATGTGGTGGTCCTCCTTTAGCGAACAACGTCTTGAAAAACGGTTAATTCATTTAGTATATCTTCATTGACATCGACGCCTAATCCTGGCTTTTCGTTTAGACGAATAAATGGTATGTCGTAATATAAATCTCCAATATCTTTCGTGAACTTTAACGGTCCTGTTAGTTCAACGCTTGTGATGATTTTTTTCGAAAAAGCAACATGGAATCCAGCAGAAGATGCAACAGATGATTCAACCATGGAGCCAACTTGGCATTCAATTCCGGCCATTTCAGCTTGATGAGCGAGTTTCACAGCGGGGTATATACCGCCACATTTCATTAATTTAATATTCACTTTATCAGCGGCCTGCATTTGAATAATTTGGCGCATTTCACGGGAACTTTTTAGTCCTTCGTCAATCATAAGTGGAAGGTCTGTTTTTGAGCGAATATAGGCCATTGCATTAATATCGTCAGCTATAACTGGTTGTTCAATCCAATCAATGTTCAAGTGTCCGAGTGAGCGTAATGCAGTTAACGTAGTAGCGCTATTTTTCCAGCCTTGGTTTACATCCACGCGAATTGCGATATCATTCCCTACTCGTTCACGTACAGCTTCAATTCTCTCAACATCTTTTTGGACATCTGTTCCGACTTTCATTTTAAAAGAGCGAAAGCCTTTATTGATCATGGAAGCAGCTTCTTTTGCCATAGCTTCTGGGGAGGCGATACTTAAAACATGAGTAATTGGAAACACTTCATGGTAACGGCCACCAATCAATTGATAAACAGGCTGATCTAACTTTTTCCCAATTAAATCAAAGCAAGCAATATCAATCGCAGCTTTTGCGGTAGGAACACTATAAATAGTTTGATTCATGATGTCATGTATCTTCTCGATATTCATTGGATTCACACCTAGCAAGGCAGGAGCTAATGTATGTTTTAAAACTTGAAAGGTACTTTCCCATGTTTCGCCTGTAACGTGATCATCGGCTACTCCTTCACCGTAACCGACAATACCTTCATCTGTTTCAATTTTTATAATAATAGAAGGCATATCATGGTAAGTGCCGTAGCTGATAATAAATGGATCACGAAGTGGTAAACGGATTGCATAAAGGTGAATTGCTGTAATTTTCATTGTATAATCCACGTCCTTTGTATCATAAATTTAAAGTTGCATATATTCTTAATTAGACTAATGATGAGTAATTTTTTAAAAGAATTTTCAGAATTCTGATCTTAATTACCTTATTATATTTCAAAAGAAATGAAGGGACAATCTCTTGACATTTGCGTGAATATTCAATATGTTTTTCGAAATAGGATTTTTATAAATGAGAAAACTGCTTCGAATTTAGGAAGGAGAAAGGGAAAGTGAAAACAGTAGAGCTTCAAGATCGTTTAAACGAAATTTTTCAGCATTTACACGAGAATCCTGAAATAAGTTGGAAAGAATATAATACAACGGCCTATATTACGAAATTTCTAGAAGAAGAAGGAGTTTCATATAAAGTATTTGATGATTGCCCTGGAGTTATAGCTGAAATGGGGAACGGGAAACCAGTTATCGCCATTCGTGCTGATATGGATGCATTATGGCAAGAAGTAGATGGGAAATTTAAAGCAAATCATTCTTGTGGTCACGATGCTCATATGACGATTGCGATGGGACTTATTTTGCAGTTGAAAAATGAGCATTGGCAAAAAGGAACTGTCCGATTTATTTTCCAGCCTGCAGAAGAAAAAGGAAATGGTGCTTTAAAGATGGTGGAGAAGGGAGCGGTGGATGACGCTGATTTCTTATTTGGTGTTCATTTACGACCAATTGAAGAATTACCTTTAAAAAAAGCAGCACCATCTATTTGGCATGGGGCAGCGGGATTTTTAGAAGCGAATATACACGGGGATGATGCGCATGGGGCACGACCACATCAAGGTGTGAACGCAATTGATGTTATTTCTATGATTAATATCGGATTAAAAAACATCTGGCTCTCACCGCAAAAATCATACTCTGTCAAAATGACGAAATGCCAAGCTGGTGGAGATAATTTAAATATCATTCCAGGAAATGGGCAATTCGGTTTAGATGTAAGGGCGGAGAGCAATGTATTGCTAGAAGAGTTAACGAACAAGATAGAACATGTCATTCAATCAGCTGAATCAATGGGAACGAAGATTTCTTACGAATGGGTTGATATTGCACCTGGGGCAGAGGTATCGGAAGAGGCAGAACAACTCATGCGGAAAGGAATTCTTGAAATATACGGAGAAGATGGATGCACACCGCCACTTTTTACTACAGGAAGTGATGATTTTCATTACTATACGGTCAAAAGGCCGCATTTAAAAGCTGTTATGTTAGGATTAGGGGCAAATTTAAAGCCCGGGTTACACCACCCTTATATGAAGTTTGATCACGCTTGTATAATCGATGGAGTAGAGATAATGAAGCAAACTGTGTTGGAAGCTTTAAAATAATATTGGTTTAAAGTAAAAGCCTGATTTTATCAGGCTTTTTTCTATGTTGTATAATAAAAAGTATTATTTCTTAATAGGAGAAAATCAATGAACGAACAATATTATGATGCGATATTAAATATAAAAACAGTAGGAGAGCAAAAGGGATTCAATAAGTCCCTGCATTATCATCGCTATGAACCAACGCCATATAGCGGGCTAGAAATATTATTAAATCAATATGAAATGAAAAGCAGTGATCGGATTGTTGATTTTGGATGCGGAAAAGGCCGGCTGAATTTCTATATTCATCATGCATGTGGTGCGTCAGCTGTTGGAATAGAAATGAACGAGATGTTCTACAAAGAAGCAATGGAAAATTTAGAACGTTATGCGAAGAAATCGAGAAATAGTAAAGATAAAATTCAATTTCAATGTTGCTTAGCGCAAGAATATGAGATTGATCCGCGTGACAATCGATTTTATTTCTTTAATCCATTTTCAGTGCAAGTGTTTATGAATGTAATCAATAATATATTGCTTTCGGTGGAGGAAGTAGAGAGAGAAATAGAGATTATTTTATATTATCCATCGGAAGATTATATCTTTTTCTTAGAGAATCAAACGGCATTTGAATTGAAAGAGGAAGTTAGATTGCCTGGGGTGTATGAGCGGAATGGGAACGAGAGGTTTTTGGTTTATGGATTGAGAAGCTAGAAGGAGTAAAAAGATAAATAGTAAATGTCAGTGAGTATTTAGAATTAAATACGGTGAACCGTACCATAAATAAAACACAATGGAGTACAGGATGTTTGAACTTTGCTCATTATGTAAGATGGATAGGGGTTAAAGCGTATTAAATAAAAAGGAAGCAAGAAGCTCTTAAAATACAAAAGTAGCTTCTCATTTTCATATAGGAAAACATTGACTCCCATCCCCAACAAGCTATAATAAAAACTAGATGTTCGTTTCAAACAAAATATGATACAAAAAGAACATATAACATAGATTGAAAAAAATACTTTCAATCTATTATTTTTACGGCTTTTAGAAAACGCTTACATTTAGTGTGGAGGGAGAAACCATGTCTAAGTTCGCAGAGTATTTTTTAATGGAAGCTAATAATGTTATTGAGTATGTGAAAGAGAAGTTACCAATGTTTGAAAACGCAAAAGATTTGCAGTGCAAGGAAATTGGGGATGGCAATTTAAATTATGTGTTTCGTGTTTGGGATAAGGAGAAAGGAACTTCTGTCATTGTGAAGCAAGCCGGAGATACGGCGCGTATTTCAGATGAGTTTAAGTTGTCTACGAATCGAATTCGCATTGAGTCAAACGTTTTACAGTTAGAGGGGAAGCTGGCATCTGGGCTTGTACCAGATGTGTATTTATTTGATAGTATGATGAATTGCTGTGTGATGGAAGATTTATCAGACCATACGATTTTACGGACGGCACTGATTAACCATCAAATGTTTCCAAAGCTTGCGGATGATTTAACTACTTTCATGGTAAACACACTTTTATTAACATCTGATGTAGTGATGAATCCTAAAGAGAAAAAGGAACTTGTGAAGAATTATATCAATCCAGAGTTATGTGAGATTACAGAGGATCTTGTGTACTCGGAGCCATTTACAGATCATAACAAGCGCAATGAGTTGTTTTCGATAAATGAAGGTTGGATTCGGGAGCATATATATGGAGATGAAGCACTTCGTATGGAAGTAGCGAAGCCTAAGTTTTCGTTTATGACGAATGCGCAGGCACTACTTCATGGTGATTTACATACTGGCTCTGTGTTTGTACGAAAGGACTCCACAAAGGTCATTGATCCAGAATTTGCTTTCTATGGTCCGATGGGATACGACGTTGGGAATGTGATGGCAAATTTAATATTTGCTTGGGTGAATGCAGATGTAGCGATGGTTGATGGAGTGGAAAAAGATACCTATATGAGTTGGCTGGAGTCTACGATTATAGATGTAATCGATTTGTTTAAGAAGAAGTTTTTAGAAGCGTGGAGCACGCATGTAACAGAGATTATGGCAAAGGAAACTGGCTTTGATCGTTGGTATTTACAATCTGTGTTAGTGGATACAGCGGCTGTGACGGGTTTAGAGTTGATTCGCCGCATTGTTGGATTAGCAAAGGTGAAAGATATTACATCGATTTCAAGTGATGAAGCTCGGGCGGGAGCAGAACGGATTTGTTTACAGGCAGCGAAGAAGTTTATTTTACGAGCAAATGAATATAAAACAGGCGCTAGTTTTTTACAAACGTTAAAAGAGCAGTCTGTCCATAGTGCAAAGTAAGGAGAGAAGATGATGACAGAGCAATTAATACCAATTCAGTGGAAAGATGATGCTTTAGTTTTATTAGATCAAACTCTATTACCGAATGAGGTAGTCTATGAATCTTTTACAACAGCTGAGGGTGTATGGGATGCCATTCAAGTAATGAAAGTACGCGGGGCACCGGCGATTGGTGTTTCAGCAGCTTACGGTGTGTATTTAGGCGTAAAAGAGACATCCGAAGATTCAGTGGAGTCATTTATAGAAGAAGTAAATAGAGTCTGCACGTACTTAGCGACATCTCGACCGACAGCGGTGAACTTATTTTGGGCACTTGAGAGAATGGAAAATGCGGCAAAAGAACATTCCCATTTATCTATCGCTGATTTGAAAAATAGGTTATTAGAGGAAGCAAAAGGAATTCATAAAGAAGATGAAGAGATTAACCGCCAAATTGGGGAATATGCATTAACATTGTTCCAAGATGGCATGGGTGTACTAACGCATTGTAATGCAGGTGCTTTAGCAACAACGAAATATGGTACTGCAACAGCGCCGATGTACCTAGCGAAAGAAAAGGGATGGGATTTAAAGATTTATTCTGATGAGACACGTCCTAGATTACAAGGATCTACGTTAACGGCACTAGAACTGCAGCGAGCTGGGATTGATGTAACAGTCATTACGGATAATATGGCGGCAATGGTTATGTCACAAGGGAAAATTGATGCAGTTATTGTTGGCTGCGATCGTGTAGCGGCAAACGGTGATGTGGCAAATAAAATTGGAACGCTTGGTGTATCCATTTTAGCGAAATATTATAACATTCCATTTTATGTTGCAGCACCGACTCCGACAATTGATGTAAAAACACCAACAGGTAAGGAGATTCCGATCGAGGAGCGTGATGCTTCTGAAGTGATTAACCGCTTTGGGCAATATTCAGCTCCAAAAGAAAGTAAAGTATATAATCCAGCGTTTGATGTAACGCCGCATGAGAATGTAACAGCAATTATTACGGAAAAGGGAATTGTTAGGGCTCCATTTACCGAGAATTTAAGAAAGTTATTTTAGTAATTATGAAATATATAAGTACAAATTGAAAAACTGATATAAAACCTTTCTTTTTAGATGGGAGAGAGCGCCTGTCCATGCATAGAAGCGGTCAGGTCCTCTTCCTGCCTCATGCCAAGTGAAAACAGAGAGAAAACAAGTAGCGATCATCTTTTGTTCTTCGTAGTAGCGACTTATATGTTGAAAAATCAAGATGGGTTTATATAGAAAATTGCTTATGTATATTAGACATATAAGAAAATAACGAAAAAGAGGACCGATTATCATGTCTAATTCACCGGTAGAGAGAAGAAATAAAATCATTGAGATACTTGAACAAAGGGAGCACGTGGAAGTTTCATATTTAAGCGATGCATTTCAAGTATCATTAATGACAATAAGAAGAGATTTAGAGAAGCTTGAAAAAGACGGCAAAGTCATTCGGATGTACGGTGGTGTAAAACTAAAAACAAAGCGGGTATATGAATATTCGATGGAAGAGCGTCTAAATAGTAATAAGAGAGAGAAGTTAGCAATCGCACGTGAAGCTGCTAGGTTAATTGAAGATGGTGATGTCGTTGCGTTTGATGCGAGTACAACAGCCCTTGAGGTAAGTAAACTTATTAAGGATCGCAAAGATGTAACGGTTGTGACAAATAACCTGAGCATTGCGATTGAACTAGCAGATGTGCCAGAGATTGTTGTCATTGTACTCGGTGGCTTTTTACGTGGGAAATCATTATCTGTTATGGGAGCTTCTTTGAAACAGTATTTAGAGGCAATTTATATTGATAAAGCTTTTATTTCAAGTAAAGCACTTAGTTTTCATGAAGGCTTAACAGATACAGCTATTGATGAAGGAGAAGCGAAGCAAGCGATGCTTAGTAAATCGAATGAAGTCATTGTTTTAGCAGATCATACGAAGCTCGGAAAGGTTGCTTTCTATAAGGTTTGTGATAAACAGGGTATTACAAAAATTATCACAGATGAGCTCATACCGTTGACACCACTGCAGCAAGAATGTATTAACAGCTATAAAGAATATGGTACACCCATTATTCTAGCAAACTAGTCGTCACAGAGTTCACACCAAGGGGGATGTATATATATGTTACTACAAAAAGAAAGAGAAGAGATTGTAGCGTATGGAAAGAAAATGATCGCTAGCGGATTAACAAAGGGGACTGGCGGTAATATTAGTATTTTTAATCGTGAACAAGGTCTTATTGCAATAAGTCCAAGTGGTTTAGATTATTTTGAAACAGTGCCTGAAGATGTAGCTATATTGAATTTAGATGGTGAAATTGTGGAAGGTGATAGAAAGCCTTCTAGTGAACTAGATATGCATCTTATTTATTATAGAAAGCGTGAGGACATCAACGCACTTGTTCACACGCACTCCCCTTACGCAAAAACAATAGCATCATTAGGATGGGAACTTCCTGCGGTATCTTATCTGATTGCTTTCGCAGGGCCGAATGTACGTTGTGCGCCGTATGAAACATTCGGAACAAAGGAACTAGCAGAAGCGGCTTTTGAAGGAATGATTGATCGCCGTGCGGTTTTACTTGCTAATCACGGCTTAATGGCCGGTGGGAACAATATAAAAATGGCGTTTACTGTTGCGGAGGAAATTGAATTTTGCGCGCAAATTTATTATCAAACGAAGTGCATTGGAGAGCCAAAATTGTTGCCAGAGGAAGAGATGGCAAGATTGGCGAAGAAGTTTGATGGGTATGGGCAACACTAGAATTAGTAAATAGAAAAAATCCCTCGAGAACAAATCGATTCTCAAGGGATTTTATTTTTATTTCTTAAGTAACAAATACATAAAATAAGGAGCACCAATCAAAGCGACCATAATCCCCGCTGGAATTCCACTTGGCTCTACAATATGACGACCAATTGTATCTGCAAGTAACAATAGCCATCCCCCGATTAAAATGGCAACAGGAAGAAATAATTGATGCCTCGGCCCGACTAAAGATTTTGCGATGTGAGGAGCCAGAAGTCCGATAAAGGCGATTCCCCCTGTGACTGAAACGGCAGAAGCTGCTAATGCAACGGCTGCTATAAGGAGTGAGCGGCGTTCTTTTTCGAGTGCGACACCAACACCAATTGCTACATGCTCATTTAATGCAAGGAGATTTAATCGGTTTGCTTTATAGAAAGTAAATGGAATGAGTACAGCTAGCCATGGAAGGAGTGCGAAAACAAAAACCCAGTCATCTCCCCAAATGTTTCCGGCAATCCATTTTACGATAAAGTCTACTTTTGCACGTTCAGCAGATGAAATAAGTACAATCATCGTTCCGGAAAGAGCGAACGTAAATCCAATTCCTGTTAATGTCAGTCTTATCGGTTGAAGCCCAGCAGTTTTACTGTATGAAAATCCATAGATGAGACAGGCTGTAATAAAGGCACCGATAAATCCAACGATTGGTAGCAAGTAAACAAATGAGCCTGCGTCTATTGGAAAATATAAAAAGAAAAGGGCAATTGCAACGCCTGCCCCTGAGTTAATACCGATAATACCAGGCTCGGCTAGATCATTACGCGTTATACCTTGTAGTATAGCTCCTGATAAGGCAAGTGCCATACCAGCTAATAGTGTAATCACAATTCGTGGTAATCGAAGAGAAAATAAAATAAATTCTTCTTTAAATGTACCTTGGCCAAAAAGTGTAGGTAGCAGTCTATCATAGGACAATGAAGCTGCTCCTAGGCCCATTCCAATTGTAATGGTTGCTGCAATAAGCAGGAGTAAGGCAAGTACGATTACTCGTTGTTTTTTAGATTGTTGAATCATGAGAACGACCTTCCTCCTTTACGTACGATGAATAGGAAGAATGGTAAACCTACAATTGCGATAATGGCCGCTATTGGTGTTTCATATGGAGCGTTGATTGTGCGTCCAAGTGTGTCAGCTAATAGCATAAAAGAAGCACCAGCAATGGCAGACATCGGTAGCACAAATCGATAGTCTGGTCCGACAATAGGGCGGACCATATGAGGTACCATTAAACCGATAAATGCCATATTTCCAACAAGTGAAACAGAAGCACCGGCAAGTAAAATGATAACGATAAAAAGAATGATTTTAATGACGATGATTTTTTGACCGAGTCCTATTGCTACTTCTTCGCTTAAGCTAAGAATCGTCAATTTCTTTGAAAATAAGATTGCAATGAATATACTGATTGAAATAACTGGAACAATGACCTGTAATTGGCTCCATGATGTTCCGATTACGCCTCCGGCAGTCCACATGGATACATCTTGTGAGATTTTAAAATAAATCCCGATTCCTTCTGAAATCGCGACTAAAAATGCTGAAACCGCGGCGCCAGCAAGTACAATACGAAGAGGAGAAAGCCCGCCTTTTTTCATCATACCAATTCCGAAGACCATAATGGCGCCGATAGCAGCACCGATAAAACAAGCAATCATTATATAAAAATAGTTTACAGAAGGAATAAGGGCAAGTGTAATTGCCAAGGCAGCGTTGGCACCACCAGTTAGCCCGAGTAATCCTGGATCAGCGAGTGGATTTCGCGTTATACCTTGCATAATCGCACCAGAAACAGCGAGCCCAGCTCCAACAAAAATGGCTGCAATTTCACGTGGGAAGCGAAGTTCACGGATAATGGAGAACTTTTCTCCATTAACGTTAGAAGTCAGCGCTATCCATACATCCTTTATAGAGGTATCTGCTGCGCCAAATACCATGGCAACCATAAATATAATAAAGAACACAATGATTCCTAAAATGAGCTTGTATACAAAGGAAGTGGAACGTAGATTGTCTTTTGTCATTAGTTTCACATCTTTTCTTTTCATAGAATAAAGGAAGAGGAATTCTTTAAATAAGAATTCCTCATTGTTGTGTTATTTACCAAGAAAGCTTTTCTTGAAGAAATCTAGTTGGAAATCTAATGTGATTGGATCATTAAAATAGAATTCTTTCGCGTTTACTTCAAATGCTTTATTGTTTTTAACAGCTGGAATGTTTTTGTACGATTCTGTTTCTTGGAATGAATTATTCGTATCGTTGTTTTTACTTATAATTAAGTAATCCCCAGCATACTCAGGTAGAACTTCAGCTGATAGTGCATAGTAGCCATCTTTTAGCGCTTTTTCTTTTACTTTTTCCGGCATTTTTAATTTCATTTCTTGATACAGGATTTCTGTTCCACGGCCCCAGTTATCGCCGAATACATAGATTTGTTTGTCGAAGTTTTCAATAACAGAAACGGTTGTATCTTCACCAATTTTTGTTTTAATATCTTTTCCAGCGGCTTGCGCACGTTTTTTGAAATCATCAACCCAAGCTTTTGCTTCTTTTTCTTTATTTAGTAGTTTACCGATTTCTAAATGTTGTGTTAAGTAGTCAACTTTCCCATATGTGAATGTTACAGTAGGAGCGATTTTTTTTAACTTATCGATATTTTTAATGTTTGATAAACCAATGATTAAATCTGGATTTAATTCGATAATTTTTTCAACATTTTCATCAGATACTTCTGTAACATCTTTCAATTTTTTTTCAAAACGCGGATTCATTTTAGACCATGAATCTACACCAACAAGGTTTACACCTAAAGATATTACGTTACCTGCGAATGATGATAGTACAACAACGCGTTTTGGGTTTGCAGGAACTTCAACTTTACCATTCTCAGATTGATATGTAATTGTTTCTGATTTGCTTCCCTTTGCATTTGAATCGTTTTTCTTATCTGTCGAACCGTTGCTACAAGCACTCATAACGAGTACGAATAGAACTGTAAGTGAAATGAATAACTTTTTCATTTTTTCTTTCTCCTTTTTATAAAATTGTATGTAGTATATAGCTTTCTAACGGGATAGATGTCTTACACTTAGTAGTTAAGGAATCTTATAAATCTTGATATTGAGATTTATTATAATAAAATACTTGAGGGATCTATAAATAAACGAGCCGCTATTTTCCCTACAAATTTGTTAATAGTTTACAAAATGATAATGATTATCAATATCGATTCTTTAATAATATAATTTTATATTTTTCTATTGTCAATAGTTATTTTGATTGAAAACCTGAAGGGAAAAGGTTATATTTTATCGAGAATGATAATCAATTATATTTGATGCCTGGGAGTGAACATAAATGAATCCAGAAGAATTATTTGATGTGACCGTGATTGGAGGAGGTCCAGCAGGGCTTTACTCAGCGTTTTATAGTGGGCTTAGGGAAATGAAAACAAAAATAATTGAATTTCAACCACAGTTAGGTGGGAAAGTACATGTTTATCCTGAGAAAATGATTTGGGATATCGGGGGATTGCCACCAGTTACTGGAGCGCAGTTAATTGAGCAGCTTGTGGAGCAAGGGTTAACATTTCATCCGGAAGTAGTGTTGAATGAAAAGGTAGAGTCAATCAATCGGAATGAAGAGGGAGTTTTTGTGCTAACAACTTTCTCTGGTCAAAAGCACTTTTCAAAAACAGTTATTGTAGCTACTGGAAGTGGAATATTAAAACCACAAAAGTTAGCAATTGAAGGTGCAGAAAGGTTTGAAGTATCAAATTTAAATTATACGGTCAAATCTTTAAAGGGTTTTAAAGATAAGACTGTAATTATTTCAGGTGGAGGAAACTCAGCGATCGATTGGGCAAATGAATTAGAGCCCATTGCGAAAAAGGTTTATTTAACATATAGAAAAGATGCCTTAGCTGGTCATGAAGCACAAGTTACTCAGCTTATGAATAGTTCAGTGGATTGTCTCTTTAATACGTCGATTACAAAGTTGATGGCTGATGATAATCACGAAGCAATTGAATATATTGAGTTAACGAATCATGAAACAGGTGAAGTTTCTCATTTACCTATTGACGAAGTCATTATTAATCATGGGTATGAACGTGATATAACATTATTGGAAAATAGTGAACTAAATGTTGAAATCGTTGATAATTATTTTATTGCCGGGAGTGCGAACAGTGAATCTTCAATAGAAGGGCTATATGCTGCTGGAGATATTTTAAAGCATGAAGGGAAATTGCATTTAATTGCGGGTGCTTTCCAAGATGCTGGAAATGCTGTAAATAAAGCAAAACAATTTATTCAACCAGATGCGAGTGAATATGGAATGGTTTCTTCCCATAATGATGTTTTCAAGCAGCGTAACCGAGAAATTATTAAGCAAATGATGAAATAATGGGTCGTGTTGAGAAGTTTAAAGAGTGGAAAGAAATAAATAGAGAAGAATATGTAAATGAATTATGAGAGATTTGAAATAAATATCTTTTTAATAGATAAACACCCAGTTACTTTCCTAATCTTTATTAAGTAAGGAAGTAGGCTGGGTGTTTATATAATTACTATGTTTTTTATCATTTGTATTACACTGGTTTCTTCAGTTCACGTCTTTTACATGTATTTTGAGAAGAGAATACATGTAAAAGACGTGAACGTTGGATTTGTAAATCTTTTTTTGTGGTTCATATTTTTTATAGACAAGGAAAATTATGCTGTTCCTTGTGCGTACTGATCAGGAAACTGCTTATTTTGCACAGAGGCAATATATTGTTTCCCGTGTTTTCTAGCCATAGATTCTAGTATGTGACGTACACGTTTTGTAAGATGTCCCTGGTTTTGTAACGCTTCACAGTATGCATCATAGTAAGCATATTTAGCCCAAAGGAAATCATCTTGTTGAAATATGAAATGATGTTTATACCATTCTCCAATTGTATTATAGTTTACGCTTTCATTTGCAGCCTTTGTTTGCTCAATGATTCTTTTTGGTAAAGCTTTAGAAAGCTGAGAAGCAGTATTTGTTGTTTCAGTTTGTAATGATTGCTCTAACATTGTAATGATGTGACGAGTAGCCATATGTTTAACTCTCCTTTGTGTAAATGGATAAATGCCATCTATATTTTTTTAATACTTACTATATTATTATACAATATATGGAATGCATCTACCTGCTTTTTGATTTGTATTTACAAAATCTTTTTATTTTATTTATAAAAATCTTTTATAATAATGTAGACATAAAAAATAATAAGGGAATGAAACGATTGTATATAACGGTAAAAGAAGCAGCAGAATATTTAAATATTCCGGAATCTTACATTGAAGAATTGGTTCAGCAAAAACGAATTCGAGCCGTGTATGACGGTGAGCAATATTTGCTGAATAAAGAACAGTTCAATACGCATTTAGAGCAAATGGAAAAATATAAACAGTTAGTAGAAGAAATATTAAATGAGCCAATTCCAGAGGATATGGATGTAAAAGACGAAGATTAAAACTCATGGGCCTATAGCGTAGTACTCTATGAAAAATGATACAGAATCATTTTTATCCTGCTATTTGTGGGCAGTAATATTCCCACTTTAATTTCAACAAAAGTAAAGAAGCTAGGTGGAGAATAAACTGCCCGTAAAAGCCCGATTGGTGAGGGCTAATACTAGTGGAGGATGAAAAATCCTCCACTAAGTAAAGTTTCATTTTATAAATACTGTTTCAAGATCTGTAGGATAAGTATCTTGAAACGGTATTTTTTTATGATGAAATAGTAAAATTGTGTGCATAAATGGCGGCTAATGACATGCTGGGTATTGATAGAAGCCATGCTAGTCTTTTGTACATCAGAGATATACATATTGGATAGATGTACCCCCGTGTTAAAAACATATTTTTATATAATGGGACAATCATAGAGAACGTAACCTGTACAGATACATATACTATCAGTGCAAACGACTTATAAAACAATGAAAGGGGTTTTCTCATGAGCACGATTAGTAGTGATTTGCTGTATGGATTGATTGGAGAGAGTGTTAGAGTGAATCGAGGTGGACCAGAGTCTCAAAAAGGTACAGTGGTCGCAGTGTATTCGGATCATTTTATTTTATTGAGTGAAAACAGAACGTTTTACTATTATCAGTTTCAACATCTAAAAAGTATTACAAAAAATGCGAAAGATGTTGCTGCAGACATTGGAGTTTTACCAACATTTGCACAAGGTGAAGATTTTCAAGGCTTACTTCAAAATTTAAAGTATCGTTGGGTGAAAATTAACCGCGGCGGTCCAGAAAAGATTGAAGGAATTCTACAAGATGTTTCTTCTGAATATGTGACATTAATTGTAAAAGAGGAAGTTGTACAGATTCCACATTTCCATATTAAAAGTATGAATTATGGTCTGCAAGCACTAGAAGAAGATGATTATCAGTCAAATAACCAAAAATCCGATCAGACAGCATATGTTCAATATTCAAGAGCAAGAGCAACAAGACAATCAAGTCGATATAATCGATCCAAATAATAACAAAAGAGGGGAAGGAGGGATGAAATTGGAAAATATATTTCCTGAAAATCAAATAAAAAGCTTGGTTTATCAAGGTGTAAAAGTAAACCTTGGTGGACCAGAAAGCCGTACAGGTGTGTTGCTGGCAGTAGGTGATGATTATCTCGTTCTTCAAGGAAATACAGGAGAGGTCATTTATTATCAACAGAAGCATATAAAGGGTGTTGTAAAAAAGGCAAAAGAGATAGGGTTAAATCCTTATTTTATTGAGCAATCCTATGCGGATGGTGCAACGTTTCAAGAGATACTAGGTAGTCTTAAGTATAAATGGGTCAAAATTAATCGCGGTGGACCAGAAAGCGTAGAAGGTTTATTAAGTGATGTAAATGAAGAATACGTTACATTAGTGAACCGTGATGAGGTAATTTACGTTATTAACTTTCACATTAAAAACGTAAATCAAATCGTTAAAACTAATAAAGATGAAGAAGAGTAATGTTTGATAAATAAGAGGGGGCAGTATGGAATAGGTAGTGGCGAATGTTTTTTGTTCAATTGCTATTATTTTACTATAGTCTAAATGCCCTCCTCTACTATTCATACAGATAGAAAGAGAGCATTGTGTCACTTTGCATACATGTTTTAGCCCCCTATTATTCTTTTTTAGCTACATGTGAATGAGAGATAAAGAGGAAGTTACGCTTTGGAGAAAGGAGGATACAGGTGAACGAACTAAGCAAAAATATTGGAGAATATATCTATGTTAAATTAATTGGCGAGAAAAGGTTTAAAGGATTATTAATTGATGTAGGCAATGATATTGTTGTTATTTATGATGGGAAAGACTACATCTATATTTCCTTATATCATATTCAATATTATAAATTTATAGCGAGTCTTGTGACCGAAATACACAAGCCAGAAACAGATTCTGTTATTAAAAGAGAGTCACCGTCAATTTCCCTTCGAAAAGTACTGAGCACATCTAAAGGGATTTTTACGGAGATTTATGTAGCTGGTGGTTATCCTATTCATGGTTATGTTGCAAGTGTTATGAATGATTATTTAGTATTCTATAGCCCTGTGTACAAAACAGTATATATTTCTTTAAAACATCTAAAATGGTTAATCCCCTATCAAGAAAATCAAATTCCGTATTCCCTCAATAAAAATGAGCTTTCAGTTAATCCATTAAATATTACACTAGCTAGAACATTTGAAGAACAACTAATCAAAATGGCAAGGAAAATTATGGTGTTTGATTTAGGCGAACATTCAAATAAAATTGGGAAGATGACGAAAATTGAAGATGGTCATATTGAATTGATCAAGGCGCGTGATGAAAAAGTGTATTTAAATATTCAACATGTAAAATCGGTTCATTTTCCGTAAGCTTGTTAAGAAGGCTTGCTTTTTCTTTTATGTGTGTAAAAGAAAAGGTCGAGTCTATTTTTATCCCGTAAAAGCCCGATTGGTGAGGGCTAACTATCAGTGAGGGATGAAGACATCTCCTCACTGATTAAATATTTAATTTATTTAATCATGGATTAGTAAGAGAGAAAGGTATATTTTTATAATAAAAAATGTGTACGAGCATGTTTATTATGTCCAAGCTATCCTTTCAAAATTGAATAGATTATGTATTATTTAACTAAATATTAAAGGGGTTTTCAGGGTGAGTCAGCTTAGACATTCTTTTTCAATTACATTACTTGGTAGTGGGGGAGGAGCCGCTAAAGCAGTATTGGCAGTTTTAAATCAAACTGTGGCGAATATAAATGATCCCATCTATTCTATGATAAAAGATTTAAAGTTTCATCTCGTTGATATAAAGCAAAAGGAAAAAAGCTATTATGACGAATTATTTCCGAATTTAAAGGGGAAATTCTTTCTTCATGAAATGGATCTTCAAAATACAATACTGTTTAAACAGCATTTACAGAAAACGGATGCTGGTGTAGTTATCGACGTTTCCGGAGCAGATACGATTCGTATACTTAGTTGTTGTAATGAATTAGGTATTTCGTATGTAAATTCAGCTTTGGAGAATGAGCAGGTGGATCAGGATGATAGCTTAAAGGGGTTTCAGCTTACAGAACGTTATACGAGATTTGAAAAGGAAAAAAATAATTTTACAAATACAAGAGCTATTATAGGATCGGGAATGAATCCTGGTGTTGTTCAATGGATGGTTGTACAGCTTATGAAAGAACAACCGGGAAAAAAACCACGTGCGTGTTATATTATAGAGCATGATTATTCTTTCTTTGCAGACCAAAGTCTTATAAAACCTAATACACTTTATGCTTCATGGGCGGTAGAACGTTTTCTTGATGAAGCAATATTAAGTTATCCAATGTATGTGAGTCATCATCGGCCCATCTATTTTTATGAGGATGTATATGCTTCGGAATATAAAGTGAGATTAGGAGAGAAAGAGTTTCATGGTTGCTTAATGCCACATGAAGAAGTTCTAATTCTTGGTAAAACATTTGATATGGAAGTGGGTTTTCTTTATCGTATTAATGAATATACAACAGATTTAATTCGAAAAAATCTAGATGATGTGGATAAATTATGGAATTGGAATCGAAAAGTTTTTAATCCAGCAGAGGAAGAAATAGCAGGAGAAGATTTAGTTGGTGTGTTACTTGTCTATGAAGACAATGAAAAATATATGTACAATGTAATGAATAGTAGTGAAGTTTTCCAGAAATATAAGACAAACGCGACTTATTTTCAAGTTGGTTGCGGAATCTATGCTGGTTTGTCCAGTTTACTGCTAGATATATTTTCACCAGGTGTGTATTATGTTGAGGAATTATTACTTAATACAAAAAGTAAGTATGGTGAATATTTACATGTTTATATGAAAGATTTTGTGATGAGTGATAATTCATTTACGGATGGATTGCTTCATGAGCGGGTGAAGTGGATATAATTTATCCCGCCATTTGTGGGCAGTAAGACCTCCACCTCAAAGTTCAGCGAAAGCGAAGAGGTTAGGTGGTGGATCAACTGACTGTAAAAACAAGATTGGTGAGGACTAATAATCAGTGTGGAATGAGGCTTCCACTGATTAAGGTTTCATTTTGTGTAATTGTTAACAGGGGGAGTTTGTTCACTCCCTCTTTTAGTGTTATGGTATGAAAGGAAGTTAGAATAAAAATAGTATAGCCATTTTATATAGGATAATACTACTAGAAATTTCACATGACGTAAAAGTTAGATAGAAATGACTTTAAAGGGCTTTACTCAAATTCAAAAAGAGCGCAATCTAGCTGATAATGCTAGTTATGATATTATGCTACAGGAAATTGAGAGAATTGATGGATTTGTTAGTGAGTGAATGTTATTTGGAAAGCTGAAACCAACAATGTATCAATTGTGTGATATGCAAAAAGTTCTGTTATATGTTGTTCATCTGATGGAAAGTTATGCAATGCAGTACGCTGTAAAAATACATATACAAGTAGATGAGGCTTTACCTGATATAAAGGGTAATGAAAAGCAATTAAAGCAAGTCTTATTAAATCTTGTGAAAAATGGGATTGAATCGATGATGTATGGTGGAGATTTGAGAATTTCTGCCTATAAAACGATAGAAGAAAAATTGTTTATTTGCATTCAAGATGAGAGATGCGGTATGGATAGCGAAAGAATAGAGAGACTTGGAAAGTCTGTTTATACGACAAAGGAAAATGGAGCTGGTCTTGGTTTAATCATTACAAATAAAATTATTGAAGAGCATCAAGGGATGATTCAATTACAAAAGTAACATTGGCACAGGGACAAAAGTAGAAGTGACATTGCCAACTATATAGAATTTAAAGACAAGAGTACTTTTCAGAAAAGTGCTCTTGTTGTGTAAATATAAACATTTTATAAAAAGCTTCAAGAATGCTTTTTTTTATAAAAAACTTAGTTTATAATGGAGGAAAATATCGACATGTAGTTTTATTATTCATGTACCGGTTTGTAGTTTTTACTTGTATGAATGTTTATATTGAATTGGGTTTTATGTGAATTAAAAAAGAGGGGTGCACATGCATCCTTTTTTCTATGCTGATATTATGACAGAGGTGGTACGATGGAACTAACATTAAATTCGACCGTATGTTTACACACTATTCAATTTCGAAAAGATCAAAAGAATTATATTGTAAAGGATACAATTACAGGAGAAAAATATGAAATGCCGCCACTTTGGATTGATGCACTTGCAATGATGCGTGACGGATTTTTATTGGGAGAAATTGAAGAAAAGCTAAAGGAAGAGTATCCAAAAGAAGAAGTGAATATTCTAGAATTTACGAGGCAATTGTTAGAACTAGAGCTTGTCGGAATGGTTGATGGAAAAGAAATTATTTGTAAGAAAAAGAAAGATAAAGATTATTTTGCATGGGTTCGTCCTCGGATTGAACAGTTTTTTCTTAATTTAAATCGAAAATATCGAAGCAGAGGTCAATGATGATCTCTGCTTTTTTGTTGCAAGAATAAAAAATAGGTATTCACCCAATTGAAGCGTCGTGCATATTGTAATTTATGTAAGTAGACTGCTATAAAGGAGTGAGGGCAGTGACAGGGGAAATTTTAAATTATTATGCTGGAGGAAATACCGCGAGAGGTTTTTATAGTTTATATGAGGAAAATGTAAGGGGATTGGAAAGACTTTTCATTTTGAAAGGTGGTCCAGGGACAGGGAAATCCTCATTGATGAAAGCAATTGGGCGTGAGTGGGTTGGAAGAGGATATGATATTGAACTGTTACATTGTTCTTCTGATAATAAATCCATCGATGGTGTTATTATTCCAAAATTAAAAGTAGGAATTGTAGATGGAACAGCACCACATGTCATTGAGCCAAAAATACCTGGAGTTGTAGAGGAATACGTGAACTTAGGAGTTGCATGGGATTCAGAGAAATTACGAAAACATAAAGGTGAAATTACACATTATATTTCTGAAGCGAGCGATGCATTTCAATCAGCGTATGCTTGTTTTAAAGAGGCGTTAGCTATACATGATGATTGGGAGAGAATTTATATTGATAATATTGATTTTCAAAAAGCGAATGAATTAACAAAGCAGCTTATACAAAAGTTATTTGCAGATAACAAAGGAAAACAAGCGGTGGTAAAGCACCGTTTCTTAGGGGCAGCAACACCAAAAGGGGCGGTTGATTTCGTTCCAAATTTAACAGAAGATATCCCGCATCGTTATTTTATAAAAGGACGCCCGGGTTCAGGAAAATCAACGATGCTAAAAAAACTAGCTGAGGCAGCGGAAGAGAAAGGGTTTGAAGTTGAAGTATATCATTGCGGCTTTGATCCAAATAGCCTAGATATGATTATTGTAAGAGAATTAGGTTTTGCGATCTTTGACAGCACCGCGCCACATGAATATTTTCCAGAGCGAGAAGGTGATGAGATTATTGATATGTATGATCTCATCGTTACGCCAGGAACGGATGAAAAATATGCAACAGAAATTCGGGATGTTTCCATTCAATACAAAACAAAAATGAGTGAAGCAATGTCGTTCTTAGCGAAGGCAAAAGCAGTTCGAGATAAATTAGAACGGATTTATATTGCTGCGATGGATTTTACAAAAGTAGATATGTATAAAAATGAAATTCAGGGTGAGTTTGAGCGAATTGCAAAGCTTGTTAGCGAGCAACAAAAATGAAATGTTTATAGAGCTGCCAGGGAAGGCCTAGCAGCTTCCTTTTAAATTTAGTTATGATACATACTATAGAGTTACTGAGATATTGATGTTAAAAGTAGAATAGCACGCCAATAATAAGTAGATTATATTTGTCGAATTTCCAGGGAAATGATCAGAAAATGAGGATGATATATATGAGGGATAAAATTCAATTAGAATTACAAAAAATTGAAAAAGAGAACAATGTGAAAATTTTATTTGCTGTCGAATCTGGAAGTCGTGCATGGGGATTTCAGTCGAAAGATAGTGATTATGATGTTAGATTTGTATACATTCATTCAGTAGACTGGTATTTATCTATTAATGAAAAACGTGATGTGATTGAGTATCCAATTAGTGATGCTTTAGACATAAGCGGTTGGGATATTAGAAAAGCTCTGCAGTTATTTGCAAAATCAAATCCAGCACTATTAGAATGGATCCGTTCTCCAATCTTTTATTCTAAGAACTCTGATCTTCCAGAGCGTCTACAGAAAATGAGCGAAAATGATTTTGATCCTAAAGCAACGATGTATCACTACTTACATATGGCTTCAAAAAACTATCGTGAATTTCTACAAGGAGAGAGCGTGAAGTTGAAAAAGTACTTCTATGTATTGCGCCCTATTTTAGCTTGCAAATGGTTAGAAGAGAAAGGGACATTGCCGCCTGTAGAATTTGAACGATTCATTACTGAATTGTCGCTAGAACAAGAGCTTTTTGATGAAATTGAAGATTTACTACTAAAGAAAAAGGATGGTGTTGAGTTAGACGCTGGTCCGAAGATTATCGTATTAAATGAATTTTTAGAGGGGCAGATAAAGTATTATCAAGAGTATGTGAAAGGTATTGAAAAGGGAAAGGGCATTGAGGTTGAGAGGTTGAATGGCTTGTTTCGGGATATGTTATTTGAGAAAGAGCACCAGTAGATTGGTGCTCTGTTTGTTTTAGTTAACTTTATTCTCCATCAACCCGTTTTAACGGCTTATCTGCCGGCCCCTCAATTACATCTCCTTCAATTGAAAAGCGTGATCCATGACAAGGACAATCCCACGTACAATCACCGCTATTCCATTCTACTTCACAGCCAAGGTGTGTACAGGTCGTATCAACAATATGCAATTTTCCTTCGTTGTCTTTATAAGCGCCTGCACGTTTTCCATGTACTCTTACAACGGCACCTTCACCATTTTCAAGATCTTCTGGTTTACGCAGAGCAAATTCTAACTTGCCTTCGATCAAATGTTTTGCCACATCAAGGTTTTGAGAAACAAATGTTTTTATATCTGGATCTGCATGGAATCGTGATGGGGCAAAGAGTTCTTTATACGGGTTATCTATTTTTGTAATAGAGTCCTTTAGTAGTTGAGCTGCAGCAGTTCCTGTTGTCATCCCCCATTTTCGATAACCTGTTGCAACGAATATATTTGGATTATTTTCATTAATATGGCCGATGTAAGGTAGTTTATCTAGGGTAATTAAGTCTTGTGCTGACCATCTGTAAGGGATTGCATCTATTCCAAATGTTTCTTCTGCGAAAGAGTGCAATGCTTCATAATGAAGCATTGTATTGATTCCTTGTCCTGTTTTATGACTTTCACCCCCAACAAGAATAATTTTTTCTCCATTTACTGTTGTGTAACGTAAGGAGCGTGTAGGAGTATCTATGCTTAAATACATGCCTCCGGGATAATCTTTTTTTGCTTTTATAGCTAGAACGTAGGAACGTTCTGCATACATTCTTGTGAAGAAAAAGCTATTTGCATCATAGAAAGGAAAATGAGAACAGGAGACGACATATCCACATGTAATACGATGGCCATCTTTTGTAATGACTTGCGGATAGAATCCTTTCTCGATATCGATTGCAGTGGTTTGCTCATAGATTGTTCCGCCTGCTTCAATAAACTGTTCAACAAGGTTCTTTAAATAATGAAGAGGATGGAACTGTGCTTGTTTTTTCATAACAAGTGCTCCCTGAACTGAGATAGGAAGTGGAATGGACTCTACATAGTCACAAGGAATATTTAGTTTTTTATAAGCTTCATATTCTTTTGTTAATTTCCGTAATCCGTCATTGCAAGTTGTATATAAGTAGGCGTCCTCTTCAGTAAAGTCACAATCAATGTTATTTGTTCGGACTGTTTCTTTTATAAATTGCAATGCTTTTTCGTTTGCCTCATAGTATAGGCGCGCTTGATCAGCTCCAAAATGATCAATGAGCTCATCATAAATGAGATCGTGTTGTGCTGTGATTTTTGCAGTCGTATGGCCTGTCGTTCCATTTAAAATATTTCCGGAATCGATTAAAACAACTTTCATGCCCTCTTTTGCAAGTAAATAAGCAGTTGTGATGCCTGTAATTCCAGCACCAATAATTGCAACTTCTGCTTTTATATTTTCTGATAGCTTGGGGAAAATAGGGAATGAAGTAGAATCGCGCCAGTACGGTTCTGGAAATTTGGGAAATGAATTGTTTGTCATCGTATGTCCCTCCTGTTTTAAAATAATTTACTACTTATTTTTTCCAATTTATATAAAATTCATGTAGCTTATTTTCAATCTAGGAGAAGGAGATACTGTACAGTGAACAGAAGAAATTAAGAATAAGTTTTAAATATTTACAAAACATAAATATTATTCTAATATAATAAAAATGAGTATTCCTTTATAAGGTTATTTTAAATGACAGTCGATTCTATAAAGAATTATTGATGTTCATATATAAGCTTTTCTTGAGTGAAGCAGACTTTCTTATATGTGAAAGTATTTATATATATAATGGATAAAAGCTTATAAAACCTATGCTTTTCCTTTGGTGAAATAAAATATTATTATAAAAATATAACCACATTTTATTACTAGGTCATAAAAGTTATTGACAATATGGAAAGTCTATTGATATGATTCATCATGTGGAAAGGTTGATAAAGAGTAAAAAGAGAAATGTTTTTCATTGATAATAAAAGCGAAAATGAGTGACGATAGAGTGAGTATGATTTACTTATTATAAATGCTTTTTGTAATTAACTAGTATTATCAATCTGGAAACAAGAATTGATTTATGCAAGTTGCGTAAGCGCGGCATAAGAAAGGGGCAAAAGGATGAAGGAGCTTCATACGTTTGGATGGTATGCAGCACGTGTATCGCCGCATTTGCCAAAAAAAGCATTTAAACCAGTTCCAACTCGTTTGTTTGGTGGACTGGCTTATTTACTTGTGGCGGTAGCTGGGTTAATAGCGATTGGTTTATTCGATTTGAATGTGTGGGCAAATCTTGGAATTGCAATTGTTCTAGGGTTATGTTTTGCTTCACTTGGATTTTTAGGACATGAAATCTTGCACGGAACAGTTGTAAGAAAAGCATGGCTTCGTGATTTTTTAGGGGCAATTGCATTTATGCCATTATCTACAGGACCGAAATTGTGGAGAAAATGGCACAATGCGACGCACCATGTTCATACACAGCATGAAGAACATGACCCTGATGCGTGGCCAACACTTGAAAAGATGAAGAAGAGTAAATTTTTAAGATGGGTGTATCGTATGCCCTTGCATGTGCGTTCTTTCTTCAGTTTTCTGTCACTAACAATTCAATTTACAATACATTCAACTCGTATGTTCTTTCATTTTATAAAAGAATTTAAGTCATCGAATCAGAAGTCTGTGTGGCTTCAACTTCTTTTGCCATGGACGGTTTGGATTAGTTTGCTATTTATTATGGGGCCTACGAAGTGGTTGTTTGCTTATGTGATTCCATTACTCATTGCAAACTTTATTGTAATGGGCTATATTGCAACAAATCACCGTTTAAATCCAATTGTTCCTGTAAATGATCCATTAGCTAACTGTTTATCTGTAACAGTGCCGCGCTGGGTTGATGTTTTGCATTTTAACTTCTCATATCATACGGAACATCATTTGTTCCCTGCTATGAGTTCTAAGTATTACCCATTAGTAAAAGAAAAAATTAAAGAAATGTGGCCGGAGCGTTATCATGAAATGCCGATGACGAAAGCAATGGCAGCACTTTGGAACACACCTCGCGTATATTATCAAGGCAGTGAATTAGTTGATCCTCATAGGGAACATTTCTATGGTTCTTTAGGAAATGGGTTAGACCCTGATAATATTGCATATCGTGAGGAGCATATAGAAGAACAGGAAACTATCAAAAAAGTGAATCCATGATTCTGGAATAGATTATTTAGAACCCTTTAACTAAAAAAGCAAGCTACCTAAAAAGTAGCTTGCTTTTTTAGTTTGTATTTTGATTGTTTTTTTGCATGTAATAGTAACTTTTCATTGATTCCTTTTTCAATCTAATAGATGAAAGGGTTGCTACAATTCTTCCTATAAAGAGACTGCTTTTTCTTTCTCTTTATTTACTTGTATAGAATTACTTTGTTTACGCTGAAGTTTTTTCTCTAAGAGATTTACGAGGTAAGTAAACAAAAGGACGAGTACAAGATAATAGGCACTAACAACAATGTATGTTTCAAGTTGCTTAAAGTTTCCAGCAGCTATAGATAAACCGGATCCCCAAAGCTCAGACATTCCTACGTATGCGACAAGGGAAGAATCTTTTAATCCAATGACAAATTGGTTTCCGAGCGGAGGGATTGATAATCGAAATGCTTGTGGTAAAATGATACGGCGCATAGCGAGTGGATAGGACATTCCTAAAGAACGAGCCGCTTCTAATTGGCCGCGATCGACCGATTGAATGGAGCCACGGAAAATTTCTGTAATATATGCACCGTTATGAATTGCTAAAGCAATGGCACCAGCCCAAAATGGAGACAGAACGATAATAGACGTAATGCCGAAATAAAGAATCATGATTTGAACGATTAATGGTGTGCCTCGGATAACAGCAATATATATGTGTGCAATACTATTTAAAATTTTATTATTGGAAATACGAAAAAAGGCGAATAGAAGTCCGATTAATGAACCAAGTAATAATGAAGTTAATGTTAATTGTAAAGTCATGACAATTGCTTTTAGAAATGTTGGATATGTAGATATGAAAATTTCAATCATCAACGTCACCTCAATATAGAATTTATTTTAGGAAATAGATGCAAATACCCCACGGCTGAGGTGGGGCATCGCTTATGGATTAAAAATGATTTGTTTTTTAGAAGGGTAAATCATTTTATTTTGTCTTTTCCTCTTCTCCAAGAATATTTTTTCCAAACCATTTTTTACTGATTTTTTCATATGTGCCATCTTTAATAATTTCCTCTAATGCTTTGTTTACTTTCTTCACCATCTCTTTATCATCCTTGCGAATTGCAATTCCCATTTCCTCAAGATTTAATGGTTTTCCAGCTTCTTTTATATTTGATTTTCCTTCTTTTATCATACGAAGACCAACCATTTGATCCGTAATAACAGCATCTACTCGGCCTGGTTCCAAATCCATAAGAGCTGTAATGTCACTGTCGTATTCTGTGATTTGATCTGTATGTTTTTCCACAAGTTTTTTAAATGTACTAGCTTTTACAACACCGATTTTTTTTCCTTTTAAGTCTTCTACTGAAGAAATGGAATTGTTCTTTTTAGCTACGAAAATTTGTGCACCAGAGCGATAGTATGGATTCGTAAAATTAACGGCTTTTAGGCGGTCTTCTGTAATTGCCATACTTCCTAATATGACGTCATATTTTTTTGCTTTTAGACCTTGAATCAATGTTTCCCAAGGATTTGTAACTGGAACAGGCTTCATTCCCATTTTTTTTGCGAGTGCCTCACCAATTTCGACATCAAAACCAACTAGTTTCCCGTCATTTTCTTTGAAATTAAAAGGTTTATATAAGCCGCTCATTGCGTAGCGAAACTCTTTCCCTTCATTTGTTGAAGTTTCCTTACTACAGGCTCCAAGGACGAAGGATACACATAGTGTAATTGCTGCAAAAGCAGTAAGCATTTTCTTTCTCATCAAAACCCCTCCTATATATTCATCCTGCACATACGGGGTAAACAGCCGTATCTTAATTGCTATGGAAAGTTTCCATGGGTGGGGCAATTAGGCCACCCGTATGAGTTTTAATGGTTTAAGTATTCGTGGGGAGAGAAGTCCCTCTCTATAAAATGTTTCGTAAAAACTGTTTTGCTCTCTCATTTGACGGTGCTGAAAAAAATTGTTCTGGTGGTGCATCCTCTACAATTTGTCCATTATCCATAAAAATGACGCGATCTGCTACATCCCGTGCAAAGTTCATTTCATGGGTGACGATTACCATTGTCATTCCTTCACCAGCAAGCTCTTTCATAACTTGGAGTACTTCTCCAACAAGTTCAGGATCAAGAGCAGATGTAGGTTCATCAAATAGCATGATTTTAGGATTCATTGCAAGTGCGCGTGCAATCGCAACACGTTGTTTTTGTCCACCAGATAAAAGGTGAGGTGTCACGTTTGCTTTGTCTTGTAATCCAACCTTTTGTAATAGGTCGGTTCCAATTTCTTTCGCTTTTGTTTTGTCCATTTTTTTTACATGAATAGGTGCTTCTATGATGTTTTCTAATGAGGTCATATGTGGAAAGAGGTTAAAATGTTGAAATACCATTCCAACATTTTCGCGGACTTTGTTTAAGTTTGTACTTTTAGGATTAATTCGTTTCCCTTGTAAGTGAATTTCCCCTTCATCGTACATTTCTAAAAAGTTGAGACAACGAAGTAAAGTGCTTTTTCCTGAGCCGCTCGCGCCAATTAAAACAACAACTTCTTTTTCTTTTACTTCTAAATTGATCCCTTTTAAAACGTCTAATGAACCAAATGACTTTACTAGATTTTGAACTTGAATCATACCAATCCCCCAGTCAAATTTGTATTTTACAAATGTTTCCCCTTATTTTTGTTATTAGTCATAAAGTGCCAAAACCCTTTATTTTTTGCGAAAAACATTGTCTAGAGGACGTGAAATTAGGAAGATGATTCGGTTAGTAAGGTGATAAAAAGAGGCTTTGAAGAAAATAAAAAAGTGAGAGAAATTTATATTTTATTTATGGAAGGGAGGGATGCTTTGTGGGAATCGAAAAACATTACAAGGGTCATATACTGTTTTTACTTTACGTAACCTTGTAAAGTTTTTGCCATAGTAAGTGTTTTGCCAATCTGTAATATCAATATCAGGCCAATTGACATAATCACCTAATGTATAAGGTGCCATAGCATTTCGTAAATCTTTAATCCAACGTATATTTTGTTGTTCCTCATTGTCGCATTTCCAAGATGTAAGGTATTCTTGAGCAATAATTGCTTTTCGATGGAAATAAGCTGTTTCACTTGGAGCAATGTCTTCTACAGCTCCTACGAGTGATTGATGCCAAACGCTCGCTGAAGAATTTGGAGCATGACTAAGAAAATGCTTTAGAACTTGAATCCCTTTAAGCGGAATTGTCTTATATACATAAGAACCAGAACGTTTGAATTTTTCTGGGATGTTACCACTATTAAAGAATTCAACTGCTTGTATATAAGGAACTTCTTCTATGAACAGAGAAGGAGTTCCAGCTTGTAATACAGGTGCCAGTAAATCGAGGAGTTCCGAAGGATGACCAACAAATTCTCCTTTTACTTCAATTTTATTTCTCTGTTTAGAAAATAATTCAATAGATGAAGTAAGACGCTCATCTATATAAGGTGCCCAGTTTTGCCAAGCTTGAAATGCGGTAATAAAGTCTTTCCATTCCCAAGTGAGTGAAAAAATCGAGACGTTTTGAATGGGGTGAACACGAAATGTTAAAGATGTAACAATTCCGAAGTTCCCACCGCCACCGCCGCAGCATGCCCAAAATAAATCAGCGTTTTCTCTTTCGCTGGCACGAATAAATCTTGCCCCTTTTTTACCAACTGCTTGCACCATGTCTATTTCTAATAGTTGATCACAAGTTAATCCAAATAAGCGTGATAACATACCAATGCCACCACCAAGTGTTAATCCAACAATTCCAACGCTGGCGCTGGTGCCAGCTGGTAATGTGACGCCATATTTCCACAGCTCTTTATAAACAGCACCAAGGTTTGCTCCAGCCTCAATGGTTGCTGTTAAGCTGTCCTGCTGGACTATAATTCGATTCATTTCACTTACATCAATAATAAGTCCACGATTCACAAGGGAAAAGTTTTCATAGTTATGGCGACCACTTCGTACACGAAATGGTATATGACGTTCACGTGCCCACTTCAAGGCATTGCATACATCTTGAGTATTTTGACAGAAGACAATTATGCAGGGGAGCTTTGGAAGACTTAAATTTAAGTTTATGCGAGCTACATCATATTCAGGATCTTCTGGAGTTACAATGCGCCCTGTTAATTTTGTTTTTTTCATTATATTGTTCCTTTCCATATGAGATTGGTTCTTATTATTTTATGAGAAAGCTTGTTTAAGAGTGTTTGAATTATAAATAGTATGTATATGAAGAATGAATAGGCTGATTAAAATGTTAGTATATTTTTCTGGGAAATTTAATTGAAATTAGAAACATATGGATGTGTATTCAGCAGTATGTATTTAGTGTTGCCATACTAGATACTATAGAAATTTTTAGCAGTACTCCAACAGAAGTCCCCTTTCTCAAGTACGTGCAGGACATAGTCCAGGATGAAATCATATAAGAGGGATAATTATAAACTATGAACGTTTCCGCAACATTTACCTTTATCTCTTTCGAATGGAAATTATAGCAAGATATAATAAAGTTATAATATTCGAAAGGATGTCTTTTATGAAAAAGGAGAAAAGACAACGGCTAATTAAACAATTGATAAGAGAGTGTGAAATAGATACACAAGAGAAATTAGTAGAATTGTTAGAAGAACATGGTGTAGTAGTTACACAAGCAACGATTTCACGAGATATTCGTGAATTAAATTTAATAAAGGTAACCTCTGCAAGTGGATTAACAATATATAAGATTTTTTCAGAAGACAGTTTACAAACGGATATGAAATTAAAGAAAAAAATAAAAGAAGTTGTTGTGAAAATTGATTGTGTAGAGCAATTAACAATCATTAAAACATTACCGGGAAATGCCCATGTTATTGGTGTATTATTGGATTCTTTAGATTGGAAAGAAAAAGTAGGATGTATATGTGGAAATGATACGTGCCTTGTGATTTCTCGATCACAATCGGATAGGAAGGTTCTAGAAGAAAGATTGAAATTGATTATGTAAGTGAAGATCCTATTTCTAATTTTTATTAGAAATAGGATCTTTTTTTGAAATTTTAATATGAATTAGTAAAGGGTTATTCATTATATATACGTAATATATAGCTGTTTTGCAAAATATGGAGCAAAAAACCTTATAAAAATACAAATATATATTATTTTAAAAAATAAATTGTGAAATATTCCACTTGAAAATGTTAGCGCTTTCACAAAGAAGGAAGTACGTACCGTTTATTATGTATTTGTAGACATCAAACAAATTTAAAAGGAGGTACAACAAATGAAACATCCGATACATGTTACTTCAGAAATTGGGGAATTACAAACGGTTTTATTAAAACGTCCTGGTAAAGAAGTGGAAAATTTAACGCCAGATTATTTGCAACAATTATTATTTGACGATATCCCATATTTACCAATTATTCAAAAAGAACATGATTATTTTGCACAAACATTACGCAATCGGGGTGTTGAAGTTCTTTATTTAGAAAAACTAGCAGCTGAGGCGTTAGTTGATAAAAAACTTCGTGAAGAATTTGTTGATCGTATTTTAAAAGAAGGACAGACTGACGTAAATGTTGCACATCAAACTTTAAAAGAATATTTACTTTCCTTTTCAAATGAAGAATTGATTCAAAAAATTATGGGTGGCGTGCGGAAAAACGAAATTGAAACTAGTAAAAAAACGCATCTGTATGAATTAATGGAAGATCATTATCCATTTTATTTAGATCCAATGCCAAATTTATATTTTACTCGTGATCCAGCAGCTAGTATAGGTGACGGTTTAACAATTAACAAAATGAGAGAACCGGCACGGAGACGTGAATCATTGTTTATGGAATATATCATTAAACATCATCCACGATTTGCAAGTCATGATGTGCCAGTTTGGTTAGATCGTGATTATAAATTTCCGATTGAAGGTGGCGACGAACTGATTTTAAATGAGGAAACAATTGCAATTGGGGTATCTGCTCGTACTTCAGCTAAAGCAATTGAGCGTTTAGCTAAAAACTTACTTAGTCGCCAAAATAAAATTAAAAAAGTGCTAGCAATAGAAATTCCAAAATGTCGTGCTTTTATGCACTTAGATACAGTGTTTACAATGGTCGATTATGACAAATTTACAATTCACCCAGCTATTCAAGGACCAAAAGGAAATATGAATATATATATATTAGAAAAAGGAAAGGATGAAGAAACTCTTAAAATTACCCATCGTACATCTTTAACTGAAGCTTTAAAAGAAGTATTAGGTTTAAGTGAATTAGTACTTATCCCTTGCGGAGGAGGAGATGTGATCGCTTCTGCTCGTGAACAATGGAACGATGGATCTAATACATTGGCGATTGCGCCAGGAGTAGTTGTTACATATGATCGCAACTATGTATCTAATGCTTTATTACGTGAGCATGGTATAGAAGTTATTGAAGTACTTAGCTCGGAATTATCTCGCGGTCGTGGGGGTCCACGTTGCATGAGTATGCCGATTGTTCGAAAAGATATTTAGTATAAAAAACGGAGAAAGTAGGGATGAATCATGTTGATGACTAAACCAAACTTAAAAGGAAGAAGTTTTCTTGCTGAAAAAGATTTTACGGAAGAAGAATTATTATACTTTCTAGATTTAGCAGCAGAATTAAAAGAGAAAAAGAAAAATGGTATTCCGCATCGTTATTTAGAAGGTAAAAATGTTGCACTCTTATTCGAAAAAACTTCAACTCGTACACGGTGTGCATTTACCGTAGCTTGTACAGATTTAGGTGCCAACCCTGAATACTTAGGTAAAGGTGATATTCAGCTCGGAAAAAAAGAATCTGTTGAAGATACAGCAAAAGTTTTAGGGCGTATGTTTGATGGGATTGAATTCCGTGGTTTCGATCATGCGACAGTAGAATCTTTAGCAAACAATTCTGGTGTGCCAGTATGGAATGGCTTAACAGATATGTGGCATCCAACACAAACACTTGCAGATTTATTAACAATAAAAGAGCATGTGGGACGTTTAAAAGACGTTAAGCTCGTTTATGTTGGGGACGGGCGGAACAATGTAGCAAATAGCTTATTAGTCGGCGGTGCAATTGTTGGAATGGAAGTCCGTATTTGTACACCAGAATCATTATGGCCAGCACAAGAAGTTATTGATTTAGCAAAAAAATATAATGATCGAGTAATGGTAACAAGTAATGTTCAAGAGGCTGTTGCAGATGCGGATGTAATTTATACAGATGTATGGGTATCTATGGGGGAAGAAGATAAGTTTGCTGAACGTATTGAATTATTGACGCCTTATCAAGTAAATATGCAAATGATTAAAGCAACTGGAAATGAAAATGTGATGTTCTTACATTGTTTACCTGCATTTCATGATGTGGAAACAATGTACGGAGAAGAGATTTATGAAAAATATGGAATAAAAGAAATGGAAGTAAGTGACGAAGTCTTCCGTAGTAAGCATTCAAAAGTATTTGATCAAGCAGAAAATAGAATGCATACAATTAAAGCGGTTATGGCAGCTACTTTAGGAAATATGGAGTAAAGAAGGAAGGTAACCTTCCTTCTTTCTCCTCCTTTAGACACTATCATTCACTATTGTTGTTTTCTTCTTATTGCAATTAAAGAGAGGTGAGTGTAATGGGTGAAGAAAAGAAACTAGGACTATTTACTTTAACAGCTCTTGTCGTTGGTTCCATGATAGGCGGTGGAGCATTTAACTTAGCAAGTGATATGGCAAAAGGCGCTGGTGCGGGAGCCATTATTATCGGATGGGTTATAACAGGGATTGGGATGATTGCTCTTGGATTATCATTTCAAAATTTAACTGTAAAAAGACCAGATTTAGATGGTGGTATTTTTAGTTATGCAAAAGCAGGATTTGGTAATTTTATGGGATTTAATAGTGCCTGGGGATATTGGCTATCTGCTTGGCTTGGTAATGTAGCTTACGGTACATTATTATTCTCTTCATTAGGTTATTTCTTCCCAGTTTTTGAAGGTGGACAAAATGTGGCTTCGATTATTGGAGCGAGTATATTGCTATGGTGTGTTCACATGCTAATTTTACGTGGGGTACAATCAGCAGCACTTGTAAATTTAGTAACAACAATTGCAAAATTAGTGCCTGTATTTGTCTTTATTGTTGTAGGAATTTTCGCCTTCCATATTGATATTTTCTTAGATGGTTTTTGGGGACAAGCTGGTTCCTTTTCTTGGGGAGCAGTAGGTAGTCAAGTTAAGAGCACAATGCTTGTAACTCTTTGGGTATTTATTGGTGTAGAAGGAGCTGTTGTCTTATCAAGTCGTGCGAAAAGCCGAAGCGATGTGGGGAAAGCAACAGTCATCGGATTAATTGGTACACTCATCATTTATATCCTACTTACATTACTATCTCTTGGTCTTATGCAACAAGCTGATGTTGCTAATTTGAAAAATCCATCTATGGCGTATTTATTTGAAAGCGTTGTCGGAAAATGGGGCGCTATTTTTATTAACTTAGGTTTAGTCATTTCTGTATTAGGTGCTTGGTTAGGATGGACGCTACTCGCATCTGAAATTCCGTATTTAGCTGCTAAAGACGGAGTGTTTCCAAAGTGGTTTGCGAAAGAAAACAAAAACAAAGCTCCTATAAATTCATTATGGATAACAAATGGTTTAATTCAAGTTTTCTTATTAACATTTGTTGTTTCAGATCAAGCATATAATTTTGCATTTTCTCTCGCGTCCTCTGCTATTTTAATTCCGTATGCTTTTTCAGCATTCTATCAATTTAAGCACAGTTTACAATCTAAAGAAAAAGATCGAACAAAAAATATAATCATTGGTTTGGTAGCAAGTATTTATGGAATTTGGTTAGTGTATGCAGCTGGCTTAGATTACTTATTACTAACAATGACATTATATGCACCTGGTATTTTCATCTTTTACAATGTTCAAAAGCAAACGAATCCAAAACAAATATTTACTCGTGTGGAACTGGCATCCTCTGTAGTTATTGGTGCCTTAGCATTTTTTGCGATTTACGGATTAATTACAGGGAGTATCACTTTATAAAATTTTGTGAAAATGAAATCAATTGGAGGGTTGAAATATGAAACGAAGAAAAATCGTAGTTGCACTAGGGGGAAATGCTATACAATCTGGAAATGCCACTGCCGAGGCGCAGCAAGAAGCATTAGAAAGAACAGCAGAACAACTTGTTAAAATTATGGAAAATAACGTTGATATTGTTATTGCACATGGAAATGGCCCGCAAGTAGGTAATATTTTATTGCAACAAAAAGCAGCAGATACGGAAAAAACACCGGCAATGCCGTTAGATACTTGTGGTGCAATGAGCCAAGGGATGATCGGATATTGGATGGAAAATGCAATTGAGAAGGCTTTGAAAAAGCGTAAAATAAAAAAAGAAGTAGCCACGGTTATAACACGTGTTGTCGTGGATGAAAAGGATGAGGCATTTAAAAATCCAACAAAACCAATTGGGCCTTTCTACACAGAAGAAGAAGCAAGAAAGTTAATGGAAGAAACAAAAGCTGTATTTAAAGAGGATGCAGGAAGAGGATGGAGACGCGTTGTTCCATCACCAAAGCCTGTAAGTATTCATGAGCATAAAATAATCAATTCATTAGTAGAGGATGGAAATATAGTTATTGCTGTTGGAGGTGGAGGAATCCCCGTTATTGACTCTGAGGAAGGGTTAAAAGGTACTGAAGCTGTCATTGATAAGGACTTTGCAGCTCAAAAGTTAGCAGAACTAGTAGATGCTGATACACTTGTGATTTTAACGGCAGTTGATTATGTTTATGTGCATTTTAATCAGCCTAATCAAAAGAGATTAGAGGCTGTTACAGTCGATGAATTAGAAGGGTATATACAGGAGAAACAATTTGCAGCAGGTAGTATGCTTCCAAAAATTGAAGCTGCTATTAGTTTTGCAAATGCAGATCCAAAGCGAAAAACAATTATTACTTCATTAGAAAAAGTATATGAAGCATTAGAAGAAAAAGCTGGTACGATTATTTCTAAGCAGGACGTATATGCTTGTGTATAAACATAGCTCTTCTATTACTAGTAATTTCAAAAAGAATGGGGTTAGTAACTTCATTCTTTTTGTTTGTTAATTTTTAGGAAAAATGTTCATAAAGTATTCATGATAAGAAAAAGCTGTGTAGGTTAAGTGTGATAAAATAAAATTGAATACGCTTTCTCGATGTTTCACTCCGATATATAGCAAGAGAGAAGGAATTTTATGAACAGACGGAACGTAGTTAAAGACTTGAAGCAGTTTGAATTATTTTCTCATGTAACAGATACAAAATTAAAAAGCCTATCAGAGTTTGTTTATTGGCGAACTTATAAGAAAGGTCAGTTTTTATTTTTAGAAGGTGATTCAAGAGAAAGAATTTATTTTATGCTAGATGGTTTTGTAAAGTTAGAGCGAGTAAATCAAAACGGGAATTTATTATATGAAGACTATGTAAAGCGACTTTCTATTTTTCCTTATGGTGGTATGTTTACAGACAATGCATATAATTATACAGCGGAGGCAATGACAGATGTGGATGTTTACTATATTCCTACAGTGATTTTTGAAGATATGGTAAAAGTAAGTCGGACACAGCTAATGTACGTTGTTCAGCAGTTATCCTCTATATTAAAAATTAACGAAAATCGGGTGCAAAATATTACAATCCCAAATGCACAAGATCGTGTTATCCAGACATTAAATTATTTAATGAATGATTTAGGAGAACAAGATGGTGAGGAAATTGTAATCGCATGTCCACTTACAACAATTGAAATTTCAAAGATATCTGGAACATCTCGAGAGACTGTTAGCGGTGTATTAAAACAATTGAAAAATGATAGTATTGTTACGGTTCTAGGTAAAAAAATTACTATACATAATCCAACGTACTTTGAGGAAATTTCGATGTGAAAACTTCATATTGTATATTAATAGAGTTCTTTATATATTTATAAGGAACTTTTTTATGTTATTCCCTATAAAAAGATTGTATATTCCGATAATGTTAGCTAAAATCGATAATAAAAAACAAAGGAGAAGGGAGAAAGAATGATTCGGATTGAATATGATCGATTAGTAGCCATTTTTTACAGTGTCGGAGTATTACTATTAATAAAAATGCCAAATGATAATGAATTAATTGGAGAAAAATTATTTCACGCATACGGGATTCCAGTAGATACATATATTTATATGGGGTATAAGATTTCGAATATCTGGATTTGTTCTTTTGCATTACAAGCAATTTCTTTTCTATTTCTTATAAAGTGGTTAGAAAAGAAGGATTCTAATTGGTTAAAAAAGCTAAATAACATAAAAGTAGTGTGTATGAGTGTCTTGATTATCATAATGCCATTTACTTTAAATGAAATACTTCAAACTCTTGATAAAACATGGCATTACACAGGGAAAAAAGGACTAGAGGCAATTGAATACAAAAAAGAGGATAGCCAATGTACGATGGAGAAAAAGGGGGATAATTTTGAACAAAATTGCGTCGTCACTTTAAAAAATTATCGCAATCATTCACAAGCATTACAACTTGTTTTATATCAAGATGCAAATCAAAAATTAAAGAGTTATCAGGTACCAACACCTATTTACCTACAGCGACATGAAACAAAGCAATTTGAGTTTCAAGTTCCAGTTGTTTATGATGACGTCGTAGTGAAAAATAAAGCACCAAATATTAAATTGCGGTCATTAAATAAAAATCATAAGACAGATAATTAGTTTATGAAAATGAGGTTTGTTATTAGGAGAAAGAATTAGAAATGAAAAAGAAAAGTAAACTTTAGTCATCCAAAATGTTGCGAATAATCGGGCATAAATTGGATGATTTTTTATTTGTAATTAAGACCCATACATCAAAATTCAGGGAACCAACTGTCCGTAAAAGCCCGATTGGTGAGGGCTAATAATCAGTGGGGGATGAAGAATCCCCCACTGATTAAAGTTTCACTTTATTAATGATAAAGGGGAGTGAGAAATTCCCACCAAGTATGTACACCATAAAAATATGTAAGGTTAATGAAATGGAGTATTGTTTCTTAAAGAAAAGTAGATATTTAGTAATAAGATGAAATTTCTCATTGCAAACTCTCTATATTTTGTTATGATAGTGTTACGAAAACGTTTGCATAAATTTTTAAGATGGATGCAAAAGGAGAGAATTATTATGAATAAAACATGGTGGAAAGAAGCTGTCGCTTATCAAATTTATCCACGTAGCTTTATGGATTCCAATGGTGATGGTATTGGAGATTTACAAGGTATTATTACAAAACTTGATTATTTAAAGGATTTAGGTATCGATGTAATTTGGATTTGTCCAATGTATAAATCACCGAATGATGATAATGGTTATGATATTAGTGACTATCAAGACATTATGGATGAATTTGGTACAATGGCTGATTTTGATGAATTACTAGATGAAGTGCATAAACGTGGTATGAAGCTCATTATTGATTTAGTTATTAATCACACGAGTGATGAACATCCTTGGTTTATTGAATCGCGTTCGTCTAAAGATAATCCAAAACGTGATTGGTATATTTGGCGCGATGGTAAGGATGGAGAAGAGCCAAATAATTGGGAAAGTATCTTTAGCGGTTCTGCTTGGGAATATGATGAAGTAACAGATCAATATTTCTTACACATATTCTCACGTAAACAACCAGATTTAAACTGGGAGAATGCACAGGTCCGTGAAGTTTTATATGATACTGTAAACTGGTGGCTAGATAAAGGAATTGATGGTTTCCGTGTAGATGCAATCAGTCATATCAAAAAAGAAGAAGGCCTAAAAGACATGCCAAATCCAAAAGGGTTAAAGTATGTGCCTTCTTTTGATAAACATATGAATGTAAATGGAATTCAGCCACTTTTAGAAGAGTTGAAGGAGAATACATTTTCAAAATACGATATTATGACTGTTGGGGAAGCCAATGGTGTCAAAGTTGAAGATGCTGATCTTTGGGTTGGAGAAGAAAACGGTAAATTTAATATGGTATTTCAGTTTGAGCATTTAAGTTTATGGGATGCAGAAAAGAAAAAGGAACTTGATGTTGTGGAACTGAAAAAGGTGTTAACGAAGTGGCAAAAAGGTTTAGAAAATAAGGGATGGAATGCGTTGTATATTGAAAATCATGATAAACCACGGATTGTTTCTACGTGGGGAGATGATAAACAGTATTGGCGTGAAAGTGCAACAGCTTTAGGAGCAATGTACTTCTTTATGCACGGAACACCGTTTATTTATCAAGGACAAGAAATTGGTATGACAAATGTTCAATTCCAAAATATTGAAGATTATGATGACGTAGCAATTAAGAATTTATATCGCGAGAAAATTGCAGAAGGCGTATCACATCAAGAAATGATGGAAATTATTTGGGCATCTTGTCGTGATAATTCACGTACACCAATGCAATGGAATGATGAAGAAAACGCTGGTTTTACAACAGGGAAACCGTGGTTTGGAATGAATCCAAATTATAAAGAAATTAATGTTCAAAAGCAGCAAGTAGAGGCTAGTTCTATTTTTAATTTCTATAAAAAGATGATTGCACTAAAAAAAGAGCATGATGTATTTAATTATGGCACATATGATTTGATTTTAGAGAATGATCCGCAGGTTTATGCGTATACGCGTACGTTAAATGATGAAAAAGTTGTTGTGATTAGTAATATATCTAAAGAAAATGCTGTGTATAATGAGGATACATTCTCTTTAGAACGCAAACGTTTGCTTTTAAATAACTATGAAGTAGCGGAACATAATAAATGTACTACAATTACTTTAAAACCTTATGAAACAAGGGTTTATCGTATTTCTTAATAAAAAAAGATGCTCTCGTAGCATCTTTTTTTATGAAAAATAATAAATTTATATTGCAATATGAAAACGCTTTTATTAAAATAGATTTATGAAAACGTTTGCGTTAAAAAAGGTATCGTTTTCGTAAGCAAAAAGAAATTATTATCTGTATTATTAGGGATTTTATAAATAAAGAGGAGGAAAAAACAGATGAAAATTACGTCTTTTGATTTTTGGCAGAAGTTCGGGAAAGCATTGCTAGTTGTTGTAGCTGTTATGCCAGCTGCTGGCTTAATGATTTCCATCGGTAAGCTAATTGGTATGTCTGCTGGGGATGTAAATGCAGTACATACAATTGCTAGAGTAATGGAAGACATCGGTTGGGCAATTATTACAAACTTGCATATTTTATTTGCAGTAGCAATTGGGGGATCTTGGGCGAAAGACCGGGCAGGTGGTGCATTCGCAGCACTGTTAGCATTCGTCTTAACGAACCGAATTACGGGAGCTATATTTGGTGTTAACGCTGAAATGTTAACGGATTCAAAAGCGAAAGTTTCTTCATTATTAGCAGGAGATTTACTTGTAAAGGATTATTTCACTTCTGTACTTGGTGCACCAGCATTGAACATGGGAGTATTCGTAGGGATTATTACAGGGTTCTTAGGAGCTACCTTATATAATAAATACTATAACTATAATAAATTACCACAAGCATTAGCGTTCTTTAACGGAAAACGATTTGTACCATTTGTTGTAATTGTATGGTCTACAGTTACTGCGATTGCTTTATCACTTTTATGGCCATTTATCCAAAGCGGATTAAATGAGTTTGGTCGCTGGATCGCAGCATCTAAAGATAGTGCACCAATTGTTGCACCATTTGTATACGGGACATTAGAGCGTTTACTATTACCGTTCGGATTACATCATATGTTAACGATTCCTATGAACTATACGGAGCTTGGTGGAACATACACGATGTTAACTGGAGCAAAAGTTGGTCAGGTTGTTGCGGGACAAGATCCATTATGGCTTGCATGGATTACTGATTTAAATAACTTGTTAGCGAATGGGGATACAAAAGCATATAACGATTTATTAAATAATGTTGTTCCAGCTCGTTTCAAAGTTGGGCAAGTTATTGGTTCAACTGCATCATTAATTGGTATTGCATTTGCGATGTTCCGTAATGTCGATAAAGAGAAACGTGCAAAATATAAACCAATGTTCTTATCTGCAGCATTAGCAGTATTTTTAACAGGTGTAACGGAACCAATTGAATTCATGTTCATGTTTATTGCACCAGTATTATATATTGTATACGCGATTACAACAGGACTTGCATTTGCATTAGCGGATTTAATTAACTTACGTGTTCATGCATTTGGATTTATTGAGTTAATTACACGTACACCAATGATGATAAATGCGGGGTTAACAAGAGATTTAATTAACTTTGTTGTTGTGTCAGCAGTATTCTTCGGTTTAAACTTTACATTATTCAATTTCTTAATTAAAAAATTCAATTTACCAACGCCAGGTCGTGCAGGGAACTATATTGATAATGAAGATGAATCAGAAGAAGGCACAACGAATGTAAAAGAGGGTTCATTAGCAATAAAGGTTATTGAACTTTTAGGTGGAAAAGATAATATTGCGGATGTAGATGCTTGTATGACACGTTTACGTGTAACAGTGAAAAATTTAGAAGCTGTTGCACCAGAGGCACAATGGAAGCAAAACGGTGCTTTAGGTCTCATTGTAAAAGACAAAGGTGTTCAAGCAGTATATGGTCCGAAAGCTGATGTGTTGAAATCAGACATCCAAGATATGTTAGGTGCATAATAAATGAAATTACTCACTTTAAACTGCCACTCTTGGCAAGAAGAGAATCAAATAGAAAAAATAAGACATCTTGCTAAAACGATTCAAGAGGAAGGTTACGATGTTATTGCCTTGCAAGAGGTTAGTCAGTCTATAAAAGCTCAAAATGTATGCGGTAATAAGAAAAAGGATAACTTTGGCCTTGTATTACTTGCAGAGCTTGAGAAGTTGGGTTCAGGAAATTACAATATTGTTTGGGATTACTCGCATATTGGTTATGACATATATGAAGAAGGTTCAGCTATCATAACGAAACATCCTATTGTGAAACAAGATTCTTTCTTTGTATCAGAAAGTAAGGATACTTCTTATTGGAAAGCACGTAAAATTGTAAGTGCAACAGTTTCTTATAAAGGAAAGAATATGACGTTTTATTCATGTCACCTTGGGTGGTGGAATGATGAGGAAGAAACGTTTCAAGGCCAAGTGGATTGTTTAACGCAGCATGTGAATGAAAACGAACTTTCAATTTTAATGGGCGATTTTAATAATAATGCCCGTTTACAAGGAGAAGGATACGATTATCTTATGCAAAAAGGGCTTTATGACACATATGAACTAGCTTTTAAAAAAGATGAAGGAACAACTGTACAAGGAAAAATTGCTGGTTGGGATGAAAATAAGCAAAATTTACGAATTGATCTTATTTTAAGTAACAAACCAAAAACAGTTATTTCTTCAAAGGTCATTTTCAATGGTATAAATCGAAATATTATTTCAGATCATTTCGGAGTAGAAGTTCAATTAGATATATAATAATAGAAGAAATCCTCATAGCAATGTAAGCGCTATGAGGATTTTTTTTGTGAATACAAGTATTTCCAAGATAAAATACTTGTATTTTTTATGACATTTCCTATATATTTGTTATTACTGAATGTAAAACCGATTTGGTCATTTTGTATGAATACTTTATCGACTTCGTTATATAATGAAGTAAGTGAAGTGTTTCGTTTGGAAAAATAGTACATTTTCGTTTAATCCACGATGAGGAAAATGATATAATTGCAAAATGCATGCATCATTTTCTAAAGAAGGAAAAATATATAATTAGGTGATAGCTTATATGAAACAGATATGGCGTATTTATACGACAGACTTACGGAATGTAGCCAAACATTGGGCTGCGATTGTAATTGTATTAGGACTTATGATTTTGCCATCGTTATATGCATGGTTTAACATTAAAGCTTCCTGGGATCCATATGGGAACACGAAAGATGTTCCAATTGCAGTTTCCAACCAAGATGCTGGATCAAATTTACGGGGAAAAGATATTAACATCGGGAATGAAATTGTAGATTCGCTCAAAAAGAATAAAAATATGGGATGGAAATTCGTTGATGAAAAGCAAGCAATTTATGGAGTAGAACATGGGGATTATTATGCAAGTATTACGATTCCGAAAGATTTCTCTGAAAAAATTGCAACGGTAATTAGCGATAACCCACAAAAACCAGAACTTGATTATTTTGTGAATGAAAAGGTCAATGCCATTGCACCGAAGATTACAGCGAAAGGTGCATCAGGTATAACAGAAGAAATCAGTAAAAACTTCGTTAAAACAGCAAACGGTGAGATTTTTGAAATCTTCAATGACCTTGGAATCGATTTAGAAACAAACTTACCAAGTATTGAAAAAGTAAAAGATCTTGTGTTTAAGCTAGAAGCACAGTTCCCGGAAATGTATACACTTGTGAATACAGCATTAGATGATGCGACTAGAGCGCAAGATCTTGTGAAAGTTGCACAAGAGGATTTACCGGTTGTGGAAAGTGTGATTAATGATGGACAGGAAACGCTGGGGAACTTAGATAAGTTCTTTGCAAACAATGACCAAAGATTAAAAGATGCTCCTGGAGCGATACGGAACGACTTAACTGTGGTGAAAGATGGCATGGATAAGGCAACAGCCTTTACTAATTTCTTAATGAATCCAGGAGTCGACCTGAATCTTCCAGATTTTTCTCAGCTGCCTAAACTTCCAGAGTTCCCGGCAATGCCACAACTTCCAGATCTTCCAAAGTTGAATACTGAGGGATATAAAAATATTGCCAAAAATATTAATCAAACGGTAAACAATGTGTTGAGTTCAGCACGTACGGGAACTGCATATGCACAAGGCGTTATGAATGGCTTGCAAAATGGAAAGTTTGATCCAGAGAGAGCTAAGCAAGAACTCAATAAGGCTTCCGATAATCTGCAAGGCCATACTGACGGTGTTTCTTATCTTATTGATGTGTTGACTAAACTTAAAGAATCGGCACCGAATAAGGCAGAAGCGTTTTTCCAAAAGGGAATAGATCATTTAACTAATTTAAAAAATGGTATGGAGAATGCGAACAATGGTATTAAAGATCTTGTAAATATTATTGGTACAGGTCAAGAAGTAAAACAAGATGTGAGAGATGCTGTTAATCAAAAATTAAATGCAGTAAATGGTTTAATTGATCAAGCTGAAAAAGATTATAATGAAACTTTTGTAGCGGATTATCAAAAAGCGGTCAGTACTGCGGAACAAATTAAAGATGAAGCAGGTCAGCTTAAAGATCAAACAGCTAATACAATAAATGAAACATACGAAAAAACAAAGGTTGAATATAATAAAGCAAGAGATAGCATTGAGAATGCTAAATCTGACCTTCAAAAAGCAAAAGAAGACTTGCAAAATAAAGGTGTAAATGGCCTAGATTCAACGAAAGTAGCTTTAAACAGCTTAAATGGCCAATTCCAAGCAGGTATCAGTATGATTGATGATATGATTCCTGTACTAGAGAGTGCAAACAAGGTTTTAGCTGATGTAAACAGTGATAAAAATCTTGATAACGGAATTGAAAAATTAAATAAAGTGAAAGATATCATGCAAAAAGGTAGTGATGCAACGAATAAAGCAATCACACTCATTAATAATGGGCAACAGCCTACAAAAGATGTAATTGAAAGCATTAATGAAGCATCAAAAAATGGTTCAGCACAATTAGGAGACTTCTTAGCTCGTTACGATTCCGAAATTGTTCCAAGCTTCAATGCAGCAATCGCACGTACAAAAGAGATGTCAAAAAATACATCTAAGCTTTTAAACGACGCAGATAAAAAGCTTCCAGATGTAAAAAAACTGCTAGAAGATTCATCAAAAGGATTAGTAGAAGGTACGAAGAAAGTTGAAGATATTAAAGCAGAAATGCCAGCTACTGAGAAAAAGATTAAAGAATTAGCAGATAAAATTCGTAAATTTGAATCGGAAGAAGATATAAAAGATATCATCAAGTTATTGAAAAATGATGTTGAACAGCAAAGTGATTACTTTGCAAATCCAGTAAAATTAAAAGAAAATAAATTATTTGCGATGCCAAACTACGGTTCGGGGATGTCACCATTCTATACAGTGCTTGCATTATGGGTAGGGGCACTTTTAATGGTTTCATTATTAACAGTAGAAGTACATGAGCCAGGGGCAAATTATAAGAGTCATGAGATTTACTTCGGACGCTTTTTAACATTCTTAACGATAGGTCTTGCACAGGCGTTTATCGTATCGATGGGAGATATTTTCTTACTTGGTACGTATGTAGTTGATAAGTTTTGGTTTGTTCTATTCAGCTTATTCATTGGTGGAGTCTTTGTTTGTATCGTGTATTCACTCGTTTCTGTTTTCGGAAACATTGGGAAATCGATGGCAATCATTTTACTCGTACTACAAGTAGCTGGATCAGGCGGAACATTCCCAATTCAAATGCTTCCAAAATTCTTCCAATCGATATATCCGTTCTTACCGTTCACATATGCAATTAGCGTGATTCGTGAAACAGTGGGCGGAATGCTTTGGGATATTGTGATAAGAGATCTTCTCGTGTTAAGTGTCTTTGTGGTAATCATGCTTGTACTTGCATTGGTACTGAAAACACCGATTAACAAGTCGAGTGAGAAATTTGTTGAGAATGCAAAAGGAAGTAAAATTATTCATTAAAAAAAGTTCCTACCGAGAGCGGTAGGAACTTTTTTTATTCAAATTTTAACTTTTTTAATGCTTCTGCTAGTGCGTTATTTAATGGCTCTTCTTCTTCTTTTTGTTGCTGCTTCATATATTTTTGCACGTAGCGTTTATCTGCTTTATTTCCTGATTCTTTCTTGCGGCGCTCTTGGAATGTAGAAAGCTTCTCGCGATATCCACATTTACATGCGAAGATTTGCCCATCTCCTTCACCGCGAAGTTCTAGTTTTTTCTTACATTGAGGGCATCTTGCATTTGTCGTACGGGATACATTTTTACGATGACCACATTCGCGGTCTTGGCATACAAGCATTTTACCTTTTTTGCCGTTTACTTCAAGCATCGGTTTTCCACAGTCTGGACAAGTTTTTGTTGAAATGTTTTCATGCTTATACTTTTTATCGCTTGATTTAATTTCAGCAACGATTTCTTTTGTATAGTTTTTCATCTCGGAAATGAAAATTTCTTTTTTTAATTTACCTTTTGCGATAGCTTCAAGTTTTTGTTCCCATTCAGCAGTTAGTGTAGGAGATTTTAGTTCTTCCGGTACTAAATCAAGTAACTGACGACCTTTTGATGTAATGTGAATATCTTTACCACGTTTTTCAATCAAGAATGAATTAAATAGTTTGTCAATAATGTCAGCTCGTGTAGCCACAGTACCTAATCCACCAGTTGATTTTAGCGTATCAGCAAGTTGTTTATTTTGCGTATCCATGTATTTTGTAGGGTTTTCCATTGCTGAAAGTAACGTTGCTTCATTAAAGCGTGCAGGTGGTTTTGTTTGACCTGATGTTTGAGCAATTAGTTTTACGCTTAATGTATCGCCTTTTTCAATGCGAGGTAAAATTTGCTCTTTTAAATCTTCAACTGCATCGTCATCTTCAAAGCGGTTTTCATATACTTCTTTCCAACCAGAATGTAAAATCGTTTTGCCACGTGCAACAAACGTTTCATCACCAATTTTCGTGCGTAATGTTAGTTGTTCATATTCAAAGGCTGGGAATAAAACTGCTAAGAAACGTTTTACCACTAAATCATAAATTTTGCGTTCTTTATCTGTGAAAGCTGAGAAATTCACATAGCTTTCCGTTGGGATGATTGCGTGATGATCGCTTACTTTACTATCATCAACAAATGCTTTAGTGGATTTTATAGGCTTATTTAAAATTTTATGAGCTAAAGGACGGTATTCTCCTACTCCACACGCTTTTAGACGCTCTGGAAGTGTTCCGACGATATCAGATGAAATATAGCGCGAATCTGTACGAGGGTAAGTGAGTACTTTATGTTGCTCATATAATTTTTGCATAATGTTTAATGTTTCTTTTGCAGAGTAACCAAAGATTTTATTCGCATCACGTTGTAGCTCAGTTAAATCATAAAGACCAGGAGCGAATGATTTTTTCTGCTTTTTCTCAATTTCCGTGACAGTGGCATTTTGTTTATCGAGTTTTTTCACAATCGTATCGATTTTCGCTTTATCAAAACTACGACCATTGCCTTTCCCATCTTGCCAAGTTAGCTTTAACTTATCTGTTGTTTGAGCTTCAATTCCGTAGTATGTTTGAGCTTTAAAGTTTTTAATTTCGTCTTCACGACCTGCAATGATAGCCACAGTAGGTGTTTGTACACGACCACAGTTTAGTTGAGCATTAAATCGAGTAGTTAATGCACGTGTTGCATTAAGCCCGATATACCAGTCAGCCTCCGAACGTGCGACAGCTGAAGCGTATAAATTTTCATATGCTTTACCTGGCTTTAAGTTTGCGAAGCCATCTTTGATTGCTTTATCGGTAACAGATGAAATCCATAGACGCTTGATAGGTTTATTAATTTTAACTTTATCAATAATCCAACGCGCGACTAATTCTCCCTCTCTTCCTGCGTCTGTAGCCACTATTATTTCAGTAACATCTTTTCTAATCAGTTGACTTTTAACGGCATTAAACTGTTTGCCAGTTTGCTTAATCACTGTCAATTTCAAACGTTCAGGTAGCATTGGCAGATCTTCTAAATTCCACTTTTTGTATTTCACATCATAGCTTTCTGGGTCTGCTAATGTAACAAGATGCCCTAAAGCCCAAGTAACGATATATTTATTACCTTCAAGATAACCATTTCCTTTTTTATCACACTTCAATACACGCGCAATATCACGTGCAACAGAAGGTTTTTCAGCAATTACAACACTTTTTGCCATATTTAAAACATCCTTTCAAGTTTCCGTAAGTTAAATATAGCATACATCCTTTGTGGATTCAGTTATGCCGAAGATTCTAACCTTTTGTTATGAATTAAATACTCTATATCTTTGACTAGTTAAGAGGGTGAAAATTTTAGTATTTCGGATATAACAAAATAGTAGGATATCTTTGTCCTTTTTTAAAAGGACAAACCATTATTTCACAAGGCGGAAAAGATCAAAACGCGATGTTGCGAAGTATATGAAACAATAAAATCAAGATGATGAGCCGCGTAATCCTGCGTTAGCGGAAGTTTTGGCAAAATTGAAATTTGGTTCAAAAGAAAAAGAAGAAAGTGCAATTTTTCTTATCTCAAAGGGAAGTTGGGCTTTTTATTAATTCTATAGATATAATGAGTTTCCTAATATGAATAAAAAAGCGATATAAACAATAATGGAATTCATTGACATTGTTAATGAATTTCATTATCATTAAGTTGGTAATCTGATTATTGCCAAAACGTCAGATTGAAAGTATAAAGTATACCTTTAATTGATAAAGAGAATCATTTTCTTTTCTATTATCTTATAAATAGACAAAGGGGGATAAAATGATAGGATTATAATCTGTATGAAATCAAATGATGGCGACAGAACATAATCTGCACCATGAAGAAATTATGAAAAAGAGATATTTGTTTATCATGCTTATTGTTTTATCAATTGTGTCTATTTTTATCGGTGTAAAAGAGGTTAATCTAGCAGATATTTTGCACTGGAATCAAGAAAAAATGCAAATTGTATTTATTAGTAGATTACCACGTCTAATCAGTATTATTGTTGCTGGTGTTAGCTTAAGTATAAGTGGTTTAATTATGCAGCAACTTAGCAGAAATAAATTTGTATCCCCGACAACTGCGGGGACAATGGATAGTGCAAAGCTAGGGGTTTTAGTTTCATTGATGCTATTCACGACAGCGAGCCCGCTTGAAAAAATGTTTGTTGCATTTGTCTTTGCATTAGCTGGTACATTTTTATTTATGCAAATTTTGAAGAGAATTAAGTTTAAGGATGCGATTTTTATCCCGCTTGTGGGAATTATGTTTGGGAACATTATCAGCTCTATAACGACATTCTTTGCTTATAAATACGACCTAATTCAGAACATTTCTGCATGGCTACAAGGGGATTTTTCAATGGTGATGAAAGGAAGATATGAAATTTTATATTTAAGTATCCCACTTGTCATTATCGCCTTCTTATATGCAAATCGATTTACAGTTGCTGGAATGGGTGAAGATTTTGCGGCCAACTTAGGGATGAATTACAACCGAGTGCTAAATATCGGGCTAATTATCGTTTCTTTAATCTCCGCATTAGTTGTTTTGACTGTTGGTATGATTCCATTTCTAGGGCTTATTATTCCGAATATTGCTTCTATTTATCGTGGAGATAATTTAAAGAATAGTTTACCTCATACTGCTTTACTAGGAGCGGTCTTTGTACTTGCTTGCGATATACTTGGCCGCGTCGTTATTTATCCGTACGAGATTTCTATTGGCCTTACAGTGGGAGTAATTGGAAGCGGAATCTTCCTTTATTTATTGATGAGGAGAAACGCATATGCAGCATAGAAAACAAACAAGTCATAAAAAAATGTTGGCAGTGCTTGCCATTGCATCAGTTGTAGCCATGGGGATATTTTTATTTATTAACTTAAATATGAATACATTAGATTATGCATTGCCAAGAAGAGGTAAGAAATTGTTGGCAATGGTTATAACGGGCGGAGCAATTGCGTTTTCGTCTATGATTTTTCAAACAATTAGTAACAACCGTATTTTAACACCAAGCATTATCGGTCTAGATTCACTTTATATGTTTATGCAAACATTTGTAGTGTTTGTATTCGGTTCAAAACATATCACAATGATGAATACAAATGTTAATTTTCTTGTATCAGTAAGCTTAATGGTTATTTTTTCACTGTTTCTTTATAAATTTCTCTTTAAGAGAGAAGGAAGCAATATTTATTTCTTATTGTTAATTGGATTAATATTTGGAACGTTCTTTCAAAGTTTATCCTCTTTTATGCAAGTACTCATTGATCCAAATGAGTTTCAAATTGTACAAGGGAAAATGTTTGCAAGTGTAAATAACGTGAGAACAGAGTTACTTGTAACGTCTATCATTGGGATTCTATTAGTTCTCGCTTACGTATATAAAGAACTGAAGTTATTAGATGTACTATCGCTAGGAAGAGAAGAGGCTATTAATTTAGGTGTAGATTACGATAAAGTTGTGAAAAAGCTTTTAATTGTAATTGCAATTCTAGTTTCTATTTCTACAGCGCTAGTTGGACCAATTACATTTTTAGGATTACTTGTAGTAAACGTTGCGCGTGAATGTTTACGTACATACAGGCACAAATATTTAATAGCAGGTTCTATCTTTATTAGTATTATTGCCCTAGTAGGGGGACAATTAATTGTTGAAAGGTTGTTTGAATTTAATACAACTTTAAGCGTTATTGTGAATTTTGTTGGTGGAGTATACTTCATCTATCTTCTATTAAAGGAGAGCAAGGCATGGTAGAAGTAAGAAATATATCAAAGCAATATGGAAATAACAATGTTGTTGAAGATGTTTCTATTAAAATAGAAAAAGGTAAAATCACATCTTTTATCGGACCGAATGGAGCTGGAAAAAGTACGGTTCTTTCTATGATGAGTAGGCTGTTACAAAAAGATGCTGGTGAAATCTATATAGAGGATAAAGAAATTGGCGAATGGAAGAGTAATGAGCTTGCCAAAAAAATCTCTATTTTAAAGCAAACGAATCATATCAATTTAAGACTTACGATTCGGGAATTAGTTAGTTTTGGGAGATTTCCGTATTCACAAGGAAATCTGTCCGAAGAAGATTGGAATCATATCGAGGAAGCCATTAACTATATGGAGCTTGAAGATATTCAATATAAGTACTTAGATCAGCTTAGTGGTGGGCAGCGGCAAAGGGCATATATCGCTATGGTTATTGCTCAAAATACAGAATATATTTTGCTAGATGAGCCATTGAACAACTTAGATATGAAGCATTCCGTACAAATTATGAAAGTGCTAAGACGCTTAGTTGAAGAACTGGGTAAAACAGTTGTAATTGTAATCCATGATATTAACTTTGCTTCTTGTTACTCTGATTATATCGTTGCTTTAAAAGATGGAAAAGTAATGAAAGAGGGAGCAACAAATGAAATCATTGACCCGATTGTTTTGAAGGATATTTATGACATGGATATTCATATTGAAGAAATAGCGGGAAATAATATTTGTATTTATTTTTCATAAGAGGAAGTTATTTTGATAGTACTAGCTTGCTATCGATTTAAATAATTTTAAAAAATTTATAGAGGTGATTGAAGTGAAGAAATTAGCGATGCTACTATTAACTTTCATGCTTGCTATCGTCGCGGTAGCATGTAGCAATAACGCTTCTTCTGAGAAGAAGACAGAAGCGAGTGAAAGTAAATCAAAAGAGATGACGATTAAGCACAAATTAGGAGAAACGAAAGTTAAAACTAACCCGAAAAAAGTTGTCGTATTTGACTTTGGTTCCTTAGATACATTAGATAAATTAGGTGTTGAAGTAACTGGTGTACCACAAAAGAATACACCAGAGTACCTTTCTAAATATAAAGATAAAAAGTATACAAACGTTGGTGGTTTAAAAGAGCCAGATTTTGAAAAAATTAACGAAATTGCACCAGATTTAATTATTATTTCTGCAAGACAAGCTGATTCATATAAAGAATTCTCAAAAATTGCTCCAACAATTTATGTAGAACAAGATACTAAAGATTATATGAAATCATTTAAAGACAACACAGAAATGTTAGCAAAAATCTTTGGAAAAGAAGATAAAGCGAAAAAAGAAATTGCAGCAGTTGAAAAGGATGTAAAAGCATTAAATGAAAAAGCTACGAAAAGTGACAAAAAAGGTTTAGTTATTAAAGCAAATGACGGTAAAGTAAGTGCGTATGGTCCGGAATCTCGTTTTGGTATTATCCACGATGTGTTTGGAGTAATTCCTGCGGATAAAGAGATTCAAGCATCTACTCATGGTAATAACGTGTCATTTGAATATATTCTCGAAAAGAACCCTGATTACTTATTCGTAATCGATAGCGGTGTTGTTACTGGTGGTAAATCTTCTGCGAAACAAGTAGTTGAAAATGAACTTGTTAACAAAACAAATGCTGCGAAAAACAACAATGTAATCTATTTAGATGCAAACTACTGGTACCTATCTGGTGGCGGACTTGAGTCTGTATCAGAAATGGTGAAAGAAGTATCTAAAGGCTTAAAATAATATGAAAGATAGTGGTAGGGATTTTAATTTCCTATCACTATTTTATATATATAAATCCATTTTGATTTTTCAATATATAAGTCGCTGCTCCGAAGAACAAAAAGTAGCCCGCTCTCATTTTGTTTGAACTAAAAAAGGGCCTGACCGCTTCTATGGATGGCCGGATGGTCTCTCCCACCTAAAAAAAGGGCTTTTATCGTTTTTTCAATTTGTCCTTACATATTAAGATGACAAAAACTTGTAACTTGTTATTTTAAGAGAATAAGAGTAGACTCTGAATTAGATGAATAAGAAAACACATGGGAGTTTGCGGAAGCAAACTGAGAGTACGGCTAATCTGTCGTTGACCATTTGAACCTGTTGGATAATGCCAGCGTAGGGAGAGTGTAAAAGCACATATTCAGGCACTTTGCATACGCGAAGTGTCTTTTTGTGTATCTCCCATTACTAAATTAGGAGATGAAAAGAATGAATATAAAAGAAATTGCAAAAGTAGTGGAAGTAGTAAGAGAGTCTAATCCACTTGTGCATAATATTACAAATGTTGTTGTGACAAATTTTACGGCCAATGGTTTACTTGCAGTAGGAGCATCACCAGTTATGGCGTATGCAAAAGAAGAAGTGGCTGAAATGGCTAGCATTGCAGGAGCACTTGTTTTAAATATGGGTACGCTTCGCCCTGAAGAAGTAGAAGCAATGCTAATTGCTGGAAAGTCTGCGAATACACATCATGTACCAATATTATTTGATCCAGTTGGTGCTGGAGCTACTTCTTACCGAACTGAAGTAGCAAGACATATTCCAAGTGAAGTGAAATTAGCAATGATTCGCGGGAATGCAGCGGAAATTGCTAATGTTATCAATGAAAAATGGGAAATTAAAGGTGTTGATGTTGGTGCTGGAAATGGAGATGTTGTAGGAATTGCGAAACAAGCAGCAGATGAACTAGATACAGTCGCGGTTATTACCGGAAAAGAAGATGTTGTAACAAATGGTGAGCGAACTTTTATCATTCGTAACGGCCATCCAATCTTAACGAAAGTTACAGGGACGGGATGTTTGTTAACTTCTGTAATGGGAGCATTTGCAGCGGTTGAAAAAGATTATGTGAAAGCAGCAGTTGCTGCATTAACGTTTTATGGGGTAGCAGCAGAAATCGCTGCTGCAAAAAACGTGGAGCTAGGACCGGGCAGTTTCCAAATCGAATTTTTGAATCAGCTAGCAAACATTACTGTGGATGATATTGAACAATATGGAAATATCCAAGAGGTGCAGTAAGAAAGGATGAGGGAAATGGCGCGCATTAATCAACAGCAAATGTCCAAATTATTGCAAGTGTATTTTATTATGGGTAGTAACAATTGCCAAAAGGATCCATTACGAGTAATGAAAGAAGCGCTAGATGGTGGAGTGACCCTTTTTCAATTTCGTGAAAAGGGTGAAGGAGCTTTAACTGGCAAAGAACGAGTCCATTTTGCAAAGCAGTTACAAGCACTTTGTAAAGAATATAATGTTCCATTTATCGTGAATGATGATGTAGACTTAGCAATTGAATTAGATGCAGATGGTATTCATGTTGGACAAGATGATGAAGGAATTACATTCGTTCGTGAAAAAATGGGAGATAAAATTGTTGGGGTATCTGCCCATACGATAGAAGAAGCACGCTTTGCCATTGCAAATGGGGCGGATTATTTAGGAGTAGGACCTATTTTTCCGACGAGTACGAAGAAAGATACAAAAGCGGTGCAAGGAACGAAAGGGTTGCGTCATTTTAGAGAGGCGGGGATTACAGTTCCGATTGTTGGTATTGGAGGAATTACAGTTAAAAATGCTGCTTCTGTTATAGAGGCAGGGGCTGATGGCGTTTCTGTTATTTCTGCCATTAGTTTAGCAGATTCGCCTTATGAAAGTACGTCTTTACTGACAGGTATTTTTAATGATAAAGTGAAACTTTAATTAGTGGGGGGTTCTTCATCCCATACTGATTATCATCCCTCACCAATTGGGATTTTACGGTCAGTTAATCTCCCACCTATCTTCCTCGTTTCTCTCTGAATCTTGAGGTGGGGGTCTTACTGCCCGCGAATAGCGGGATAAATAGTGAAAATTGTTGATATATGGGAAGAACCATTTCTAATCTGAAGAAATGGTTTTTTGTCGTATAAAACAAAGTGTGCGGCTCAAACTAATATGTATGAACATATATCGTTTCGGAGGGGAACATATGATTTCTTTACAAGATATTATAGCTGCTCATGAGAAAATGAAAGGCATTGTACATATGACACCGCTGGATTATTCAAGTACATTTAGTGAATTATCAAAGAATGAAGTGTATTTAAAGCTTGAAAATCTACAAAAAACCGGCTCTTTTAAAGTACGTGGTTCTTATAATAAGATGGTTTCTTTAGAAAAAGGAGAACTAGAAAATGGAGTTATTGCAGCATCTGCTGGAAATCATGCACAAGGAGTTGCCTATTCTAGTAATATGCTCGGTATTCCTTGTACGATTGTGATGCCAAAAGGTGCCCCGCTTAGTAAAGTGCTAGCGACGAAGCGATACGGAGCACACGTGGAATTGCAAGGTGATGTATTTGACGATGCTTTAGCTTACGCGCTTGATTTAAAAGAACAAACGGGAGCGAAGTTTGTTCACCCGTTTGATGATGAGGCTGTCATTGCTGGTCAAGGTACAGTTGGATTAGAAATTATGCAGCAGCTTGATGATATAGATACAGTAATCTGTCCTATTGGAGGCGGAGGTTTAATTGCAGGTATAGCGATGGCGATTAAAGAGCAGAAGCCATCGGTAAAAATATATGGTGTACAAGCGGTTGCCTGTCCAGGTATGAAGCAATCCTTTGAAGAAAAGAAAGTAATTACAGTAGAATCTTCACCGACTATGGCAGATGGAATCGCGGTAAAAAGACCAGGTGAGCTTACTTTTCAGCTTGTAGAGCGCTACGTAGATGATATTTTTTGTGTGGATGAAATGGAAATTGCACGAACAATGCTAATGCTACTTGAACGCAATAAATTATTAGTAGAGGGGTCCGGTGCTAGTTCATTAGCGGCGCTACTATATCAAAAAGTACCTGTGAAAGAAAAAAAGGTTGTGTCAGTTTTAAGTGGAGGGAATGTCGACGTAAACTTTATCACTCGTATTATTGAACATGGAATGGTTGAAGCTGGTCGATTTGTTCACATTGCGACAACAATTAAGGATAAACCAGGACATTTGCAACACTTACTTGAAATTGTGACAAATTTTGAAGCGAACGTATTACATATTCATTTAGAGAGAATTGGAACAAAGGTGTTTCCTGGGTATGCACAGCTCCATTTATCGTTAGAAACGAAAGATAAAAACCATATTGAAGAAGTGCTAAGCGCGATAGAGAAGAAAGGATATAATGTAGAGGTTATTGAATAAAGAATTTAAACAAACGTTTGATTAAATGAAAAAAGCACAAACTTTATTCAGAAAAAGTTTGTGCTTTTTATATATTAAAACATAATTGAAATTAGTAGCATCCCAATTCCAATGGAAGCAAATGTCGCAACCAGACCAGGAATCATAAAGCTATGATTTAATACATATTTACCAATACGTGTTGTTCCTGTACGGTCAAAGTTGATCGCAGCAACAATTGTTCCGTAGTTCGGAATGAAGAAATATCCGTTTACTGCAGGGAACATCGCAATAAGAAGTGCTGGTGAAATACCAAGTGATAATCCGAGTGGCACTAACGCACGTACTGTTGCTGCCTGACTATATAGTAAAATAGATAGAATAAATAATGCAATAGCGAATAACCATGGTGCGCTTGTTACTAAGTGTTGAATCGATCCTTGAATCGTACTTAAGTTTCCGTTAAAGAATGTGTCTCCCATCCAAGCGATACCGAAGATTGCAACAACGGCTGTAGCACCAGCTTTGAAGACATTTCCAGATACAATGCTTTCTACATTCGGTTTACAGAAGATAATAATAAGAGCAGCAATTGTAAGCATGACCATTTCAATTGTATTTGGCATTGAAAGACGAACTAATTTTCCATCTATCATCCATCCTGGACGAAGTGTTTCGAATGAACCAAGAAGAACAACAAAAAGAGTAGCGAATAAGAAAAGAATAACAGATAACTTGGCACCTTTTGCACCGATAAATTCTTTCTTTTCTTCAAGTTTAGGAATCATTCCTTCTTTTAATCGTTTCAAGTATTCAGGGTCTTCATTTAACTCTTTACCCATTTTGCTGGCAACGAAAGCAGCTAGCATACAAGCGATGAAAGTAGAAGGAATACTTACTTTTAAAATATCTAACAATGTAATTTTATAATCAGCTAGCATTGCTAACAGGGCCACAGTTGCAGCAGAGATTGGACTTGCTGTAATTGCTTGTTGCGAAGCGATTACGGCAATTGACATCGGGCGTTCAGGTCTAATTCCTGATTCACGTGATACCTCTGCAATAACGGGAAGTACGGAATAGGCAACATGTCCAGTTCCAGCGCACAATGTAAATAAATATGTCACAATAGGTGCGAAAAATGTAATGCGCTTCGGGTTTTTACGAAGTGCTTTTTCTGCAAGATGAACAAGGTAATCCATTCCACCTGCAGCTTGTAAGGCACCTGCAGCTGTAATGACTGCTAAAATCATCAGCATAACGTCAATAGGAGGAGCTGTAGGTTGTAAATGGAATACGAATACAAGTATTGCCATACCAACTCCACCCATTACCCCTAGTCCAACTCCACCAAGGCGTGCACCGATAAAAATGCAGAGTAATAAGGTAATAAATTGTAGCCAAAACATGATAAACTACCTCCAAAATCTATATGGTAAGATATTTTTGAATAATTTAATTTGAATGATAATTATTAAATTATTCAAATAAAGACCTGTTAAATCAACCTTTTTATTATATAACACATAAAATGTAACATTCACTATATTTTGTGACATTATTTTGGAAAAACAATTACTTTAATTTAATATATAAATAAGAAATAATGGACGTATAGTGAATGTGTTGCAAAGAAAAAAGCAGAAACGAATTCATCCGTTTCTGCTTTTTTCTTATGAAATAGACTTATTTTAGAGATTCTTTAATTTGTGTGAAAATATTAATAGCAAAAATGATAATAGCAAGAACAACAAGAATACTTCCACCAGCAACAAAAGGTATAGCTGCATGGTAGCCATAAATCTCAAGAGCAAGTGCAATCATTATAATCGGTAGCCCGATATGTAAGAGCCAAAAATGCCATTTACCAAGTTTTGAGGCACCAGCTTCTTTGAAAATATAATATAAAATATATGACCAATAGTTTATGAGCGGTATCATATTATGAAAAAATGTGGATTTGTTTGTTTGAAAAAATAAATCATGCTACAATGAAAACGAATTAAGACCGGGGAGCCAATTGGCTGAGAGGATGTAAGTAAGCATCGACCCTCAACCTGATCTGGATAATGCCAGCGTAGGGAGTTACTTAAAGTGATGTAAGCAGATGTTGTTGTATAATAACTTGCATACAAGGCTTTCCTACGTATTTTGTAGGAAAGCCTTTTCTTTTTACAAAACATATTTTGCAAGGAGGATTTTCGGATGTCACAACAAGTTACAATTTCATTTTCAGTCGTACCACAAGCAAAAACGAAAGATGTGTATGCCGTTGTTGATAAAGCAATTGAAGTCGTACAACAATCGGGTGTTCGTTATGAAGTAGGTGCGATGGAAACAACACTAGAAGGAGAATTAGACGTGCTTCTTGACGTGATTAAACGTGCACAACAAGCTTGTGTTGATGCTGGAGCAGAAGAGGTTATTACTTCTATTAAAATTCATTATCGTCCAAGTACAGGTGTAACGATTGATGAGAAAGTTTGGAAGTACCGTGATGAATATGAAAAACCAGAAACGATCTAACATAACAATTACAACGATTTGGCTTATCCTTCTCATTTCTATATGGGAAGGATCTGTTTCATTATTTCAAATTGAACAGTGGATTTTGCCTAAACCTTCTGCTATTGTACAGGAACTGATTGGAATGAAGGATTTATTACTACCAAATACAATACAAACTTTGCAAGAAGTTATTATTGGATTATTCTTTGCGATTTTACTTGGAACGAGTATTGCAATTATTATGGATGTGATTCCGTTATTTCGTGTGTTAATTAATCCGTTACTCGTTATTTCACAAACCATTCCGATTGTCGTACTAGCCCCTCTATTTATTATTTGGTTTGGATATGGAATGCTCCCAAAGGTGATGGTCGTTATTCTTGTTTGTTTCTTTCCAATTGCTCTTAGTATTTTAGAAGGTTTTCAAACAGTAGATAAAAACATGCTCAAGTTGCTGCAAACAATGCGTGCGACAAAATGGCAAATCTATCAGAAGGTAAAATTCCCTGCCGTGCTTCCATATTTTTTCTCTGGATTAAAAATTGCTGTTACATATAGCGTGATGGGAGCAATTATCGGGGAGTGGCTTGGTGCGAGCGAGGGATTAGGTGTTATGCTTACTCGTGCAACAAAATCCTTTTTAACAGCTCGTGTATTTGGTATTGCAGCAATTATTGTCATGGTGACATTGCTCTTGTATTTTATCGTAGAATTTATGGCAAGACTAACAGCACCATGGATATACAGAAAGGACGACAGAAAATGAAAAAAGGCTTAAAAGTGATGCTAGCTGCAATACTTGCAGCTGGTGTTGTTGGCTGTAATGCGGCGAAGAAAGAAGAGAGCGCAGATAAAGAAAAGAAAGTAAAAGTTGTTTTAGACTGGTTCCCGAATACAAACCATACTGGTTTATATGTAGCAAAGACGAAAGACTACTATAAAAAACAAGGTTTAGACGTAGAAATCATTCAGCCGGGTGATAACGTATCGGCAGAGCAAATGATTGCATCAGGAAAAGCTGATTTCGGTGTAAGTTATCAAGAAAACGTAACATCAGCTCGTGTTGAAGGAATACCGGTTGTTTCAATTGGAGCAATTATTCAACATAATACATCTGCATTTGCATCACTGAAAAAAGATAATATTACCTCTCCGAAAGGGTTTGAAGGTAAGCGCTACGGCGGTTGGGGTGCACCAGCAGAAGAAGCGACGTTAAAAACAATTATGGATAAGCATCAAGCTGATTTTAGTAAAGTAGAAAAGGTTGTTCTTGGACAAACAGATTTCTTTAAATCAATTGGCCGCGATGCAGACTTTGAATGGATTTATTATGGCTGGGATGGCATTGAAGCAAAACGAAAAGGAAAAGAATTAAATACGATCATGGTAAAAGATTTAGATCCAGCGTTAGATTTCTATAGTCCTGTCATTATTACAAGTGAAAAGCATACAAAGCAAGATAAAGATTTTGTGAAAAAATTCATGAACGCAACGGCAGAAGGATATAACTTTGCAATTAAAGAGCCAAAAGAAGCGGCTGATATTTTAATTAAAAATGTACCGGACATTAATAAAGAGTTAGTACAAGAGAGCCAAAAATGGTTAAGTACGAAGTATCAAGACGATGCGAAAGCGTGGGGAGTACAGAAGGAAGAAGTTTGGACGAATTATATGAATTTCTTGCACGATAACAAAGTTATTAAAAAGAAAATTGATGTAAAAGATGCCTTTACAAACGAGTTCCTTCCAAGCGAAAAATGAACGGATTACAAATAAAAGATGTTGTGAAAGCATTTGATGGGAAAAATGTACTAGAAAAGATTAGTGCTTCTATACAAGAAGGTGAGTTTGTCTCGTTTGTAGGCCCAAGTGGTTGCGGAAAAAGCACGTTATTAAATCTGATTGCGAGTGTTGAAGAGGCAACTAGTGGTGAGGTAATCTATAACGATACCCTTGTTCAAAAACAGGATAGTGTAAGTTATATGCCGCAACAAGATTTGTTGCTCCCGTGGCGTTCAGCACTACAAAATATTGTTCTTCCATTAGAAATTGATGGGAAGCCAAAGAAAGAGAGACTTACAGAAGGAATGGAAGCCTTGCAACAATTTGGTCTAGCTGAATACGCAAATCATTATCCAGATGCATTATCCGGTGGTATGCGTCAGCGTATTAGTTTCCTTCGTACCTATTTATGCGAAAAGCCGATTATGCTGCTTGATGAACCCTTTGGTAAGTTAGATGCATTTACAAAAATGGAAGTGCATCGTTGGCTTTTAGATTCATGGCATCAAGAGAAGCAAACAATCGTGATGGTAACACATGACTTAGATGAAGCGATTCTATTATCTGATCGTGTATTCATTATGTCACAAAGGCCAGCTACGATTGTAGGTGAAGTAAAGGTTAACTTACCACGTCCTCGAACGATGGAAATGTTAACATCTCTTGAGTTAAAAGAAGATAAGGCCGAGATTTTAGGGATATTGGCTCCTTATATGCGGAAGTAATGAAAGCTTCTTAACAGTTTTTGTGACTGTTAAGAAGCTTTTTGTTTTAGAGGGAGAAACAATGGGTTAAATGATTGAACAAAGAGTGGATTTACTCATTTTAGATTTTACAAGTCTGTATGCAATGGAGAAAATATCCAAAGGAATTTTAAAAGAAAAAGAGGAACCAAAAGATTCATAACGAATAAAATATAAGAGCATGGTGCATGCTTATTATAAGACAATAATGATTTATAAAGGAGTGAAAGGATAAGATGACTTTATCAACTGTTCTTCAAATGGTTTTAGCTTGATATGGGAGAAGTCTGCCCATTTTTAAAGTTTAAGCCAAATTGAAGACAGCAGGTAAAGAACCTTAATCCTTTTTTACAATAGTAATGTGTAATGGGTAAGGTGTGTTCACCTTACCCATTTTTCATATATACAATTAAATAAGATCTTTATTTTGCTGTTCTCCCTATTTGGCTTGTTAGTTATAAAGAAAAGGAGAGAACAAAAATGAGCGTATTAACAGTAGAAAATCTTACACATACGTATGGAGATAAAACCATTTTATATAATGCTTGTTTTCGATTATTACAAGGTGAACATGCGGGGCTTGTCGGAAGTAATGGTGCAGGAAAGTCAACATTGCTTCGGCTTTTAATAGGAGAAGTTTTGCCTGATGGGGGAATGATTGAATGGTTTCCGCATGTAAAGGCGGGGTTTTTAGAGCAGCACATTGATTTACAAGAAGGAACAACAATTGAGGAATATTTACAAAGTGCATTTTCTCATTTGTATGCGATTGAACGTGAAATGATAGTCATTGCTGAAAAGATGGCAAAGGAAACAGACTTAGATAAGTTATTGGTACACTATGGGGAATTACAAAATATACTAGAGGGTTCAGATTTTTATCAAGTTCATACGAAAATAGAAGAAGTAGCAGCTGGTTTAGGATTGTTAGACTTAGGGATGAAAAAAGATGTTTCAAAATTAAGTGGTGGCCAGCGTACAAAGTTATTACTTGGGAAGCTTCTTTTAGAGAAGCCACATGTTTTACTATTAGATGAACCAACAAACTATTTAGATACAGTTCATATAGATTGGCTAAGGGCGTATTTACAAGCGTATGAGCATGCCTATATTGTTGTGTCACATGATGAATCATTTTTAAACAATATTACGAATGTTATTTATCATTTAGAAGGGCAAACAATAAAGCGCTATACGGGGAATTATGAAAGATTTTTAGAAAGTTATCGCTTGCAGAAGCAGCAATTGCAAGTGGCTTATACGAGACAACAAAAGGAAATTGCAAATTTAGAGAGTTTTATTCAAAAAAATAAAATTCGAAAAGCAAAGCAGGCAAAAAGCCGTGAAAAGGTATTGGAGAAAATGGAAAAAATCGGAAAACATAACGATGTACCACGGCCGCGTTTTCATTTTCAGATTCACACTGAGCCTGTGAGCCGCATATTACAAGCACAGCAAATTCAAATTGGTTACGTGGAGCCATTGTTTCCATCCCTTAATTTACAAGTGAAAAGGGGCGAAAAGATTGCAATTGTTGGTCATAATGGAATTGGAAAAACAACAATGCTAAAAACGTTGTTAGGACAATTAGAACCATTAAGCGGGAGAGTTCATATTGGAGAACGGGTACAACCTGCATATTTTGCTCAAGAAGAATTTAGGGTAGAAGTTACACCACTTGAGCAAGTATGTTCAGGTCGTCCAGATATGACGCAAAAAGAAGTTCGTCAATCTTTAGCAAGGTGTGGTTTAAAGGAAGAACATATTCGGCAGTCTCTTTGCCTTTTAAGTGGTGGAGAACAAACGAAGGTACGTTTATGTGAACTTATGTTAATGCGGAGTAATGTTTTAATTCTAGATGAGCCGACGAATCATTTAGATGTACAGGCGAAAGAGGCATTGAGAGAAGCTTTAGAACACTATCAAGGGACAATTTTACTCGTTTCTCATGAACCTTCTTTTTATGAATCTTGGGTGACGAGAGTTTGGAATCTGGAGGAAATGAACGTTACTAAAAAATAAGAGAGCCGTTTATTTAGGAGTGTAATGGGCAAGGCATAAAATATTTTAGTATGAAGATCATGAAGCAGCTACATGTTACGTAGCTGCTTTCATATTATTTATTGATTTACTTGTAGTCGTTCTTGAATGAATAATAGTAATTTAACAATACTTTCTTCCGTATAAATATCAAATTTTTGTCGATGAAATTCACCATGTTCGTTATAAAAAATAAGTTCTCCTTTACCAGCAACTTCGTTTATCAACATATGAAAACTAAGTGGCGTTGCTACGATGGAGCCGTTATCATCTCGTAAAAGTATTTGGCATAGTGTTCCTTGTTGTGCCTCTTCATATAAAAAATCGTAATGAAAGGATTGAGAGAGTTTTTCTATCTGAGATAATAGTAGGGTTTGTATAGCATGTTTATCTTGCATACAGTATAACCTCTTTTCGTTTGTTTATATAAAGTATTTGCTGTTCTAGTATATTAACGATAGGGATACTTTGTACATAGCTATTGCTCATTACGTCTAGAGACTACCAAATAGATAATTAGAAGAAAGAAATCCATTATTCGTAAATAAATTATATTCAGAAAAATCTTATTGACAAAATTTTTCGTGAGATTTACTATTAGTACCATAGTTTTTGAAAAATTTAATACAAATACTCTTATCCAGAGAGGCGGAGGGACTGGCCCTATGATGCCCGGCAACCGAGCTTATGAATTATAAGCTAAGGTGCTAATTCCTGCAAAACGATTTTCATTTTGGAAGATAAGAGAGGAGCCTATTTTGTCTATTCGACACCTCTCTTATTTGAGAGGTGTTTTTTGTTTAAGAACAGATATATATAAGGGGGAATTGTATATGAAAAAGTTGTTGTTAAGTATTGTAAGTGGAACGGTATTGTTATTAGGCGCATGTAGTGCTGATTCGGGGAAGGAAGCAAAAGCGCTAGATGAGAAAAAGATTACAGTTGGTGTAACAGGTGGACCACATGAACAGATTTTTGAAAAAGTAAAAGAAGTGGCGGCAAAAGATGGTCTACAAGTTGATTTAAAGGTATTTAATGATTATGTAGCACCAAATGTATCGTTAGACGAAAAAGACATTGATGTGAATAGCTATCAAACGAAATCCTATTTAGATGTATTTAAAGCAGAACGCAATATGAAATTGACAGAAGTATTTTCAACGGTAACGTTCCCAATGGGAGTATATTCTAAAAAACTGAAAGATGTAAAAGAGTTAAAAGATGGAGATGCAATTGCTGTACCCAATGATCCAACGAATGAACTTCGGGCATTAAAATTATTTGAAAAAGCAGGTGTTTTAAAGGTTGATCCAAAAGCAACCGAGAAAGCAACTGCAAAAGATGTGATTGAGAATCCGAAGAATTTGAAAATTGTTGAATTAGAGGCGTCACAATTACCAACGCAGCTAGATGAAGTGAAAGCAGCGGCGATTAATACGAATTTTGCATTAGGTGCAAAACTAAATCCAGCTAAAGATTCTATTTTCCGTGAAGGAAAAGATTCACCATATGTAAACTGGGTGGTTGTTCGTACGGGAAATAAGGATGATGCAGCTGTAAAAAAATTAAAGAAAGCGTATCAATCTAAAGAAATTAAAGAGTTTATTGAGAAAAAATTCGATGGTTCTGTTTTGCCATCTTGGTAGGAGCTGACTATAATGATTGAACTGAAAAATGTATCCAAAGTATTTACAACAAAAAAAGGTAAGGTTGAAGCTCTTAAACCAATTTCTCTTAAAGTAGAGAAAGGAGAAGTATTTGGAATCATCGGATATAGTGGCGCTGGTAAAAGTACATTAATCCGTTGTGTAAATTTATTAGAAAAACCAACAACAGGAAATATAATTGTAAATGAAAAAGATTTAACAACTTTATCTACAAAAGAGTTAGCGCAAGCGAGACAAAAAATCGGGATGATTTTTCAAGGATTTAACTTATTAAAAACAGTCAATGTTTATGAAAATATTGCATTACCTTTACGTCTAGCTGGGATTCCAAAAACTGAAATTGAAAAAAGAGTAGAAAAATATTTACGTATTGTTGACCTTTTTGATAGAAAAGATGCATATCCAAGTGAGCTTTCTGGTGGTCAAAAACAGCGTGTTGCGATTGCGCGTGCACTATCCTATGAACCAGAAATTTTGCTAAGTGATGAAGCGACAAGTGCATTAGACCCAGAAACAACAGATTCTATTTTAGATTTGCTACTAGAGATCAATGAGAAAATAGGTATTACGATTTTGCTAATTACACACGAAATGAATGTAATTCAGCGTATATGTGATCGAGTTGCTGTAATGGAGAATGGGGCTGTGGTTGAGAGTGGCACAGTAAAGGATATTTTTACAAATCCGCAACATGTAACCACGAAAAAATTTGTAAACAGCGCTTTTGCAGCTAAAATTCCGGAAGAAGTACAGAAAGAGCTAAAAAACACTGGGGAGATTGTAACACTTTCGTTTATAGGGAACTCTTCAGGAGAACCAGCATTGGCTGTTGCTACAAAACGATTCCAAGTGTATCCCAATATTTTATCTGGTAATATTACACAATTAAAGCATGAAGCGTACGGTAAACTCGTTGTTCATATGCAAGGTGAAGAAAACGAGGTACATAGAGCTTTAGTATTTTTACAGGAACAAGGAATCATCGTAGAAGGAGGTAGGAAAGAGTATGGGAAACAAGTCCTTTTTGGATGAATGGAGTAACGTGATATGGGAAGCAACGATTCAAACGTTTCAAATGACATCAATTTCACTACTTATATCAATTATTATTGCATTGCCACTAGGAGTAACACTTGTTTTAACAAGGCCTGGTGGTCAACTAGAGAATAAAATCGTATACCCTATTTTTAATACAATTATTAATGTCATTCGTTCTATTCCATTTATTATTCTATTATTCTTCATTCTACCGTTTACAAAACTGCTTATGGGAACTTCAATTGGTGTGAAAGGTGTGATTGTACCGCTTGTTGTATTTACAGCTCCTTATATTGCACGTTTAATGGAAACAGCTTTACTAGAAGTGGATCGTGGTGTAATTGAGGCGTATCAAGCGATGGGAGTTTCTACTATAAAGATTATTTGGCACGTTATGGTTAGAGAAGCGCGTCCATCGCTTGTGCTCGGCTTGACCATCGCAACGATTGGATTAATCGGTGCAACTGCGATGGCTGGACTTGTAGGAGCAGGTGGTCTTGGAGATTTAGCATATCGATTCGGTCATTTGCGTTATGAGCCAGAAGTGATGTATGCAACAGTCTTTATCCTAATTATTCTTGTTCAAGGATTACAATCTCTAGGGAACGGGATTGCGAGAAAATTAAAGAAAGATTGAAAAAGTGCGGTCGCTCAAATATAAGAGGTACCGCACTTTTTTATTTTTTGGAATATAGGTATAAATAAAATTGAGACCTAATTTTTTTAGATACCATATCGTGGTATCATTTAAATTTTTCGTGTAAAATAATAGTAAAAATATGTAATAGAAGAATTAATAGCATATATTGAAGAACAAGGATGATTACTTTTATTCATAAAAACCGGAAATTGTGGCGTGATGTGATGTTAGAGAAGGTAAATCGTTTGTTAAAGCATTATAAAAATGTGGAAAATATTGTCGTTTCATTGGAGGATATGAAAGAAATTTCAGCGAAGTATTTAGTATTTACAGCACCAACAGTTTTATTATTTCATCAAGGAAAAGAAATACTTTGTGAGTCACGATTTATTTCCTTAGGGAATATAGAATGAAGATTACAAATGTTCAGAAAATAAAAGGGGGATTTCATATGGGATTTGTAATAGCGGCATTATTGTTTTTAGTTTTAATTGGAATGATTGTAAAATCAATTAGATCGAATAAACGGAAAGTAAATCTTTATAAATCAGGTACTGGTGATAGTACATCCACTACGGCTACTTCTACACCATTTTTCTTTGCAGGATCTGATAGCGATAATTCACATGATTGTGGAAGTTCGTTTGGAGGAGATAGCGGTTTTTCAGGTGGTGATGGCGGTAGCTGTGGCGGCGGTGGAGATTAAAAAAATACGCTCTTTATGGGCGTACTTCTTTTTAAACAAACGTTTGATTAGTTGACTTGAATCCGTATAGAATCAGCTAAACAAACGTTTGTTTAAATGCAATGTATTAATAAATAAGGAATATATGATGTTATAAGGGGAATGAACATGGAGAAGAAGCCGAAAGTTAAAAATAAAGGGAAGGTAGCTTTATTTTTATTAGTTGCAGGGGGAGTATTTATTGTTAAACTTGGTTTGAAGGTTGGAGCTATTCATACACTTCGAACATGGTTTGAGAATACTTTTTCCTAAATAAGGAATATGACCTCTTGTAAAAGAGGGTTTATATTTGTTAATATTAGACTGAACGGTCGGTTCGGTGAGGTGTGAACATGAGGAAGAGTGCAGAAGAGATAAAAAAAGAAATAGCGTACCAAGCGGAAGAGTTATTTTCACAAAAAGGATACGCTGCAACATCTATGGAAGATATTTGTGAAATTACTGAACGTAGTAAAGGTAGCATTTATTATCATTTTAAAAGCAAGGAAGAATTATTTTTATTTGTAGTAAAACAACATACGTATGATTGGCTTGAAAAGTGGAATGAAAAAGAAAAGCATTATCATACGAGTACCGAAAAATTATATGGGCTTGCAGAGTACCACGTGGAAGATATACAACAGCCTATTTTTAGTGCCGTGGAAGAGTTTTCTACAAGTCAAATTGTGAGCAAAGAAACTCTGGATGAAATGCTGGTTTTAGCAAGGGCATCATATGGTGTTTTTGAAAAATTAATTGAAGAAGGTATAAAATCTGGAGAATTCCGTCAAGGAGATACCAGGGATCTTATGTACATTGTAAATGGCTTATTATCAGGGCTTGGGGTACTTTACTATGAGCTAGACTCTACAGAAATGAAACGCATTTACAAGAAGGCAATAGATGTACTGCTACAAGGAATGGCAGCTGAATCTTAAATCAGCAGCTTTTCTTTCATACTAAATTAGACTGGACGGTCGGTTTATAAAGGAGAGATAGTATGAAATCTTTATTTAAAAATCGAGCATTTATGCTTGTTATGGCGTCTGATATTTTACAGCAGTTTGCAATTTGGATTCGAAATATGGCACTTTTGTATTTCGTTATGGAGCGAACAAATAATGATCCCGTTTCAGTTTCATTATTATCGGTTATGGAATACGCACCCATTTTTGTTTTTTCATTCATTGGTGGTGCGTTAGCAGATCGTTGGAATCCGAAACGAACGATGGTAGTAGGGGATATGCTGAGTATGGTATCTATTATTGGAATTGTGTTCTTGTTAAAAATGGATTATTGGCAGGCTATATTTTTTGCAGCGCTTGTTTCAGCGGTTGTTGGACAATTTTCTCAGCCTTCATCGTCACGAATATTTAAACGCTACGTAGAAGAAAAACATGTTGCAAATGCAATTGCAATAAACCAAACGCTACAGTCACTATTTATGATTTTTGGGCCAGTTGTAGGATCGATTGTTTATACACAGCTTGGGTTGTTTATTTCACTATATAGCTTAATTGGATTGTTTGTGTTATCGGCTATTACTCTTTCGTTTTTACCAAGATGGATAGAAAAAGAGAAAACTGAGGGTATTTCATTATGGAATGATATAAAAGAGGGATGGAGGTATGTCCTTCAAACAAAAAATTTATATATGATTACAATTACTTTCGCAATTATTGGATTAGCAGTAGGATTAACAAATCCATTAGAAATATTTCTTGTTATTGAACGATTGGGAATGGAGAAGGAGGCTGTTCAATATTTAGCAGCTGCTGATGGAATAGGTATGCTCATTGGAGGCGTCGTTGCAGCAGTCTTTGCTTCAAAAGTGAATCCGAAAAAAATGTTTGTGTTTGGTATGGGTGTTTTGGCTATGTCTTTTCTTGTAGAAGGACTGTCTACATCATTTTGGATTACTAGTTTGATGCGGTTTGGAACGGGAATTTGCTTAGCTTGTGTGAACATTGTGGTTGGAACACTTATGATTCAGCTTGTACCGGAGAATATGGTAGGACGTGTAAATGGTACAATTTTACCGCTTTTTATGGGAACTATGTTAATTGGAAATTCACTAGCTGGGGGATTAAAAGAAGCGACTTCACTTATTATTGTATTTTGTATAGCGATGTCACTTATTTTACTCGCGATTTTACCAATTTTACGTATGAGAATAAATGAAGAAGTTAGAAATAAAAAAGAGGATGCAAATCAAAAGGGGGTTACGGATTCTTTGGTGTAGGAATTCTACTAGAACAGGAGCGATTCATGCTCCTTTTTTATCCCGCATTAACGGACAGTAAGACCCCCACTGATTAAAGTTTCACTTTATATGGGGATTTTTTGACAACTATATGTACCAAATATATACTGATATTGTAAAAATAATTTTACAGGCTAGGAGAAAAGATGTGAAAAACCAAATTTACGCATTGCGCACTGAAAATCATATTTCACAAGGTGCATTAGCTGATAAATGTAAAGTATCGAGACAGACGATAAATGCAATTGAAAATAATAAATATGATCCAAGTTTAGCTCTGGCATTTCGTTTAGCTGAAGTATTAGGGACAACGGTTGATAAATTATTTTTGTATAAGCAGTAGAGTTTTTATATAAATACGGATTGAAAGACCGACATAAAACTATTCCTTTTAGGTGGGAGAGAGCATCCGCCCATGGGTAGGAGCGGTCGGTGTCTTTTTTACCCCATGCCATGTGAAAACAGAAGGAGAAAACGAGTGGAGAACTTCTTTTTTTTTCATAACCACGACTTAGATATCGGGAAATTAAAATAGATATATATGGTAGTGGAAGGTGTCGATAGAATAATAGAAAATGTCCCTTTCTGCATGCAGAAAGGGACATTTTCTATTATAGTGTTTCCGATTTTGGAGCAGGTGGTGTAACAGAAGTCGCATTTTCTGGTACTCGTGTTAGTATGAATCCGCCGATTATAAATAAAACGATAATGCTTAGTACACCAGCATTTGTTCTTCCTGTTAGCTGAGTTGTTACACCGACTAATACGGGTCCCATAATAGCTGCGAACTTACCGAAAATATTATAGAATCCGAAGAATTCATTTGCAGATTCTTTCGGTACCAACTTTGCAAAATATGAGCGGCTGAGCGCTTGAATTCCGCCTTGAGAAGTTGCGACAAGCATTGCTAAAATCCAAAAGTCGAGTGTTGTTTTTAAGAAATAAGCGTATGCACAAATAATGATATAAATAATAACACCGACATAAAGCATTTTCTTGTCTTTGAACGTTTCAGATAGTTTCCCATACACCAAGGCGAATGGACAAGCGACAATTTGTGTTACAAATAAAATAATAAGTAAGTTTGTCGCACTAATACCAAGGTCTGTGCCATAAGCTGTGGACATTGTAATAATTGTATCGACGCCATCAATGTAGAAGAAATAAGCAAGCAAGAACAAAAATACAGTGCGATATTGACGGATATTTTTAAATGTATTAGCTAGGCGCTTAAAACTCATTGTGATCGGTTTTGGATGCCTTTCAATATAATGCGTTTGTTCCACATTTTTGAGCATCGGAATCGTAAATAATCCCCACCAAAGAGCTGTAATTGCAAAGGAAATTTGACTGGCGATACCAACTGATAATGGGATTGTTCCTTTTTGGGCAAGGATAATTAGAGTGAGGCATCCAATAAATGGAATTGTACTTCCGATATAGCCTAATGCAAAACCACGAGTTGAAATTCGGGTCATTCGATCTTCTGTTGTGATATCTACTAAAAATGCATCATAGAAAATGTTTGCTCCAGCAAATCCAACTAAAGCGAGCATATAGCAGCCTAGTAGTAAATACCACTGTGATGTTGGAACAACAGCTAGCATACTTGTAAATATAATACCGAGTCCAAAAAAGAATGTGAAAAAGCGTTTTTTAAAGCCTTTATAATCGGCAATTGTACCGAGAATAGGAGCGAGAATAGAAATTAAAAGTGTTGAGAGAGAATTTGCATATCCCCAATAAGCTGTTGAAGTTGCTCCAGATAGACCTGCTTCTTTTGCAGCAGCTTTGAAATAAATAGGAAATAGTGCAGTTGTAATGACGAGCGAGTATACCGAGTTGGCCCAGTCATACAATATCCAGCTTTTTTCTTGTCTGGACATTTTTTTCATAGAATGTTCCTCCTTATAGTCGTTCTAACATTAGTGTACAAAAATAGAAATAGGAAAAAGAGAAACAGAGGTAAGTTTTACGTATTTTTTACATAGATACACATTTCTTTACAATTGAAGTAAATCCTCTATTATAGTTCCGTCAGTTTCACCAAGGTATAATCCGAGCAACCGTGCAATGGTCGGTCCTTCGTCAATGAGACGCATATAAGGAATAATTGCACCTTGGCGAATGCCTTTTCCAGCGGCGATGAAGATGGTCTCATAGTTTGGTTTTGTTGGAGAATAGCCATGCGTACCGAACGTGTATTTTTTACTGGGAGTTACATCTTTTTCCGAGATTTCTTTTATAAACTCTCCTGTGTAGTTTTCGGTGAAGTAATAGCCTTCTCTTGCTTCAAGCATAAAAAGGCAGTTTCCATCAGCACCGCGCTCTTTTGCGCCTTCATCATGAAGGATAAATTCGATTCCATTTTGTTTATCTTGAAGGAGTTCTTCAAGAAGGTGTTGGACAACTTGTATAGTTTGGATATCATTTTTATCCTTTACATGTACATAAGCAGAGCCATCACAGCTTTGGCAATAAGCTTTCCAGTTTGTTAATTTGCCATCTTGATTTACTGAAATGAGTCCTTTTTGATGGAAAAGAACATTTAATTGAATAGCCTTATTCTCACTTAGAGCGCTATGATCACCGAGGGCAATAATTGTACTTGCTTCGTATATACCAGTTACTTTTAATGCTTTGATAATCTTCCCCAGTCTCTCATCGTGCCGCTGAATAGCAGCTGTTGTCTCTGTAGAAGAAAATCCATGATAATGCCTTTGTGTATCTAAATCTGTAAAGTGAACAAACATGACGTTCGGTTTTTTTGTTTGTATGGTATGTACGGCTGAGGCGAGGACAAAATCATCAAGTTCGGGCTGTGACAACCCTTTTCTAATATGGCCAAAACGACGATTTAAATCTAGCTGATACAACGGGCTTCCACTAAATAATGAAACAAGAACTTGATTTTGCCACGGTCTGTTTGGAAAAATTTCAGGTAAGTTGTAGTCAATTTTTGCTCTTCCTGTAACAGGCCATAGAAGTGCAGCTGTTGTTAAATTCGCTTTTCGTGCCTCGTCATATAATGTCGTTCCTTTAATAGAACGGCGGTACCAATGCCAATCTGGTGATTCCCTGCCAGGCTGAAGTAATGTATTGCTTACAACACCATGTTTGTTAGGATAGTTACCAGTTACAATAGTGGCGTGACTTGGATATGTTACAGAAGGATAAATAGCTTCTACTTTTTTTGCAATTGCACCTTGTTCTATTAAAGACCGAAAATGAGGAAGTTCTTGTAATATAGGAAAATCTAAAGCTGATAAACAGTCAAAAGATAAAACAATTACATGATTTGTTAATGGCTTGCCCATTGTGTATACCTCCTGTTATATAACCTATTATTATATATTACTATTAATACCTAGTAATAAAAATATCTTTCGGAGAAGAAAGTATTTTTTATATATTCAGACTGATAAGAGTATAATGTGCGTAAGAAGAAATCAAGGGGGAAGAAAGATGGAAACCTTTTTAATAATTAGTATCCTAACAGTAATTGTTGTTTTCTTTGTGTCGTTCATGTTACGAAAAAGCTTTCCGAATCGCTCATTTGATATTACGTTTGGTCTTATTATCATTATAATTTGTCTAATTTGTTTTCTAATCACGTTATTTTTTATTGGTGGATTTGAAGGTATGGCATATGGTTTCTTATGTTTCTTTATACTAATTGGAACAGTTGTTGGAATGTTACTTCATCAAATTGTAAAATTGCTTAGGGCGAAAATAAAAAATTGATAAGGGACATTTAGTAGATCCCTGCAAATTTTATGATACTTATTATTGTATATCACTATTAATATCTGATTATAAAAAATCATCCATGAGGAAGGTTTATTGTTTATTTTTTGAATTTTAAAACATATAATAATTATAGGGAAATTGATGGAAGGAGGATATGGAATGAATGGATTTGAAGTGTTTTTTATAATTGGAGCTGTAACAATTCTCATTGTATTTGCTGTTTCATTTTTATTAAAGAAGCAATTTCCAAAGAGACCGTTTGATATTATATTTGCACTTATTTTAATTCTCCTTTGTTTAGCTTTCTTTCCTTTTACTATCTTCGCTATTGGAGGATGGGATGGAATGGGTTATGGTATTGCATGTTTCTTTGTTTTAGTGGGAACAATCATCGGTATGATTACTCATCAATTTGTAAAACTCTTTCGGAAAAATTATGTGTAAATTCAGTATAAAACAGAAAAAAACGAAAAGAATATATAAAAATAAGAAAATTAGCTATTGTTTTAAAATAGAATTTATATTATGATATTCAACAAATTTATTTCGTTATAACGATGAAAAAGGATTAGTACATGTCCCACCTTTTTTCTAGAGAGAGAATCCATTTGGCTGGAAGATTCTTAAAAAGGCGATATGGAACCTACCTTTGCGTTCTGCATATGCAGCGGGAAGTTCCCGTTATCAAAAAGAGAGCATGTACAATTTATTTGTGCATGAATCAGGGTGGTAACGCCGGCAAAAGCTCGGTCCCTATTTAGGGGACACGGGCTTTTTTTATTTTCTAAAGGAGGAAAAGAATATGGCAAAAGAACAAGTTCAAGCTATTACAAAAATGGAAGAAGACTTTGCGCAGTGGTATACCGATATTGTGAAAAAAGCTGAGTTAGTTGATTATTCAAGTGTAAAAGGATGTATGATTTTACGTCCGTATGGATACGCGTTATGGGAAAATATGCAGAAAGTGATGGATGGGAAACTAAAAGAATCCGGTCATGAAAATGTGTATATGCCAATGTTTATTCCAGAGAGCTTACTACAAAAAGAGAAGGATCATGTGGAAGGATTTGCACCTGAAGTAGCATGGGTTACACATGGAGGAGACGAGAAGTTAGCGGAACGACTCTGCGTTCGTCCAACATCTGAAACTTTATTTTGTGAGCATTTTTCAAAAATTGTCCAGTCTTATAATGATTTACCTAAATTATATAATCAGTGGTGTTCGGTTGTCCGTTGGGAAAAAACGACGAGACCATTTCTTCGTACAACTGAGTTTTTATGGCAAGAAGGTCATACAATTCATGAAACGGCAGAAGAATCTCAAGAAGAAACGTTAAACATTTTAAACCTGTATGCCTCTTTCTGTGAAGATTACTTAGCAATTCCAGTAATTAAAGGACAGAAAACGGAAAAAGAAAAATTTGCAGGGGCGAAAGCAACATATACGATTGAAAGTTTAATGCATGATGGAAAAGCGCTTCAAACAGGAACATCTCATAACTTTGGGACTAATTTCTCTGAAGCGTTTGATATTAAATTTTTAGATCGTAATGGAAAATGGCAATATGTACATCAAACATCTTGGGGCGTATCAACAAGAATGATTGGTGGACTTATTATGGTTCATAGTGATAATAACGGGCTAGTGATGCCGCCAAAAGTAGCACCAGTACAAGTTGTTATTGTACCAATTGCTCAGCATAAAGAAGGTGTGTTAGAAAAGGCAACCCAGCTACAAGGACGTATTCAAAAAGTTGCGCGCGTAAAAATAGATGCTAGTAATAAAACGCCAGGTTGGAAATTTAACGAGTATGAAATGAAGGGTGTTCCAATTCGATTAGAAGTTGGTCCAAAAGATATAGAGAAGAATCAAGTGGTACTTGTCAGACGCGATACGAAGGAAAAAGAGTTCGTATCAATGGATCAATTAGAAGAGCGTATCACATCATTACTTGATGAGATTCACGATTCTCTATTTAATAAAGCAAAGGCATTTCGCGATGAAAACACATATAGTGTTACAGCCTTTGAGGAAATGAAGCAAGCGGCTGATGAAAAGCAAGGGTTTATTAAGGCAATGTGGTGTGGTGAGCTGGCTTGTGAAGAAAAATTAAAAGAAGAAGCAGGAGTATCATCGCGTTGTATACCATTTGAGCAAGAAGAATTAGTACAAGAATGTGTATGCTGTGGGAAGAAAGCAGAGCATATGGTGTATTGGGGCAAGGCGTATTAATTATGTAAGTTTTAAAATAGACCTTTATCTCGAACTTATAAAATTTGAGATAAAGGTCTATTTATATGTTTGTTTAAATTTACAGTATGTATTTTGGGGATGGAGTTATTTTGTTTTAATTATTTCTATTGTTTCCTATGAACCAATAGAACAATATCGAAAAGGAACGATGGCGGAAACTTAGGTGATAAGGCACAAGGCATGAACGTCATGTATGCAAGCGATGATCTTGTTCCACGATGTTAGGATTCAAAGCATTTCGTACAGCCACTTACATAATATTTAGTATAATCTATAAAAATGTAGAAAGATTGTAAGTAATATGAGCTATTATGCAAGGGAAAATGGAATTTGTTTTTTTGTAGAGTAATGAATACATGATTCCCGTTACTGTTGCAGAAATAATAAATGCGATATCGTAGTTATGAGCAATTCCAAATAGTAAACTAGATAGGATTAATCCAGCTAGAAAAGAATATTTTGTTTCAAAAAATTTAAGTATAATCCCACGATATATAATTTCTTCTTGAATTGGTCCTATTAATGCAATTGATAGGATAGCAATTATATTAATAGTGAATGATTGCTCATATAAATTTTCTATTCCTAAATGTTCAGCTTGGATTTCAGCAGAATAAGAATATAAATTTGTTATTTTATCGATAAAAGTATCGATTATATATACTAATAAAATATATAGATATGTTTGAGATGAATATAAAGGTTTGATATTGCATACAGATATAATTATTTTTTGAAAAGGTGTATATTTTAATATAAACAGAATCAATATAAATAAATAAAAAATATCAAATATAAAATCTTGTACAATTATAAGACTATCATTGTTAAATTTTTGTTGAATGAAATTTAATGAACTGGTCATTTTTAATGGAATACCTATAATTATTATTGCTATAAAGTTGACTAACAATGTTCCTAAAATAAATTCTTTCCAGGATATTTTAATTTGCTGTAATTTTGTCTCCATGCATGTTCTCCTGTTATTAATTTTTTCATTTATAATATTTTGTTTTATAAAGTTAATAGTATTAGATGGAAAAAGTATAAAGTATATTATCTTTCTTTTCTTTATTAATGACAATGTATTTTAAGGTAATTTGTGATCTTGGTATGGATTGAACATCAATGAGATGTGTTTTTTTGTTTATGGATTTTACACCTCTTTATTTACAGTGTTTTGAATATATACTTTTCTAGTCATTTTTGAGGAAAATGGGTAAGTTGCGATAAAGTCAATAAAATCAAGGGAAATGAATGTAAACAAATATTTAAAAGTTTACATTCGTATTTATAATAAAAAAGCACTTTTCAATGTTTTAAAAGTGCTTTAACTTGATGTTGATGTGATGGAACCTCAAGTATGTAGAAATTTAAAAAAATCCCTTCATAATGCTAAAGGGACTTTGCTCATACAAATGATCTGCACATCAATTCATCTTTGATATACAGATCATTTGTATGATAATTTTTATAAATAATTGCGGAATAATGAACTTACATTACTGCTTTTAAAAG